>JBDTXR010000299.1:0-11312 GCA_040006075.1 Byssovorax sp. | reverse complement strand
GCAGTCGCCACGCGCGTCGCGAGGAGGGTACACACAGTGGCGTCGGCCCGAGAAGAGGCAGAACGACCCGCGGGCGGGAAAGTGCGCGCGACCTCGTGGCCGGAGATCGCTAATCTCCCCCTCGCAATGAACAGCACCGAGCAAGCCTTCTTCGGCAACGCCGCAAAGGAACAGGCGGCCCGCGCCGTCGCGTCGATCGAGGCGCGCACGTCGGCGGAGATCGTCCTCGCGGTGCGCCCGATCTCCGGCCACTACCGCCACGCCGACTACCTCGCGGGGATGGCGCTCGGCTTCGCGGCGCTGCTCTTGCTGCTGTTCTTGCCGCAGCCGTTCACCGTCGACTCCATGCCGCTCGACGTGCTCGCGGCGTTCACGATCGGCGCGGTGCTCTCGGCCCACGCGCCGCCGCTGCGGAGGCTCCTCATCTCGCGCGCGCTGATGGACACCAGCGTGCGCACCGCGGCGCGGGCGGCCTTCGTCGACGGCGGGATCGCGCGCACCCGCGGGCGCACCGGCATCCTGGTGTTCGTCTCGATCTTCGAGCGCCGCGTCGAGGTGGTGGGCGACGTCGCCGTCGATCCCGAGCGCCTCGGCGACGCCTACGCCGCGGCGGTGCGCACGATCGAAAAATCCCTCTCAATCAGCCTGGATTTCGCGAAATTTCTCGTTGCGGTCGAGGCGCTCGGCCCGGCGCTGGAGACGGCGCTGCCGCGCCGCGAGGACGACGAGAACGAGCTCTCCGACGCGATGGACGTGGCCTCGTGAAGACCACGCGCTGGCTCCGACTCTGCGGGCTCCTCGCGGTGCTCACGATCGCGCTCGGCGCCCTCCCTGCGCTGGCGGCGCGGCCCGGCGGCGGCAGCACGTTCCGCGCTCCCCCGGCGCCGGCGCGGCCCTCGACGCCGTCGCCGCCGTCGACACCGTTCACACCGTCGCGCCCTTCGACACCTTCGTGGCCATCGACACCGTCGTCGCCCACGACCCCGTCGTCCCCTTCGTACCCGTCGTCGCCCTCGTACTCTCCTTCGTACGGTGGATCGTCCGACAGCGACGGCGGTGGCAGCGGCGTCGTGGTGTTCGTCCTGCTCGCGGCGCTGGCCCTGATCCTCGTGATCGCCGTGGTGAAGCACCAGAACGAGGCGCGCCTTCATCCGTGGTCGACCGCGCTCGCGGCGCCGCGCGCGTCGCCGCCCGCGTCGCCGCCGGGGCGGGCGCGCGCGATGCGCACGTACCTGGAGGGGCTGCGCGCGATCGATCCCGATTTCTCGCTCGTGCTCTTCGAGGATCTTCTCTATGCGCTCTTCGCGAAGGTCCACGAGGCGCGCGGTCGTGGCCGTCTCGACAGCCTCGCGGGGTACGTCTCGGCAAACACGCGTGGCGTGCTCGCCGAGCGCGCGCAGCTCACCGAGATCAAGGCCATCGTCGTCGCCTCGTTCGAGATCACCGGCGTCGTCGGCCTGCGGGAGCGCAGCGCGCCCGAGGTGCGCGTCGCCGTGGCCTTCACCGCCAACTACACCGAGGTCGACGCGCACGGGGCGGAGCAGAGCTACTGGATCGCGGAGGCCTGGGAGGTGATGCGCCGCCGCGACGCGATCTCGCGGCCTCCCTCGCAGGTTCGTACCTTCGGTTGCCCGTGCTGCGGCGCGCCCCTCGACGCCCTCCAGGGCAACGTGTGCTCGTATTGCAAGAAGCCAATCGACACCGGGGATCAGGACTGGCTCGTCACCTCGGTGGTCGAGACCAGCCGCGAGGCCCGCGGTCCGCAGCTCACCGGCGAGACCGAAGAGCAAGGCTCGGATCTCGAGACGATCCTCGATCCCGACGCCAAGGGCCGCCTCGAAGATCTCTCGCGGCGCGATCCCGCCTTCGCGTTCCCCGCGTTTCAAGGCCGGATCGCGGTGATCTTCGCCGAGCTCCAGATCGCCTGGTCCGAGCGGGAGTGGAAGCGCGCTCGCCCGTTCGTCAGCGACTCACTCTTCCAGTCGCAGCTCTACTGGATGACCACGTATCGAGAGCAGAAGCTCCGCAACGTGACCGAGCGATCTCGCATCGTGGGCGTGCAGATGGCCAAGCTCACCGCCGACAAGTACTTCGACGCCATCACCGTGCGCGTCTTCGCCTCCGGCCTCGACTACACGGTATCCGACGAGACTGGCCAGCTCGTCTCGGGGAGCAAGACGCGCGAGCGCTACTACACCGAGTACTGGACGCTGATCCGGGGCTCGAGCCGCACCGGCGCCGCCAGGGCCGATCTCGTGTGCCCCAGCTGCGGCGGTCCACTCGTCGTCTCGATGGCCGGGAGCTGCGAGCACTGCAACGCCAAGGTGACGGCCGGCGAGTTCGACTGGGTGCTGAGCCGCATCGAGCAGGACGAGTCCTATGTGGGATGACGACGGCGACAGGCACTGTCGCTTCGCCGACGCGCGCGATTCACGCCCCGGCGGCCGCCGCCTGGAGTAGATCTCGTCCGTGCGCTTCTTCAACATCACCGGCTCGTGCGACCCCGCGCGCCATTACATGATCCCGGCCGAGCGCCGACTCGTCGGCTTCGATTTGCTCCTCGCCAAGGGGGCGTACTTCGTCGTCCACGCCCCGCGGCAGACGGGCAAGACCACGGCGATGAAGGCGCTCGCCCGGCGGCTCACCGCCGAGGGACACTACGCCGCGCTGCGCTTTTCCTGCCAGAACGCCCAGGTCTTCCCCGACGACGTCGGGGCCGCGGAGCAAGCCGTCTGGTCCGCGATTGAAGCCGCCGCCCGCAGCGCGCTGCACGAGGAGCTCCGGCCTCCGGGGCGCGTCGAGGTGGCTCCGGGAGGTTTTCTCCAGGGCCAGCTCGCCCGCTGGGCCGAGGTCTGTCCCCGCCCGCTCGTCCTGATCTTCGACGAGATCGACGCTATCGGGGGCCCGAGCGTCCGATCCATCCTGAGCCAGCTCCGCAGCGGCTTCGACGATCGCCCCGGCGCCTTCGCCTGGTCGGTGATCCTCTGCGGGATGCGCGATGTGCGTGGCTACGAGGCTGCCAGTGGCGGGGACCCGGCGCGACTCGGCACGTCGAGCCCCTTCAACATCAAGGAAGAGTCGCTGCGTCTCATCAGCTTCACCGAGGCCGAGATGCGCGAGCTGTACGCGCAACACACCGCCGAGACGGGCCAGGTGTTCACCGAGAAGGCCCTCGAGCGCGCCTGGGCGCTGACCCAGGGCCAGCCCTGGCTCTGCAACGCCCTGGCCCGGGAGGTGGTCGAGAAAATCGCGGTGCCCCCCGGCGAGCCCATCACTGCAGCGCACGTCAACGACGCCAAAGAGCGACTGATCCTGGCGCGCGCCACCCACCTGGACTCGCTCCTGGCAAGGCTCCGGGAGAAGCCTGTGCGCCGGATCCTCGGCCCGGTGCTCGCCGGAACGCTCCGCAAGAACCCGTTTTTCAACGCCGACTTCGAGTACGTCACCGATCTCGGCCTGGTGGCGCCTTCGCCGCCGCCGCGGATCGCCAACCCCATTTACCAGGAGGTGATCCTTCGCGTGCTCGCCGCGCCGGTGGAGGGCATGATCGACGCCGATCCGCGCAGCTACGTCCGCGCCTCGGGGAGGTTCGATCTGCGCCGGGTCCTGCGCGACTTCGCCGAGTTCTGGCGGGAGAACAGCGAGGTCTTGATTGGCAGTGTCGACTACCGCGAGGTCGCGCCCCAGCTCGTGCTGATGGCCTATCTGCACCGCCTCGTCAACGGCGGTGGGTTCATCGCTCGGGAGGTCGGCATTGGCAGGAAGCGAATCGACCTGATGGTGCGATGGCCCTACCAGAACCGGAGAGGCCGGCGCGCCGTGCAGCGCGAGGCGCTCGAGCTGAAGGTGTGGCGAGACCGGGACAGGAAGGGCGATCCGCTGGCCGCCGGGCTGGAGCAGCTCGATGCGTACCTGGCCACGCTGGAGCTATCCCGCGGGGTGCTGGTGATCTTCGATGCCCGCGCCGCCGCCGCGCCCGTCGAGGACCGGACGCGCTTCGAGGAGGCCGTGACGGCCTCTGGCCGGAAGGTGACGGTGCTCCGAGCCTGATACTGGAAACCGCGCTCCGCCCCGCACGACGATCCCGCGAATCCACAGCGCCCCGCTGCGCTACGCTGCCCGCGTGCTTCGACGCCACCTCGTGATTCCGATCGCTCTGCTCCTCTCAGGAGCCGGAGCCTGGGGCGTGCTCCGCCCTTCGCCCGAGCAGCGGATCGCGGCAGAAGCCGACGCGGCCGCGCGACGCGTGAAGCTCGCTTCGGTCCCTGGGAGCAAGCTGCGCGCGGCGGGCACCACCCGGCTACGCGTGCTCGTGACGCCCGCGGGCGTCACCGTCGATGGGACAGCGATGGTCGCGGCGTGGCCTCCGGCGATCCGGGAGGCGATGCGCCGCGCGAGCCCCGACGCCGAGCAGCCGTTCGGGTTCTTCGAGCGCGACGTCGCGCCCCTCCCTTCGGTGCTCGACGGCGAAGGCGAGCTCACGATTCGCCCGCTCCTCGGCGTGCTCGAGCACGCGCGCGGGCTCGAAAAGCTCCGGGCTGACGTCGACTCCACCGATCCTGCGCAGGCCCAGGCAAGCGTGCTCATCGACGGCGATCTCCCGTTCGCAGCGGTGGTGCCGGTGCTCTACACGCTCGGGCAGAGTGACCATCAGCAGCTCCTCGTCGTGGAAGCACCCGGCGGGCAGCGAGAGATCGTGTTGAAGGTGCCCACGTACCGCGAGCGCGTTGGCGCGTACGCCGACGTGCTCCCGGAGATCACCCTCGGCCCCGACGGTCCCGCGGTGCGGATCCAGGGCGCTTCGATTCCGCGACAGGGACCTTTGTCACGAAACGTCCGCGGCCGCCTGGTGGTCGACGACGATCGCGCCTGCCCGACAGCCCCGGGCGCGCAAGGCACCTACGATCACGCGAAGCTCGGGCGCGTGCTCCGGCTGATCCGCGATCGGGTCCTCGCGCCCCCGCCGCCTCCCGGTGGAGAGAGCAAGGACGAGCAGCTCCTGCGCGCAATGGACCTGGGGTTGAGCCCGGACGCGGTGCAAATCGCTCCGAGCCGGGCGACGCCCTGGCGAGAGATTGCCAGTCTCGCCGATCTCGCCGCCGAGGCGGGCTACTCGGGGATCCAGCTCATGGTCCCGCACGGAGCGCCCCAGGCCACCTCGACGGTCGACTGCGAGACGGCCGTCATGGCCTCGGATCTCCACGAGGGCGACGCGGATTTCTTCCGCCGCTGAGTTAGCCCTTCGAGAGCAGGCGTTTTGTCCGCCCGCGGAGCGTCTCCTACGGCGGCGCCGGCATCCAGCGATAGGCCCCCCGCTGAACGGGAGTGGCGGTCGACAGCAACGTTGCGCTGGTCACGGGCAGTGACGACGTCGGCGGCCCGGCAGGATCGGCGCTCTGGCCGTGGCAGGCTCCGAGCAGCGCAGATCCGACGAGCAGCGCCCACGGCGTGGAAATCCTGGGCGGAGCGCCGGCGTGCAGCGGCGTCACCGGATCGCGCCGCTGAGCGGACCGGCCTTGCAATAGTCCGGATCGCCGAAGGTGTCGGTGGCGACGCCCATGGCGTGACACAGCGTCAGGAGCAGCCGATTGTGCGGCTCGCCCGGGTACGACAGGAGCTGTCCAGTCTTGAAGTAGCCCCCGGCGCTGCCGGCGATGACCCAGGGAGTTTGCTTGTGGCCGTGCGTGCCCCCGGTGCCCAGCTCGTTGAGCCAGACCACCGCGGTGTGGTCGAGCACGCTGCCGGCGCCTTCGGGAATCGAGGCGAGCTTCTCCAGCAAATACGCGAGCTGCGTCGAATACCAGGTGTTGATCTTCACCAGCTTGGCGCGCGACGCCGGATCGGTCTCGCGATGGGCGAGCGCGTGAAAGCCCTTGGCGTGGCAGTCCGAGGGGAGCTCGGGATCGGTCTTGAACTCTTTCCCCAGCCAGGTGAAGCGGTGGCTCGCCCCGGCGCCGCCGAACTGGATCGTGGCCACGCGCGTCAGGTCGCAGGCGAGCGCCATCGCCACCAGATCGATCTGGAGCCGCGCAATCGCCGGGATGCTGTCGTTGGCCCAGATGTCGATCGGGCGGCCCAGATCGGGCTTGCGGCACACGCGCCCGGAGCCGGGATCGGCGCCGGTCGTCAAGCTGTGCTCGATGGCGCGGACCGCCTCGAGGTGGGCCTCCATCTTCACGCGATCCGACTGCGGTAAACGCCGCCGGATGGCCTCGAGATCCTTGGACACGCCCTCCAGCACCCGCTGCCGATCGGCGAGGCTCTCGTGAGCCGAGGCGCTGTCGGGCGCGCCCGGACCGGGCAGGTCCCGGAAGAGGCGATCGAACACGCGATACGGGCTGTTCTCCGGCAAGATCGGCTGGAGCCGGCCACGGTACGAGAGCGCGGCAAAGGCCTTCACATAGGGCTCGACCTGGATCCCGCACTCGATCGATCGGAGCCTGGTCGTCGTCCCGATCCTGTCGGCGAGGTATTGATCGAGCGAGATCCCCGTCGCCATGCTCTGCAGCGGGTGGCTCGGATCGACGATCTTGTTGCTCTTGCCGGTGAGCGCGGTGTTCATTCCGGCCGAGTGCCCGGACCGATCGCTCTTCTCCAGGATCACCTTGTGGCTCAGCCCGTCGACGACGAGCAGCTTCGATTTGAGCTTCTCCAGCGGGGAGAGGATCGGACTCAGCTCCAGCTTGCCCGCGGTCATCTTCGGCAGCCAGCTCTCGTGGATCGTGCCGTTGGAGCTGAAGAAGAAGACCACGCGCCGGGGCGGCGACGAGGGCGCGGCGTGGGCGTCGAGCAAGGGCAGGAACGGGAGCGCCGAGGCCCCGACTCCCATCGCTCGCAGGAACTGACGACGATCGAGGCGTGAGGCCCTCAAGGCGCGCTCCCCGGGTCAACGCCGGCGTGACGGAAGGGATCGCTCCGCGCGATGGCCACGATCAGCTCGCGCACGTCGAAGCCCTTGCCCGCGAACGTCTGGTACACCGCGTCGAGCGGGGCCGTGTCCTCGGCGCGCTCGGCCCGCCCGAGCGCCGCGCGGAACCACTGCGTCGCGATGCAGCGGCGGACTTGCTTGCTCGCCGACAGGCGCGCCGCCAGCTCCACGGCGCCGTCAAACGGGCCGTTGGCGTCGTCGGTTCCCGAGATCATCCCGCCGGCGTCGACCGCAAAGGCTCCATCGACGGTTCGCCACGCGCCCACCGCGTCGTAGTGCTCGAAGCCAAAGCCGGTAGGATCCATGGAGTCGTGGCAATACGAGCAGGTCGGATCGCTCCGGTGGCGGGCGAATCGCTCCTTCTTCGTTTGCTTCGGATCGAACGCCGGCGGCCGGATATCGACGCTGGCCGGCGGCGGCTGGATGGTCTCGCAGAGCAGCTTCTCTCGCACGAACTTGCCCCGGAGGATGGGCGACGTCTCCTCCGCGCCGGCGAGGACGGTCATCACGCTCGCCTGGGTCAGCAGGCCAGCGCGCTCACGCGGCGGCAGATCGACGAGCGCAAAGCCCTCTCCCGGAGGGGCGGAGACGCCGTAGAGCTTCGCGAGAGGCGCGTTGACGAAGCTCTGGTTCGAGGTGAGCAGCGCGGCGACGGTGTCGCCGCCGGCGAGCACGGCGTGCGCGGCGAAGCGCAGCGTCTCTTCCACCATGGCGGCCTCGAGCTCGGGCGTGAACCCGGGATACAGCACCGGAGTCTTCGACGCGATGGCCAGCACCCGCAGATCGAGCCACTGGCGGTGGAAGCTCCGGATCCCGTCGACCGCGCGCGGGTCCTGGAGCAGCCGACGCGCCGCTTTTTCCAGGTCGAGGGGCGTGCTCAACCGGCCTGCGGCCGCGGCGTCGAGCAGCGGTTGATCGGGTGTCGAGGCCCAGATGAAATACGCGAGGCGCGTCGCGACCTCGTAGCCGGTCAGCGGCCGCGTCTTCGCGCCCTCGCCCGCCGGCTCCAGCCGGTAAAGGAAGCTCGGCGACTGGAGGATCGCCGTGAGAACGAGCTGAACGGCGCGCGCGTGGCCCGCGCGCTTCGCCTTGTCGGCATAGATCGCCAGCAGCTCCGCGCGCTCGCCTTCGTCGAGCGGCCGGCGGTAGGCGCGCCGCCCGAACCCCTCGATGAATTTCCGCGCGCACGCGGGATCTGCGGGCGCGGTTGGGCAGGGAGCGAGGGTGTCGAGGCGCCCCACCGCGCGCGCCGCGAGGGCCTCCGCGGCATCCATGTAGCGCTCGACCAGGGCCTGGGTGATCGGCGAGATGGTGTTGTTCTCGAAGCCCGCGACAGCCTCGTCCGGAGGGAAGGCGTCGGCGGGACGGCTGGTGTCGCCGAGCAGATCGCGCACCGTGTTGTTGTACTCCTCGTTGGTCAGCCGTCGCAGCGGCGCGGGCGCGACGACGACCTCGGTCGCGATCGCGACGGCCGGCGGAGCCGCGTGCCGCTGCGGCGTGCCGCTCGCGAGGTGCGGATGCGGTGGGCGCGCCGCGGCACACCCTGCCACGAGCAACGCTGCAACACCGGCCGCGCGGCTACGCCATCGGCTCGAGGCCCGAGGGCGGCCGTCAGGGCGCAGAGGGCATGTCGGCGGAGCGAGCATTCCGCCGCCATGGTAGGCGACCCGGGCGTGGCTGCCCAGTTCTCGACCCACGACGCTCGCGCAACAATGTCAGCGCGTCCCGCTCACGCTCGCGCCTGCTTGCGGGCCTTCTCCCAGCGCACGATGTGGCCCGGGGCCTCGTCCTCGCGGGCGGCCAGCTCCTGCGTGAGGCTCGCTTGTCGGTCACACCACGCGGCCACGCGGTGCGCGGCGAGGGCGCTCGCCGCGGCGGAGGCGGCCTCGAAGTGCCGGACCGCGCCGCGGAGCAGCTCGACGACCACGCCGGAGTCGGCCATGCGGAGGCGGAGAGACTCGATGTCGCGCAGATAGACCCCCTCGCCCTCGCGTTGCAGCATCAACCGCACGGCCCAGGCGCGCCCCTCGGCGTGATCGTCCTCCCAGTCGGTCGCGTCGTCGCGGAGCTGAAGGCCCATGGCCATCGCCAGGCACATCGCCTCGACCTGCGAAAGCGACGCGTCGCCGAGGCCGGCCGCGCGCGAGAACGTCATCGCCGCAGGGAACACCAGGTATTGCTTGGGGCGCGAGAGCTCTTCGTACGTCGCCGTGGTGGCGCTCGCGTGCAGCGCCAGGAACTCTTGCTCGGCGCGGTTGGCCTCCGTGGTCGCGAGATCGGCAGCGCGGTAATCGTAGGTGGGGCCGACCCCGCCCACGCCGAACGAGTCAATCGCCGCGTCGCGCGCCCGCCGCACCTCGTCGAGCACCCGGACGAGCTCCGGTGTGGCCTCGACCTGGCCATCGTCGATCCGATCGGCGCCGAACGCGGCCACGATCCCGAGCATGTGGGCCTCGACCGCGGTGCGCACCTCGGCGGGAGAGGCCGAAGGCAGCGCTTCGGCGAGCGTGAAGGGCAGCCCGAGCGTGACCTCCTGGTGGAAGATCCGGCTCCACGGCAGGGGCTTCGGCGTGAGGCGGAGCGTCAGCGGCAGCAAACGCGCGTCGGCCTGCAAGCCCTCCGGCAAGGAGCCGACGAAGCGCTCCCAGCACCCGTCGACGAGGTCTTGCCAGGTGGAAGCGAGGAGGTCACTCGAACGAAGCTCGGTGGTGATGGCGTTCATGGCAGACGGGCATTGCAGCCGCCGTGCCGTCGCCGATTCGCCTACAAAAAAGGCAATTTTGGCCGATCGTGGTCAGTTGTGCAGGCGCGTTGCACAAGCGATCGTGGGTTGTGCACGTGCACGATGCACAACCCACGATGCACCTCGTGAGGAGGTGGGGAGTCGAAGGAGAGGGAGCGAGCTCCGCGCAGCGTGGGGATCTGCCGTTCTCGGTTCCCGCGCGCGCCGATCCCGGCGACCATGGCGCCATGAATCACTCTTCGTACGGCGCCGTCGTCCATGGACACCGGCCCGACGCGGCCTCGACGGTGGAGGCGCGGACCCTCGACGGCGCGCGCGTGGTCGCGCTGATCGCGGTGCAGGGCGATCTCGCCACGCCGTCGCTCGAGAGCGTCAAGGGCGAGCTCGCGCGGCTCGCGCGCGCGACCGACGTGGCCCGGCTGATGAAGGCCGCGCCGCCCCCGCCGTACGCGTCGGGCGTCGCGGTGGTGGTGCTCGCGGGCGACCAGGCGCACGTCGCGTCGGCGGGCGGCGCGCGCTGCTACCGCGAGCGCGACGGCGTCCTCCACGAGCTCGCCGCGGGCACGCACGAGCTGCGATCGGGCGACGCTCTGATCGCGTCGAGCCACGAGAGCCTCGCGGTCGATCGTCGCTTCTTCGCGAGCGCCGTCGAGCCCCCCGCGAGCGACGAGTTTCACAATGACACGCTCGACGCAGCGCTCGACGCGGCGCTCCAGGGCTACGCGTCGAGCGTCTTCGCTTTGGCCGCGGCGCGGATCGGGTAAGCCGCTCGGAACATCGGCGCAGCGCGGCCAGTGAGGCCGGTACCCCGCCACCCGAGGGAGCCTGTCGAGCGAGCCAGTTCCCGATCAGTGCCGGTGCTCGCGCTTGTCTTCGGGGAGCCTGCCAAAGTCGCTCGGCGCGTCGGCCGCGGCGTAGGCCGTCACCGCAAAGGCCGCTGCCGCCTGATCGATCTCGCCCCTGTCGATGCGCTCGAGCGTGTCGTTGGCGGTGTGGTGGAAATCGAAATACGTGGTCCCGTCTTGCCGGAGATCGATCATCGGGACGCCGAGCGCCTGGAGCGGGCTGACGTCGGCGCCGCCCTCCGCGGGCTCGGCCGAGATCTCCACGTGGAGCGGCTTCACCACCGCGGCGACGGCGAGGAGCTGCGGGCGCTTGTCCTCGGCGCCGGAGTAGCGGATCTCGACGACGCGGGCCGCGCCGAAGTCGGCTTCCATCGCGATCACGTGCTTGGCGACCTCGGCGGCGTGGGCCTTGGCGTAGGCCGTCGCGCCCGCGAGGCCGTTCTCTTCGTTGGCGAAGAAGACCACGCGCACGGTGCGCTTTGGCTTCGGGTTCATCAGCGCGATCTGACGGCCGGCCTCGAGGACGATGGCGATGCCGGCGCCGTCGTCGATCGCGCCCTGGCCGAGATCCCACGAGTCGAGGTGGGCCGCGAGCAAGACGATCTCGTCGGGGAGCGAGCTGCCGACGACGTCACCTACCAGGTTCGAGCTGTCGGCGTCGGGGAGCGTCTTTGCGCCGAGTGACATCTTCAAGCGCACCGGTTTTCCCTGGGCGATCACCCGATGGAGCAGCTCGGCGTCGGGGATCGCCAGCGCGGCGGCGGGGATCTTCTCGACCTTGGGGTCGTAGCGCATC
>JBDTXR010000298.1:0-11320 GCA_040006075.1 Byssovorax sp. | reverse complement strand
ATGCCCGTGGTCGCGAGGCCTTCGGCCGCGAGCACCGACGGCGCGAGGTGCGCGTACCGCTCCGTGACGGTCACGGACGAGTGACCGAGCACGTCGCGCACGCGGTCGAGGCTCCACACGTGGCCCCACCACCCGGCGACGAGCGAGGTCGCGCACGAGTGCCGGAGATCGTGCCAGCGCACCGCGCGCCCGTCGTGACGGCGCGCCGGGTCGCCCAGGCCGGCCGCCTCGAGGTAGCTCCGCCAGCCGCGCGGCGGCTTGCCCTCGCGGCGCTGGTAGCCTCGCGCGGTCGGGAACATCAGTCCGAGCGGGTTCTTCTTGCAGAACGTCGGGAGCAGCGCGAGCACGCGGCGCGCGGCGGCCAGCGCGATCCCGAAGAGCGGGACGACGCGGATCTTCCCCGATTTCGTGCCGCCGGGGTTGTGCCCCTTGGGCTCCTTGCCACGCACGATCACCCGCGGCGAGGCGCTGCCCACGTCGACGTCGCGCAGCTTCAGGCACCAGTGCTCGCCCTGGCGCAGGCCGGACCCGAGGGCGAACTCGATCGTGAGGCGCTCCATTTCGGGGATGACGTCGGCCGTCAACAGACGGCGCTGCTCGTCAACGACGAGGTACGTCCAGCGGTTTGACGCCGGCGTCCGCTTCGACGTCAGCCCGATCGCGGGGTTCTTCTCGAGCAGCTCGTCCTCGACGGCCTCCGCGAGGCAGCCGCGCACCAGGTTGACGCAGTGCCGGACGGTCTGCGGGGAGATCCGGCGCTTCGTGCCTTTGCGGAGCTTCGCCGTGAGCTCGTCGATCCACGCGCGCAGGTCGCGCCGGCCGATGCGATCGATCGGCCAGCCCGCGAACGGGGCGGTGAGCACGTGCGTGCGCCAGCGGCTGCGGTCGCGCTCGATCGACTTCACGCCGGCGAGCTCGCGCCGGTCGAGCCAGCCCTCGCCGTACTTCGCGAAGACGACGCCGTCGACGACCTCGCCGCTCTTGCGCAAATGCGCCCACCCGCGCTGGACGCTCTCGGCCTCTTCGAGCGTGTTGAAATTGCCGAGGGTGCGTGTGCCGCCGCGCCCATCGGGGACACGCAAACGGAGCTTGCCACCGCGGGGATCGATGCTCCCGAGGCCGTACGTGCTTTTCTTCGAGGTCATTTCAGGCTCAGTCCATGGTCGCGGGCGAGCCGACGCGCGCGAGCAACATCAATATCAGTAGCCTCGATCGCAGGCACGCTGGGCGATCGTCGGCGAGGCCGAGAGCGGATCAGCGGCTTCCTTCGAGGCGCGGCATCGACGCCGGTGAGGGCGCCCGCAAGCTCGGCCAGGGCTTCAGGTTCGCGCGCCAGTTGCAGCAACATCCCGGCGAGCTCGGAGCGGTTCATAGGCTCTCTCCCTTCGTCATAAATCGAATGATCGGGCGATGGCCGGTCGCGTCGAAGTGCAGAGTCAGGCCCGAATCGCCCTGGGGATAGGTCCGCTTCTCTTCGTCCAGGTGCTCGCGGTGGAACGGGCAGAGGCTGTCGGCGCTGTAGGTTGGCGCGCCACACAGCGCGTCTTCGGGGCCCCACGCGCAGGCCCCGGGCGTCACCCCGACCTCCGGCCCGCCGCCGGGACGCGCAGCACCGCGCCCGATTCGGGCGGGCGCGCCGGGTCCGAGAACACCATGGTGAGCTCGTCGGTCGACTCGCGATCGCCCGGCGGCGGTGGCGACAACACCGTGTCTCGGGTGTGGACCACGTCGTCGTCGCGGGTCACGTCGACGCGGCGCAGCTCGACGCGAGGGAGGGGCGCCGGGATCGCCTTCTTGGCGATCTCGACGGGCGGGAGCTGTCGACTCGATAGCTCCGATGCGGCGTAGAGGCCGCGGAGCGAGGTATTCATGCCGCCGAGCTCGCGGCGCACCAGGGCATCGAGCGCGCGCATTTGCAGCACCACGACGCCGAACCCGCCGATCGCCAGCACCGCGACCACGAACCCCACAACCACGGTCAACATATTCATCGACATCGTCGGACTCCCCTTCTTGATTGGTGCCACACACTCGCGGCAAAACCTCGCTCCCGGCGCGACGGAGATCGCCGGGAAGCTGCGAGCACATCCCAGGCAGCTCAGCCAGACGCAGGGCCACAACGCCCCGCGGCGGAGGATCGCCAGGCCGTCGACCTCGCGGCGTTGACGTACGTCCTCCGCCGTCAACACGCGGCCACGCCGGGCAACGGTGCGCTTCACGATGCGCTCCGCGCCTGGTTGTCGGCCACGAGCCGGCTCTCGATCGCGACGAGCGCATCGAGCCGGCCCAGCTCGTCGGTGGTGAGCTCGCCGTGCCATTGCTGGCCGGTCGCGACGTCGACGCAGTAGAGCAGCCCTTCGTCGCGGGTGACCGCGATCACCTCGTCGCGATCGCTCACGCGCTCGAGGGGTAGCAACACGGCGACTCGGCTCTTCTTGGTCGTGCTCATGCTCTGCGCCCTCCGCGCCACACCAGCAGCGCCCGTTGAAATCGCACCTCCCACCCCCACACCCCGCGCTCGACCTCGAGGGCGCGGACACGCGCCACCGGGGACAGCTCGACGAGGATCTCGCGCACCTCGAGCTGGACCTGGCCGCGACGGAGCACCGCGCGACGGGCCCGCTCGAGCGCGCGGCGGCGCTGCCCGCGCAGCCGGGCCCGACGGACCGGCGAGAGGTGCCGCTCGACGCGCGGGCTCATGAGGGCTCCTTGGGCGCCGCCCAGAAGGGCACGATGATCGAGGGGCCATCGGCCGCGGCCGAGCGCACCGCTGCGGCGAGGTCGCTCCGGACAGCGCCCCACCCCTCGCCGACGGTGAACGTTCCGGGCGAGTAGATCTCGCAGCCGGCGACGGTGGCGACGCGGTGCATATCCGGCACCCACGGGGCCGTCGCGTGGAGCACGCCGGCGGCGTCGAGCTCGAGGTCGCCGCGCTCGACGAGGTGCGCGATCGCGCGCCTGAGCTCCTCGGCGAAGCCCGCTTCGTCGTCGCCGCCGGCGAGGCGGGCGACGAGCGCCTCGCTGCTCAGCGGCTCGCGCGCGAGCAGCTCGATGAGCGCGTCGACGTTCTCGCCGCATTGAGAACAGACCGGGGGATCGTCGTTGACCCAGTGACATGTCTCCCGGCCGTCGAAGGTGACCGAGCACGCGTGATCGTCGTCGCAGCCGCAGATGACGCAGGTCTTCACAGCTCACCTCGCGCGCATAAAATGAAGTGCTTCAACGCTTCGACGCGACTGGCACTCTCCCCGATCGAGGGCAGGTTTCGATAGACCGGGACGTCGACGTAAACGATCCAGGCGTGCGCGTCGGCCGCGGTCTCCTTGATGTCTTCCGCGGCGATCGCCGCGTAGAGCGGCATTTCCTTGGCTGCGAGCCACGCATTGAAAGCGGCGGCCGCCTCGCGCCGGAGCTGCTCGACGCGGTACCAGCCCAGCTCGCGCGCCATGCCTTCGAAGTGCTCCTCGAGCGCAGCGAGCTCGTCGTCCGTACACGGCCTCTCGGCCGACTTTTCGAGCCCGGCGAGCACCCGCGCTACCTCTTCGTGGGGCGTCCCGCGGAGCGCCTTGATCCAGGGCCCGGTGCTCACGACTTGGCTCCTGCCTGCTTGGGGCCGAGCTCAGCCCATGCCGTATCGACGTTCGCCTTGCCAAGGTGCAACTTCACCGCGAGGCGGTCGGCGACGGTGCGCAGCAGCAGCGGGTCGTAGCCCGTCAACCTGGCGCTTATCGCCAGGCTCCTCAGCGGGGCCAGGCCGTCGACCACGTAGCCGCTGATCGCGCTCGTCACGCGGCCGACGAGGTCCTCGGCCGTGAGCTGCTCGTCCATCAGCTTCGTGTTCGCTTCCTTGTCGAAGCAGTCGGTCGCGTCGTACCGGATCGCCGCCTTCTGGCTCTCGTGGAGGACCTCGATCGCGAGCACGCGCAGCGCGGCCGTCGTCGAGTCGCCGCAGCGCATTTGCTGCTCGGGGTTCAGCGCGAGGCCCGTGGTCAGCTTGGCTTTCGAGTTCACGAACCCGCTCCCGGCGCCTTCGGGGCGACAGCGGGCCACAAATTGTCGACGTCGGCCTTCCGCACGCCGAGCTTCGTGGCGAGGCGATCCGCGATCGAGCGGAGGTAGGTCGTGTCGTGCGCCGACGTGCGGACGCAGTGCGAGAGGGTGAGGATCGGCGGCTGGCCATTCATCACGTACGCGTTCAACGCGCGTTTCAGGTCGCCGAAGACATCGTCGATCGTGAGCTCGAGCGTGAACGTCGGATCGGCCGCGGTCCCGATTTGCTTGCCGGCCTCCCACTCGATCGCCCCGCGCAAGCCCTGCTTCATCGACGCGAGCGCGATCTCCAGTCCGAGCGCGCGCACCGCTGCCGTGGTCGAGTCGCCACACCGCATTTGCGCGGCCGGCGAGAGCTTCAGGCCGCTGCCGAGCCTCGCGGTGCTCACGACGCACCCCCGCGCGCGTGCTGCGCCAGCCACGCGTTCGCGGCCGCCTCGAGCCGGCCGCGTGGTCGCGCGAGCGAGAGCAGGTGCTCCGCGACGCAACGGTTCTGCGCCTGGACGTTCTCGAGGACCTCGCGCCGGCCGCTGAGGCCCGCGAGGCGCGCGCCGAGCGCCTCGCGCAGCGAGCGGAGCTGCGCGCGCTCGACCGGGCCGCTCTCCTCGAGCAGCGCCAGGTCGACGAGATCGCGCGCACTCACGAGCTGCGCGGCCATCGCCGCCCGAGTCGGGGGACGCGCCGCGCGGGCGCGGACGTCCCACACGATGAATGCGATCACGCCGAGCCACAGCGTCACCGCGGCGGTCAAGATCCAGGTGGTCACGAGTCACCTCCGTTCTCGCGCAGCGCGAGCCACGCGTTGCAGGCCACCTCGAGATCGCGCGCAGGCAGTGCGTTGAGTTGCAGCTCGCCGACGATCTCGCGCACGGTCACGAGGAGCGCGCCCCGCTCCACCAGGTCGTCGAGCTGCCCTGCCGTGGCCCTCAGGCGCGCGAGCTGCTTGGGATCGCTCTCCTCATCGAGCGCGAGACGAAAGAGCCCCCGCACGCCCTCGAGGTGCGACGGCCGCACCTCGCGCAGCCGGCCGCCGCTCACGAGGCCTCTCCGGAGATCTGCGGCCAGATCTTCTCGACGTCGGCGAGCCCAAGCCAGTACGGCATCGCCGCCCTCACGAACACGCGGCACCCGGGCTGCATCGCCGCGACGAGGGCGCGCAGCGCGGTGATCGCGTGCTCCCGACCGCTCTGATCGCTCCGCAGGTACAGGTCGAGCGCGTGAAGGCTCGCGGTCAGCGCGGCGGAATCCTGGCCCGTGAGGGCGGCGAGGTACCGGCGGCCGTGCTGGGCGCGCAGCCAGTTCAAGCCATTCTCGCAGCAGGGAGGAATGGTGATCACTTCGGTGCTCCCGGGCGGCCCGTAGCGTTCGCGAGCGTCGCCAGGCCGCGCCCCTTTGGCGCGCGCTGGTCTCGGGCCCCGAGCCGAGCGCTCCGCGCCCGCGCCGAGAGCTGCTTGCCGACCGTCAGCACGTCGGCCTCGGCCACCAGGTCGCCCTCGAGCTGCTCGAGCAGCATCGCGCTCTCGCTGATGCTGATGCGCTTCTGCTCCCCGGCCTGCCGTACGTGCTCCCGCGCGATGCGAACCAGCTCCGCGGCGGCGCGAGGCGAGGCGTCGGCCTCGGCCGCGCGCACGCGATCCAGCTCCACGAAGAGGCCGCCCCGCGTCGGCGGCGTCGTGCGCAAGAAGTCGGCGACGCGCTGGCCGAGAGGGGTCTCGGCCGACACGAGGTTTCCCAGATCGCTGACGATCGAGCGCGCCAGCGGACAGGACAGCTCCTCGTTCGTCTCGCTGATCTCGAGGTTGTTCTCGAAGACCCCGCGCTCGTACGCGTCGATGTGCTTGTCGCGGTACGCGAGCTCGACGATGGCGCGGGCACGCTCGAAGACGCGGGGATCGAGCAGGATCCGGGGATCGACGGTGCCGCTCACGAGCGCCCGCCGTTCTCGTCCGCGTCGAGCCAGGCCCCCGCTTTCACCTCGAGCTCGCCGCCCGGGAGGGCGTTCAAGTGCAACCAGTGCACGAACCGGTACAGGCGATCGGGGAGCAACGTGCCCAGGTCCGCGTTCGCGATCTGCGCGCCCTCCTCCGCGATCCGATGGCGCCCGTCGAGATCCGTCTCCTCGGCGATCGCCAGCCTCACCAGCTCGGCGACGGCGGTCTTCCTCGCCTCGTCGCGGTCGAGATCGGCGAGCACCCCGCCGCGCGTCGGCGGCGTCCCGCGCAGGTAGTCGAACGCGTGGAACCGGATCTCGCTCTCGTGCGGCGCCGCCACGTACAGCGCGCCGACCACCTCGCCCGCGCGCGCGAGGGCCACACCCTTGACGAGGATCGCCTCGAGCGCGACCCTCTGGCTCAAGGTGATGACGCTCTCACGCTCCGCGAAGATGACGACGGATCGAGCCCAGATGAGCTGCTCCGGAGTCGCGACGACCGAGGGATCGGCGGCCTTCACGAATAGCTCCCGAGCGCCGAGCGGATCCCCTGGTCGAGCGAGCCGCTACGCGTCGCCGGCGTCGTGCGGATCAGCTCGAGCGCCATCTCCGCGCACGCGGTGAGCAGGTCCGGCGACCACAGCACCAGATCCATCATCACCGCGCGCACCGCCGCCAGCGTGGCGCCCTTGCTCAGCAGGCTGAGCTGGTGCAGCCGGTCGGCTGGTTCGATGTGCCGGTGTTCGAGCGCCGCTTCAACGGCGGCGCGGGCGCGCTCGAGCTGCTCGAGCGAGGCGGGGAGCGGGGGATCGGCGGGGACGACGGCGGGCATCGGGACCTCCATGGGCGGAGGTCAAAGTATGCGCCTCTGCATAGAGGCGTCAAGCCAAATTATCGAAGTCCGCATAGTCGCGGTCGCGGAGCCAATTCACCGCGAATCAGCTCGCTTCGCGCGGGGCTTTCGCTTCTTCACGGAGCTGCTTCCTTCCACCAGTTCGTGCTCGCGCAACTTCATGCGCATCGCCCACCAAAGCGTCGATCGATCCACCGTCGCTGGCGAGTCTTCTTCGGCCAACACACTTTCGATCGCGCCCTCGTATACGCCATCCTCGCGCGCGAGCACTGCTGCTGCTTGCCGCGGATTGGACTTGAGAGCTACCGGCGCGGCGGGCTTGATCCCATGCAAGACCTCGCGCTCGTCAAGCCCCAAGAGTTCAGCAACGCGCAGAGCGACCTGGTAGCTCGTCGTCTGGCGGCCGCCGACGATGCCGGAAATCGTGGGTTGGGTGACGCCCAGTCGCGGGGCCAGCTCGCTCTGATTCCCGTGGTACCGCTTCAGCAACTCGCGCACGTACCCGACGACGCGCTCATTTTGCTCGGGAGATAGGCTACGCCTGCTCATCCTCGGCTATTTAGAAGGCGTACCTATGCCGTTGTGCATTCCTTTAGGGTCGGCCGGGGCCGGGGTTGACGTCCTACGTCAATGCGCGTATGCATATTGACATGCTGGACACGGAGGGCCGTCGACTGCTGAACGAAAGGCTCCAGAACACCACCCAGATCGAGCTGGCGAAGTCTCTCGAGGTGCACCAATCGAACGTGTCGCTGTGGAGCACGGGGCGCACGCGGCCGGAGCCGCACCACCGCGAGGCGCTGCTGGTCGTGTTGGGCATTCCAACGATCGCGTGGCTCACGCCGGAAGAGCTCGAAGTGATCGCGCGTGTCTCAAAGACGCGCGACCGCAAGCGCCGCGCAGCATGATCACCGTGATCCGCAGCGTGATCGCGATCGCCCGGGGCTGGGCACCTGTGCCGCTCGTCGGGCCGCTGCCGCGGCCTCGGTCAGCCGGGGCGCAGATCGCGGCGGAGGCTCCACAGCTCGATCTGCTCGGGCGTGACGATGTACGTGAGCACGAGCTTCACGTCGGGCAGGGCGTGGGCCCAGACGGTGGTGTAGCCGGTGGCAAAATCGATCGTGTCGTCGGGGAGCGGGAGCGTGTCGTTGGAGGAGGACGCCAGCAGTTCGAAGAGGATCAACGCCCGGGTGACGGCGTTCTTCTCGTCCGGCTCGGTCGCGTAGAGCTCCCTGTTGAGGTCGAAGGCTGGGGTCAGGTCGAGCTTGCGCACGCGCGGACCCGCTGCTGCTCCATGACCTCGCACGCCTTGTCGGGGGAGAACCCGATCGCGAGCAGCTCTTCCTCGGTCGCGACGCCGGTGATCATCCGGTGCTCTTCGTGGCTGATCCACCCGGCCTCGGCGGCTTCCGCGAGGCTCTTCGACGGGCCGTCGAGGATCTCGTCGGTCATGCCGATCATGTACCCGGGGCACATGATCTCGTTGTGGGCGGCGATGAGGCGCGCGAGGGCACGTCGGTCGACGTCGGGCTTTGTCTCCGGCGACACCGCCGTGAGGCCTGCGCTGCTGAAGTGGTCGCGGGGAGGGTTCATGCAGCCAAGCATAACCTCGCTTCTATTCGATGGCGAATACTTTAGTCGGGCCGAGTGGTGCGCGATCGGCTTGATTTCCAGTGTGATCGCAAATGGGCTTATGCGGTCGTCCATACCGCTCGTCGGGCCGCTGCCGCGGCCTCGGTCAGCGCCCGCCGAGATCGGGGCGCACGTCGTCGATGCTGATCCCATCGGGGAGGATCGAGTACACGATCTCGAGCTCGGTGCCCGGGACGCGGTGCGCCCAGAACGTGACGCGCGGCGTGGGCAGCGTGAGGTAGTCGTGCTCGAGCGGAAGGGTGAAGCGCTCGTCCTGGAGGTGGGCGATCGCGCGCTGGACCCGGGCAAGCTGGGGGGTTTTGGGCAGGGTGTGGACGCGGAGGCTGAACCGGTACCGATCCGTCAGGTCTGCGTTGCGCACGCGCGATCTCGCTGTTCTGCCAGGATCTCGGCGACCTCTTCGGGGGAGCATCCCATCTCGACGAGGTCTTCCTCCGTCGCGACGCCTTCCATCTGTCGCTTGTCGGAGGCGGTGATCCAGCCGGCGGCGAGGGCCTCGGCGAGGGACTTCGCGGGCTTGTCCAGGTCGGCGTCGGTCATGCCGATGCGCGCCATGGAGCCGGGATCGATCGTCTCCATGTGCTCGGCGTATACGCGGGCGGACGACTTGCGGGTGGGCTCGACGTCGACGCCGCCAAGGGCTTCGCGGGGAGGGTTCATGCGTCGAACTATAAGCTCGCTTCTATTCGGTGGCGACTACTTTAGCCGGGCGGTGACAGGCTGAAATGAAGGCTCGGCGCCCTCTCAATGATGCTCAGGCGCGCGAGCGCTTGGCGAAGCTCGAGCAGCTCGACGCGAAGCTCACGCGGCAGATCGAGGCGCGCTCGGCGAAGCGGGCGATCGCGCGCAAGGAGGCCGCGGCCCTGGTCGAGCAGCTCCGCGGGCAGCTCGTGTTGCCGCTCGCGTCGACGCGGCCGACGGCGGCGCCGGCGCGCGCAGCGAGGGCAGCATGATGGCGCCGGCGCGCTTCGGATCACGAGCAGGTCTCGTGGATCGAGCGCGCGCCGGCGGGCAGCGGTGGGCCTGCAACCCGGAGGGCCGCGGATGACGGAGGCCCACGTCAGCGGAGCGGGTGGATCTCGCTCCGATGTACCGCCGAGCTCGTACGGCGCCCGAAGTCGGCGGCCAGGCAACTGGCAGCGCACCTCGCCGCGGCGCGTCCCGAAGGTGCTGGAGATCTCGGACGAGGAGCGCGCGCTCGCGGCGTTGCACGCCAACCCGCCGCCGGGCCATTACCTCGAGCACGCGCATCCGCTCACGCGGATCGAGAAGTACATCGCCGCCTCGCCCCTGGTGTCCGCGCAGGGGAAGGGCTTCGCCTCTGTCGTCGGCGCGCAGTGCAACGCGCAGCGGTGCGACACGATCCGGCTCAGCTACAGCGACATCGCGCGGTCGATCAAGAGCCCGCGCAAGAAGACGTCGCCGACGTCCACCGCGACGACCGTTGATCGGCGCACGGTGATCACCCACGGCGCCGAGCTCGAGTCGCTCAGCATGATGCAGACGGAGCTGCGTCACCCGGTGGCGCAGCGCGATCCGGCCCATCCGAAGAACCTGCACAACCGTTTTCACCTCGTGTTCCCGCCGTGGGCCGGCCCGGTCGCCGAGGCGCAGCGCGACGTCGTCGACGAGGACGACGACGACGTCGACGCCGACGCGGCGCGAGACGTCGACGAGGACGATGTGGACGAGACGCGGCGTGCGGATCGCGCTTCGATCGAAGCCGAAGCCGCCGGGCGGGAGCCGCCGCGCGAGCCCGCGGCCGACGAGCAGCTCGACGACCCTGACGAGATCGCCGCGGCGATCGCCGAGTTGCAGGCGCGCGGCGCGGGCACGCCCATCGCGGGCGCGATCGCGCGGGCTCCCGTCGAGCTGCGCGATCGCGCGAGCTCGCCCCCGTCCCCGGCCTTCGTCGAGCTGAAGACCAAGCCGCCGCGGCCGAGCTCGCCGTCGCCGGCGAAGTACTCGGCCGCGGCGGCGAGCAGCCTCCCGGCCGCGGAGCTCGAGGCGCGCGCGACGAACATGCGGGAGGGGATCGCCGCGGTGCTCGCGCTGCGTCCCGATGCCTTTGGCACATTGCCGAGCGACTACGCCGAGCGCGTGCGCAAGGTCGCCCGGCGTGGCCGGCTCTCCCTGGCGACTGTGTCGATCGGCATCGAGGACGCCGGGGACAAGGCCAACGGGCGCAGCGGCACCGCGCTCGAGGACTTCATCATCGGCTGCGTGAAGGGCGTGCGCGCGGGATGCTCGCTGTCGCCCGAGGCGAAGCAGATCGTCCGGCGAGCCGAGGCCGACCTCGAGGCGCAGCTCGAGCAGCTCCGGAGCGGGGCGCGAGGCCGCGGGTCATAGGCGCTCACGGCGCGCCCACGCGCGCCAGCGCACCACCGTGACGGCCCTTAGCTGGATTCACCCCGGCTAGGGGCTTCTGCGTTTTCAAGCCCTCCAAATTGCCTGGAAAGCGCCTTCGCGAGCGCGCCGCCCGGCCGTCGGCGCCGTCGACGGCCCGCTTCGTCGTGGTCAAAACTGTTCAGTGATCGGGAGCGACCTGAACGATGGCCATTGGTGATCACGACGCGACGTATGGCCGTGGCCATTGGTGATCACGACGCGACGTATGGCCGTGGCCATTGGCGATCGGGCGGCGACCCGATCCGAGATCTGCTCTTTCCGGCGGGGTCTTCTCCCGGGCGGGCAAAATTGAAATCGAAGTGTGTGCAGCCGGAGCCGCGTCCCGCGGGACGCGCACACACTTCGATTTCAATTTTCAGGGCCCGGCGGGGCCGGAGTCGGAGCTGCGGAAGGGGTGGGGATCGAGGCGAGAGCCCGGATCTCGG
>JBDTXR010000297.1:0-11332 GCA_040006075.1 Byssovorax sp. | reverse complement strand
GTTCAACGGGAAGCTCTTCGCCATCCGCCGCTGGGCGATCCCCACCCGCGCCGAGCTCGCGCCGCGGCTGGACGGGTTGCCGCGAGACAACTTCTACCAGGCCCACCTCGGGCTCCGCGTCGACGATATCTATCTCTCGCGGATCACCGCTCGCGAGCACGGGCCCGGCGCGATCCGCGAGACCGACGAAGGAGCCTTGTGGTTCCGACCCCCGGAGACGCTGCGCGGCATGTACCGGTATTTCCGGCGAATGAGGATGGAGATAGAGCGCCTCGATCGGATCTTCCCCGAGACGCGCGCCACGCACGAAGAGCACGGGATCCGCCGCACGGATCCCGTCGCCGTGGCCCGCGCGACCGCGGAGGAGCGGCGGCTCTTCCGGCTCTTTCAGGCGGCGGTGAAGGGGTGTGAGATCGTCTATGCGGCGGAGCGCGCCTTCTATCTGCATGTGGCCCGATCGCCCTGCGAGGACTGGACACCCATCGACGAGACCAAGCGCCCCATCGCGGCGACCGAGCCGCACGGCTGAAGCCCTGCGAACCGGATCCTCAGGGCTTCCGACAGCTCACGTGCTGGGGAGTCGATCAGAAGGCGTTGTAGCCGATGGTCAGCATCGGGAACGCGACGAATGTGCCTCCGCCGCCGCTCGACGAGCTGCTGGAGACCGTGGCGAACGCGGCGCCGCCGCCCATCAAGCGAACGTCGACGCCGATGGTGAGGGCCTTGCGGCGGCCCTTGGTCCCCTCGTGGCTGAGCGCCGGGTTCCAGCCGAAGTGGAGGCGGGCGCCGTAGAGCGCGCCGCCGGCCGCCGACACCGAGCTGCTGCTCCCACCAAAGGCGACGAAAGCGTCGGTATCCGGGCCGACACCGAAGGTGAGCGAGTCGTCGAGCGTGTAGTCCACCATCACCGCGGCGCCCAGGTTCAGGCCGCCGAGCGAGCCGAACATGATATCGAGGCTGGGCACGGCGTAGACACCCCAGTTGTTGTTGATCTGGCAGCCGAGCTGGCCTTGAACGCCGGCCGCTCCGAGGCTGAAGACGCCGGGCACGAGCAGCGCGCCACCTTCGAGGGCGACGCCGCCGCGGAAGCGAGCGCGGTCGGTCTGCGCCGGCTCCACCGGGACCAGGACCATGCCCGGGGGCGGCTGGGCCATGGGCGCAGCGGCCGTCATGCCCGGATCATCCGCGAGAGCCGTGGCCGAGACGAGCGATGCGACGAGAGCGGCGAGGAGGGAGGCGAGGACAAGTGAACGAACCTTCATGGTCACTCCTGGGAAGAAAGGGCGGGTACTTCGCGGAAAGTCAGACTTTGACGGCCGGATGCCACCACCATTCACGGGGCAGGTGAACTAATTTGAAAATTCTCGCCGATGCCGGAACTTTGGCGATGACGCGCCTTCGCGGCGACGAAGCGTCGCGTCATCGATCGCCGTGACCGCTCACAGCAGGTGACGGGCCTTGATCTCCAGATACCGATTGATGAGCTTCGGAGTCAGCTCGGCCGGGCTCACGTCGAGCACCAGGGCGCCGTGCTTCTTCAGATCGCGCACCAGCCGATCGTGGAAGCCCACGAGCTCGGCCGCGGCGCCGCGCACGTACGGATCGACGCCCGGCCCCTCGACGAGATCGTCAATCTCCACGTCGCGGAGCAGCACCATCAAGGGCAGGTGCCGCGGCTGGACCCCGCGCATCATCTTGAGCAGCGCCGCCGCCGCGACGTCGTCGACGACCTGGGTGAACAGCACCACCAGGCTGCGCTTGCGCATCCGCAGGCCGATGTGCTCGAACGCGGCGCCGTAGCTGGACTCGACCAGCTCGGGGTGGAGATCGTACCCTGCCTGGATGATCTGGCGCGCCGCGCCCGCGCCCCGGGCCGGCGGAGCGTAGCTCTTCACCTCGTCGGCGAAGGCCAACAGCCCCACGCGATCGCCGCCGCGCGCCGCGATGTGGGAGAGCATCAGCGTGGCGTTGAGCGCGTGATCGAAGAGCGAGAGGCCGAGAGAGCGCGCCGTCATCAGCCGCCCCGCGTCGAGCACGAAGAGCAGGTTCTGGTTGCTCTCGAGCTGGTATTCGCGGCTGATCAGCTTCTGCCTTCGCGCCGTGGCCTTCCAGTCGATCGATCGGAACTCGTCGCCGCGGCGGTACTCGCGCAGGCGCTCGAACTCGCTCTCTCCGCCGCGCCGTCGCGACGAGCGCTGGGCGGCCGGATCGCGATCTTGGCGCGCCAGGAGCTCGTAGGCGCGCACCGCCTGGACGTCGGGATAGACCTTGACGGGGAGCTGGGCCGGAATCGTGATTTGCCGGATCCAGAAGCCGAACGGCGACGGATACCGCACGTGGTGCGCGCCGAGGGCGTGGGCGCCGCGGCGGCTCGGGACGACGCGATAGCGGGTGGTCTCGCGCCCCCCGGCGGGGAGATCGAGCGCGAGCGGGAGATCGGCCGACTCGGCCGTATCGAAGAGATCGTCGGTGACGCTGACCGCGAGGCGTCGTCGCGCGGTGGACCGCACCTCGAGCGTGACGACGTTGGGCTTGCCGATCGAGAACACCGAGGGGGCGTGGCGACGGACGGTGATCTGCGGCTTGCGGGCGAGGAGCGCGTCGAACCCGGCGATCACGACGATGCCGAGATCGACCGCGAGCATCGGGTAGAGCAGGGTGTGATCGAGCAGCGCCGCGACGGCGACGCCGAGCGGGAAGAGCGCGAGCAGGACGAGAGCGCGCGCGGGGATCATGAGGCGGCGGTCTTCGGCACCTTGGCTTCACGGAGGATGTCTTCGACGCAGTCGTCGGCGCTGATGCCCTCGATCTCGGCGTCGGGGTGGAGGATGATCCGGTGACGGAGGACCGCGGGGGCGAGCGCCTTCACGTCGTCGGGGATCACGAACTCGCGCCCTTCGGAGGCCGCGAGCGCGCGCGCGACCGAGAGCAGGCCAATCGAGGCGCGGGGCGAGGCGCCGAGGTAGACCGAGCGGTGGGCGCGGCTGCGACCGACGATGTCGGCGATGTAATCGATGATCCCCTCGTCGACGCGGATCGAGCCGAGGGTCAGGCGCATGGCCCGGAGATCCTCGTCGGTGGCCACGCGGGTGAGGCCGGAGCTGTCGAGTCGCGCCGAGTTGAAGCCCTGCGCGTGGTTGCGCAAGATCTGCTTCTCGACCTCGGCCGTGGGGTGGACGACGTTGATCTTGATCAAGAACCGATCGAGCTGGGCCTCGGGGAGCGGGTAGGTGCCTTGCGACTCGATCGGGTTCTGGGTGGCGATGACGAAGAACGGATCGGGCAGCGGGCGGGTCACGCCGTCGGAGCTCACCGCCAGATCTTGCATGGCCTCGAGCAGCGAAGACTGGGTCTTTGCCGGAGCGCGGTTGATCTCGTCGGCGAGCAAGATCTGCGTGAAAATGGGCCCTTCGTGGAAGACGAAGCGGTCTTCTTTCTGGTTGAAGACGTTGCCGCCGGTCACGTCGCTGGGCATGAGATCCGGGGTGAACTGGATCCGCTTGAACGTGGCGCCGAGCACGTGCGACAGGGTGCGGACCAGCAGCGTCTTCCCGAGGCCGGGCACGCCCTCGACGAGCACGTGACCGCCGGCGAGCACCGCGAGCAAGGTGTGAAGGATGAGATCGTCTTGCCCGAGGAGCACGCGCGCTGCCTCCTGGCGGATGCGCTCGAAGCGATCACGGTAGTCGGGGATGGACATCATGCGTGGGGGTTCTCTTTCGAGGATCGGCGCGCAGGGCGACGACGGCCGGTGGCGGTGAGGAAGCCCTCGAGCTCCCGCATCAAGGCGAATTCAGAGGCGCTCTCGTCGACCCGCGGGGCCCGCTTTCCGGAGCTTTTCTGCAGGAATCGGCCGTAGTCGCGCGACGAAGGGCCCGACTCTTCGCGGGCGCCCGAGGCGTCGACCAGGACCCGCATCACCTCGCCTTCGGGGCGACCGGTCCGGGTGGCGATGGCCTCGGCGAGCGGCAAGAGGCCCTGTCGCCCCGAGCGCTGGACTCGCTCGCGCAGCCGATCGAGCGCCCAGGAGGCGTAGAGACCGAGAACGTGCCTGGAGGCCCGGGCGCGGCCGTAGGCGAGGCCGAGCGCCCGCGCGTGATCGGCGAAGGCGCGGCGCGTCTCGGCCGGCGGATCGCGGAGGCGGGCGAAGGGGATCCCCTTCCAGAGGTAGAGCAGCGCGAGCAGGGCAAAGAGCTGGAGGATCACCGGGAGGAGATTGGCGTGCTCGACGGCCGCGAACGGGGTCTCGGCGCCGACGCCCGTCCAGGCGTCGACGATCTCGATCTGCCGCGGAGACGGCATCGATTCGAAGAGGCCGACCAGGAAGGCTCCGTTGTCCGCGACGGCGAGAGAGGCATTGCAGAACAGGCGATCGTCGGCGACGACGACGATGTGCCCCGCCCCCCGATCGAACGACGTGGCATAGATGGCCTCGCCCCGGAGCAACAGGGGATGAGGCACGTCGCGGGCCTCGCCGTCGGCGCGGTGGATCTCCGCGCCCGGCGGCACGCGGATCTTCTCCACGCCTCGAAAGGTGGAGTCTTCGTCGATGTCGATCTCGGTGGTCCGCGTCGTCCCGAGGGCGAGGCGGAGGCCGAGCTCGGGTGGGAGCGAGGCGACGCCGGCGAGCACCAGGCGCCCACCGTCGTCGACCCAGGAGAGCAGGTGAACCCAGGTCGGGCCGTCGAGCGAGGCGCCGGAGAGCAGCACCAGAGTCTTTGGCTCGACCAGCTTGTCGAGCGTCTCGGAGCGGCGTTTGACCTCGAATTTGTGCGCTGTCAGGAGATCGATCACCGCCTGGGTGCCTGTCGGCGTGTTGCCGGCGTGGTCGCTCCGCGCGGCGGTGGCGGCGACCGGCGAGCACGAGATCACGGCCGAGAGGCCGAAGCAGAACAGCGCTATCGCCGCGACGCGGCTCACGATCGGGACGACGCGATCGAGCACCGCGCGATAGGCCCGCTCCGAGGGCGCCGTGGCCCCGAAATGCACGCGCTCCACCTCTTTTACCACCTCGCGCACCGGGATCCGGAGGGAGGCGTCGTCGCGGAGCTGACGCACGTAATCGCCGTTGGTGCGCGAAGGGTGGATATCGATGCGCCCGTCGGCGTCGAGGCGCCGCAGGAGCGCGGCGTAGACGTCGTCGATGGCGCGCGCGTACTCGCCGCGGGCGGCGGCGGCGCGGGCCCGCGCGAGCAGGCGATCGACGTCGGTCTCGACCGGGCCGCGCGGGGCTGCAGCCACCGCGGCGGAGAGCGCTTCGGGCGCAGCGGCCTCGGGCGGCGCCGCGTCAGCGTCGCGCGAGAAGAAGCTCTTCGCCAGGGCGCGCCCGACGAGGACCAGGAAGACGACGGCGATCCCGATGAAGAGCAGCAGCGAGACGCCGCTGAGCACGGGAGCCACGGTGACCGACGCGTGCTCGTCCTTCGGCGGCGCGCCGTCGGACAGCGGCTGATTGGGCTTCTCCGCGGGCGTCGGCTCCGCGTCTTTCTTCGGCTCGAGGCGCCGCGGCGAGCTCGGGGTGATCTGGCCCTTCGCCGGCGGCAACTGGCATGCTTGCACCAGGGTCGGGCAGACCTCGCTCGACTCGATCAGGATCGGGCACCACGCGTGCTCGTCCTCCGAGAGGGGGTAATCCGCCTCGTGGCAGAAGCGATAGCGCGCGTCGGAGAGGACGGTGTCGACCCCGGGATCTGCGGTCTTTCGCGTGGCGAGCGCGCCGGAAGAGAGGGTGAGCGCGGCGCCGAGGAGCGCCGCGCCGCGGACGCCGTGACGGAGAGCAGGAGAGACGTCGCGCATCACGCGGCCTGCCGACTTTCTTGCGCTTCGAGCGCCGCGATGGCCATGAAGCGGACCTGGACGTCCCACCCGTCGGACCGGGTGCGCGAGTCGACGTAGTACAGGAACCTCGCCGTCGCGAGGTAGGGGACGGCGAGGAAGAACCCCGCGAGCGCGAACGGCGATCCGCCGTCCTTGAAGAGCTCGCCAAACGGGGTTCCGAGCTGGAGCAGCTCGTTCACGAGGCCTTGCCCGAGCAGCTCTGCGGTGATGGAAATCCCCGCGTGGAGCGCCAGAAACGCCACGATCGCCAGGAAGGCGCTGAGGTTTCGACCGACGATGAAGCGGTTGGCGCGCGCCACGGCGTCGCCGGGGCCGGCCCCTTCGAGCAAGCTGGCCTCGTGGACCACGAGCAGGCGCGGCCACACGAAGGGGAGCCCGAGGAAGAACGGCAGCGCCGCCATGGCGAGGATCGCGCGGCTGAGGACGAGCATGCCCAGATACGAGCCCAGCCTCTTGCCGAAGAGGCGGAGCACGCCGCCGGTGGTCAGGACCTCGGAGAACAGGAGTCGACCGATGGCGACGGTGAAGACCCCCTGGGTGATCGCCCCGAGCGTGATCGCCACCATCCACACCTGCGTCCAGGTGCACTCGAGGGCGTAGCGCAGGGCGAGGCAGCCGGCGAAGCACGGGAGCAGCACCACGGCCGAGAGCCGCAAATAGAGCCCGAGCGCGAGCGAGCACGAGAGTCGACAGGCGAGGTCGAGGGTCTCCGCGAGCGCGCGGGGGCGGAGCACGATGGCCGAGGCGCCGAGGTTCATGGACTCGAGACCTCCCGGCGGCGATCCGGCCCGCGGCCGGCGAGCGCGAGGTAGAGCGTGACCAGCACCGTGAACACGAACGAGACGGCCCATTTGACGGGCGCGGGGGCCGACGAGGGCGACCAGAAGCCCTCGATCAGCGCGGCGATGAGGAGCATCATCCCCGCTCCGAGGATCTGCCGGGTGATCTCCGGCGCCGCCTTGCGGAGAGAGCCCGTCCGGGTGAGCCCGCCGGTGCTCACCAGCGAATACCCCATCTGGAGGCCCGCCCCGCCGGCGATGACGATCGCCGTGAGCTCGAAGGGCGCGTGGCCGCACATGAACGTCCAGATGTTGCCGCCGTGGCCGGCGCTCATGACGTAGCCGGCGACGACCCCGGTGTAGAGGCCGTTGTAGATCAGGAAGAACAGGCTGCCGACGCCGAAGAGGATGCCTGTCGCGAAGCAGCGAAAGGCGATCCCCACGTTGTTGTAGACGTAGAACCCGGCCATCCCGGTGTTGGTGCCGGGGTCGCGGCCCGAGGCGAACCCGCGCGAGTAGGCGCTGGCCATCTCTTCCAGCATCGACGCGGGGAGGACCTTCATCGCGAGCTGGTCCGAGGCCAGCGCGCCGAGGAGGCCAATCGCGAAGGGCACGAGAAAGAGCGCGCAGGCGACGGCGAAGAGCCGCCAGTTGGCCCGGAGCGCGCGGGGAAAATCCCGGGTGAACAGCGCCACCAGGCTGGGCATGTGGAAGGGCTGAGCGCCGTAGAGCGTGGCGTGGGTGCGCCCCGCCAGGGCGTCGAGGTACCCCCCGAGATCGGGAGTGTAGCGGGCGGCGCGCGAGCGCATGAGATCGGTGCAGAGCGAGCGATAGAGCGCGGCGACCCGGGAGATGCTCGGGCCGTCCTTGAGGTGGAGCGCCTCGCCGGTGCCGACCAGCCCGTCGAGCTCGTCCCACTCGGCCCTTCGCGCCGCGACGAACTCGTCCTGGGAGCGTTCCTGGTGCTTCATCCGCTCTTCTTTTCGTGCGACTCGCGCGCGCGATAGTGGAGCAGGCCGAGGAAGCGAGTCGCGCTCCGGTAGCGGGCGCCCATCCGGCGGGCGAAGAGGGGAGCCACCATCTCGGCCAGCTCTTCCTCGCGGGCGGGGGCCAGTCGGCCGACGCGGCGGAGGAAGAGATCGACCGCGTCGAGCTCCTCGCCGGAGAGCGGGAGACGCTGGGGCAAGCCGCGCAGCTCGGCCGCGGTGGGCGGCGGATCGAGGCGGAGCTTGCCGGTCACGAGGTGGCGCGCCTCGGTGATCACGATGGTGCCCGCCGCGAGGTCGCCGAGGCGGCGAAAGCGCGGGTCGCGGCCCATCACCAGGAGGCCGATGGCGTACGCGCCGGGGAGAAAATCCGCGGCGCGGAGCAGGTTGCGAAGGAGGCTGTCGCCGAAGCGCAGCGGGTGCCCGCCCTCGGTGACGACGCGGAGCCCGAAGACCCGTTTGCCCGGCGTGCGCCCGCTGGAGATGGTCTCGAACAGGACGTAGTAGCCCCACTCGACCAGGAAGAACGCCAGCAAGAGGACGCCGTTCGAGGCCTGCTTGGCGGATTCACCCACGCTGAGCCCGCCGAGCGCCGCGAGGAACACGAAGACCGCGAGGAACAGCCCGCGCGCCGCGAGATCGACCAGGTACGCGAGCGCGCGGTTGGCCGGCCCGGCGACGTGGTGACGAAAGCGCACGTGCTCGGGCGTCTCGATCTCCGTCGTCGTGTCGACGGGCTCGCGCGCGGCGTCTCGTTGCTTCATCGCGCCGCGGAGGCCACGGAGCCGGCGAGCTGGTCTTGCATGCTCTCGAAAACGGTACAGCTCGCCATTGAGGGTCTGGCCCGCGAGTCGAGCATGTCAGCGGGCATGGCGTCAACCGGTGTCCGCAGCTCGACGCGCGCTGTCGAGTATGTTTCGTGGCTCCGATGCGCTCGAACGACGCTCGACCTCGACTCCGACCTGCGGGCGTGACCGCGCTCGAGATCTGGGATCTGGAGGTGCGCGGAGACACGCTCTTTGCCGCCCGGGACGAGCCCGATTTCGCGGCGCGCCTCGCCGAGGGGATCGACGCGATCCGCCGCGGGGAAGCGCAGACCCGATCGCGGATCACCCTGCCCGAAGCCTGCCGGGCGATCGACGCGATCTTCGCCGGCGGCGGCGGCGTGACCGGCGCGATCGAGGCGGCGCTGCGCGCGATCGGGCTCCCGTTTCACCGCGGCGACGCGTTCGCCGGCGAGGCCGGCGGGCTCGATCTGCTCGACGCGATCGGCTCGCGATCCGGGCTCGTCGTCGACGTCGGGCAGTCGGCGATCAAGATCTCCGCGCGCGGCGGCCGCGTCCGGATCGACCGGGATTTCCAGCGTCTTCCCGTCACGCGGCCGCTCGGCGATCGCGGCGACCCCCGCGATCCCTTCCGCGACTTCGTGGCCGCGTCGGTGGCCGCGGCGATGCGCGACTTCGGCGAGGCCGACGCGCTCGTCCTGGCGCTCCCGGCCGAGCTCGACGACGACGGGCGCCCCGAGGGCTCGAGCTACCCGGGCCTGCAGGGCGACCGCGAGCTCGCCGCCGAGGTGCTGAAGCGCGCGGGGATCCCCGGGGCGCGCGCGATCTTGCTCAACGACGCCGAGCTCTGCGCGCTCTCGGCGAGGCGCGTGGTCCCCGCGCGATCGACGGCGCTGGTGCTGACGATCGGCTTCGGGATCGGCGGCGCGCTGCTGCTCCCGCGAGGGTGAAGGGTTCAGATCCACTTGCTGCGACGACGCGCGAATGCCGCCTCGAACTCGAACGGCAAGAGGTCGCGCGGGCGTCCAAGTTGTTGCTCGCGATCGGCCCAAGGTGCCAGCTTCGTGCGTGCGGTTTCCTTCGAGAGCGCCCCCGACTCGACCAGTAGCACAACCAAGTCCAGGACGTCGCCTTCGCGAACGCTCTGCTTTGCCGCCGCAACTCGGGCCGCTCGGTCCGCCGAGATGAAGATGGGTCGATCCGAGTCGGGCAGGGTCGCTGCCCAGGCGATGGCTTCCGCCTCTCCTTTATCGACGCCGGTCTCTTTCAGCTTCCGGTAGAGACTATCCGCAGGAGTCCTGCGTTCAACGCTCTTCACAGTCAGATAGCCGTTGCTCTCGAGAGCCTTGATATCCGCGTCGATGTCATTCAACTCGTGGCGCGCCGCAAACTCGCACATGACGACCACGCCCCGCAGCATTTCCACCGCTTGCATCTCCCGGAGCACGGACAGCGATCGAAGAGCGAGGAACGCGTCTGTATCTATCAGCAGGGAGTCACGCCGCATCTTGCGCCGGCGGATCGAGGCCCAACGAGTCGAGCACGCGTTCCATGGAGTGAAAGCGGGTCACGCCGAGCAGCTCGGCGAAACGAGCACGCGTCAAGATCCCGCGGGAGTAGCCCTGCGCCGCTAGACGCGCAATCGTCGTTCGACGCTCATGCGGTACCTCCTTGAGTGGGAAGGCGGAGAAGTCGGGCGGCGCCTCACGTGATGTCCAGACACCCGGATCGAAGATGACATCCGTAGGTGGTATTGCTGGAAGCTCGAGACGCGCAACGTTATGCATGTAGAGCCGCAGCGCTGAATAGTGAAGTCCATACTTCGCCAGCTCGCGCGCCATCTCCACGGCATCCAGCGTCTTGGTCCGTTGAAGCCTCGTAAGCACCGTTTCGGGGCAGAGTAGACGCACAGCAAATCCATTTGCGCGCTGCTCCCGCTCAAGACCGGACTCGGTCAGATACCCGGAAATTTGTGCGAGTGGAGCCTTCGTGCTCCAGTCGACAAGAAGATGGCAAAGCTCGTGTGCGAGGCTGAACCGACGCACAAGCGGATTCTCGTTCTTGCCCACGAGATTCAGCACTATGGCCGGTCCCCGCACGCGGTCCAGGAATGACAACCCTGCAGGGCCCTCGGACGTCAGGTCCGCGTAGAGAATCTCGATGGAGGGAAGACGTTTGGCAATCTCATCGCGGAGCGAGATGATTGGCTGAGTGCGGAGGCCCCAGCAACGACGCAGCTCGGTGGCCAACCGTGCCCCTTGCAGGGCGGGCAATCGGTCGGCTTTCGTGGACAAAGTCGGCCGCTCGGACATGAACTTCTCAATACCGACCGCATCGCCGAGCTGTTTGCGGAGCCAGACGAGATCGCGGCTTGCCTGGGCCGCAGCCAGAATCCGCGACCGAACCGTGTCCCCGACCTCGCGGAACTCGTCGAGGCTCGCAAGCGCATGGACGATGTCCGTCGCCGGCAGCTTGATGGGTTCGTCCGCAAGCACGTCCGCGTCAACCGCGTAGATCCGGGCAAGCTGTTCGGTTTCGTAGATCGTCGGCGCCGCGGCTCCAGATTCGATCGCTTGAAGCCGCTCCGGAAGAAGACCGGTCAGTCGAACGACCCCTTGGAAGCGGTAGCCCAGACGCTCGCGCAGCTCGTGCAAATTTTTGAACGTCGCCATCCAGATCGAATCGTAGTGGATGGTGCCACGGGTGTCACGATCCGCGAGCCGTGCTGGGTCCGGACTCGATCAAGATTGCTTCGGGTCGTGGATCGCATCACGGCCGGTCTGCCCGACGTTCAGAGGTCTACCTACTCATGCGTTCTGCATTGCCGGCTTACCCGTTCCGGCGCGGCCTTTCTGTCGTTCCCAATTGCCCGTGTCCGCTACGAATTTCGCTCCGTCGCGAGGATCACCATCGCCGCGATCCCGAGGCCCACTCCGATCGCGCG
>JBDTXR010000296.1:0-11361 GCA_040006075.1 Byssovorax sp. | reverse complement strand
CGCTCGTGGCGATGGCCAGCTTCGACGCCGGGCCGGTCACCATCGCCGCGGCGAGGCCGCTCGTGACGAGATCGCACGCCTGGTTGATCCACGCGAGCTGCGCGGCGCCTGCGGAGGCGTTGGGGTGGCCGGGGAGCGCGGGCCCGTCGAGGCGCGCGCTGGCCGTCCAGACGCCGATCTGACCCGGCGCGAGGCCTCGCGCAGCGCGCGCGCTGTCGACGGGCACGAAGCGCTTCAGCGCCACGCGACGGACCTTCGCCGCGCGGTGGATCACCTCCTCGTCGGCGACGAGCACGCAGCGCGCTTCGGTCACCCGCGCCGCCGCGGCGACGGCCACCTCGGGGCCCACGCCGCTGGGACAGCCCACGCTCACCGCCAGGATCGGTCGCTTCGTCATCGCGGAAGAGTACCCTTCGATCGCGTTTCCACCGAGGTGGCGCTGGCCGACTTCGCCTCGGGCGGGGGCGCCTCGAGCTTGTAGCCGGAGCCGCGCAGCGTCGCGAGCGGCAGGGCCGATCCGAGCTTGGCGCGCAGCCGTCGCACGTGGATGTCGACGGTGCGCGCGCCGCCCTCGTAGTCGCTTCTCCACACGCGCTTCAGCAGCTCTTCGCGCGACACGACCTTGCCGCGGCGCTCGCACAGGTACGCGAGGAGCGAGAACTCTTTTGCGGTGAGCGAGACCGCCGCGCCCCCGAGCGTGACCTCGCGCGCGGCCCGATCGATGAGGATCGCGCCGACCTTCATCCGCTCCTCGGTGGCGAACTCGCTCTTGCGCCACTCGAGCAGGCGGATCCGCGCGTAGAGCTCGGCCGGCACGTACGGCACCAGGACGAAATCGTCGAAGCCGCCCGTGGGATCGATGCGCGCCACCTGCGCCACCGTGACCGCGAGCAGCGCCCCGGCCGACTCCAGCCGTGGCTCGCGTCGGAGCGCCCGCAGCGCCGCGACCGCGAGATCCGGCCGATCGAGGGCCTCGACGATCAGCGCGCGCACCTCGGCCCGGTCGTCCTCGTCGAAGAGCCGGTGCGGATCGTCCCAGAGATCGATCGTCGCCACCTGGGCGCCGAGCCCGCGGAGGACGCTCGCGGCGCCGTCTTCCCGCTCCAGCTCCGGACCGTGCCCGATGATGCCGATGAGCCGCCGGGCCATTCCGCCGCGTATAGGCGCCCCCTCGCGGCGCGGCAAGCCGCGGCGCCGCGATCGCCGCGCGCCGCCTCAGCCGATCTTCGTCCCGCCCACGGTGATCCGATCGATCTTGATCGTCGGGCACCCGACGCCGACCGGCACGCTCTGCCCGTCCTTGCCGCAGGTCCAGATCCCGTCGCTCACGGCCACGTCGTTGCCGAGCATGGTCACGTTGCGGAGCACCTCGGGCCCGTTGCCGATCAGGTTCACGCCCTTGAGCGGCGAGGTGATCTTGCCGTCTTCGATCAGGTAGCTCTCGGTCAACGAGAACACGAAATCGCCGTTGGAGATGTCGACCTGACCGCCCCCGAACTTTCGCGCGAAGATGCCCTTCTTCACGCTCTTCAGCATCTCCTCGGGATCGTGCGGGCCGGCGAGCAGGATGGTGTTCGTCATCCGCGGGAGCGGCGCCGAGCCGAAGCTCTCGCGGCGCCCGTTGCCGGTGGGCGTGAGCTTGTAGTGCTTCGCCGAGAGGCGATCGTGCATGTACCCGACGAGCTTGCCGTCCTCGATCAGCACGCTGCGCGAGGGCTCGTTGCCCTCGTCGTCGATGTTGATCGTCCCGCGCGACTGGAGCAGCGTCGCGTCGTCGACCACGGTGCAGAGCTCGCTCGCGACCGGCTTGCCGATCTGCCCGGCGTAGTTGCTCGTCCCCTTGCGGTTGAAGTCGGCCTCGAGCCCGTGGCCCACGGCCTCGTGCAGCAAGATCCCGCTGTCGCCCGGCGCCAGCACCACGTTCATCTCGCCCGCGGGCGCCTCGCGCGCGTCGAGCATCAGCACCGCTTGCCGCCCGGCCTCGCGCGCGTGCCACTCCGGCGACTTGTCGTCGAAGTAGCCCATGGTCATCCGCCCGCCGCCGCCGCTCGATCCGTCTTGCCGCTTGCCGTCGCGCTCGGCGATTGCGCGCACGCCGAAGCGGATCATCGGCTGCACGTCGTGGAGCATCATCCCGTCGCTGGTGGCCACGAGGATCTCGCGGATCTCTTCCGAGAAGCTGGCCTCGGCTTTCACGATCTTGCTGTCGTAGGCGAGCGCTGCGTTGCTGGCGCGCTCGAGCAGCGCGCGCTTGGCCACGCCGGGCACGTCGATCGAGATCTCGCCGAGATCGTAGCGCCGCGGGATCCCCCGGCCGCGGAGCTCGATCTTCTGCGTCCCGCCGCCGCCGACGGCGATCTGCGCCGCGGTCTCGGCCGCGCGCTTCATCGACTCGGGGCTGAGATCCTCGGTGTACGCGTAGCCGGTCGCGTCGCCGCGCTGCACGCGAACGCCGACGCCGACCGACACCCCGCGCGAGGCCGCCTTGAGGATGCCCTCGTCGTAGCTGAACGAGCCGCCGGCCCGGTACTCGAAGAAGAGATCGGCGTAGTCGCCGCCCTTCGAGAGGGCCACGGCGAGCAAGCGCTCGCAGGTGGCGGCGTCGATCGCCCGATCGCCACCGGGGGCAAACGGGGCACGCGAGAGAGAATCGGAGGCGAGAGAAGCCTGGGCAGCCGTCATGGGGGCGAACTTTAGGGCGGATCATCCGGCCGGTCGAGGCGGGACCACCCACACGTGGGTGGCCGGCCCCATGTCCGCGTCATCCCAAGAAATGTGACGGCCCGCCGCCGCCGGGGTACCGAGGAGACATGGATCTGCTCCTCGTCTGGCTTCACGTCGTCGGCAACCTGGTCTGGATCGGCGCGATCCTCGCGGTGGGCGTCACGATCCTGGGCAAGGCCGGTGACCCCAGGGTGCGCGGCGAGCTCGCCCTCGGCATCTACGTGCGCCTCGCGGTCCCGGCGTTCGTGCTCTCGTTCGTCTGCGGCGCGGCGCGGCTCCTCAGCGATCCCGGCTACTACCTGAAGCAGCACCACTGGATGCACGGCAAGCTGGTCCTCGCGCTGATCGTCATCGCCCTGCACCACGTGATCGGCGGGCGCGCGAAGAAGCTTGCCCGGGGAACTGTGCAGGACGCGGGACCTGCTGCTATTCTCTCGACCGTCCTCGCGGTGGCGGCCGTCGGCGCCGCATTTCTCGCGATCTACAAGGACAAGGTGATTCCCTGAACGCTTTGTCCGACGCGAGCCGCGTATCGCGGCGCGGCAAAGCGCCCGATCCTCCTCGCCCTGGACTTTTGCTTCAGATCCCCGACCCTCCTGCTTGTGCGCAGGCAGGGGATTCGATAGGTGTTTCCGAGAGTGATCTGCAAGACTCGTAAGCTCCGAGGAGACCCTCATCGCCGTGGCGGTTGATCGCGACAAGGTGCTTCAAGCGGCGCAGAAGCTTGTCGAGAAGAAGCGCTACGACAAGGCTGTCGTCGAGTACCAGAAGCTCGTCGCCGACGATCCGAAGGACGTCCGCACGCTTTTGAAGATCGGCGATCTCCATCTCAAGATGGAGCAGCACGTCGAGGCCATCACCACCTACGAGCGCGTCGGGCAGTTCTACAGCCTGCAAGGCTTCGCGCTCAAGGCGATCGCCGTCTACAAGCAGATCCGCGAGATCATCTACAAGCACGTCCCCCACATGGAGGACCGCTTCGGGCACATCGTCCCGCGCCTCGCCGAGATCTACACCCAGCTCGGGCTCACCAGCGACGCGCTCGCGGCGTACGACGAGGTCGCGACGCGCCTCCAGCGCGCGGGGCGCGATCGCGACGCCATCGACATCTTCAAGAAGGTCGTCGATCTCGATCCGCAGAACCCGCTCCCGTACCTGCGGCTCGCCGAGGCCTTCATCCGGGTCAAGGACATCGAGAACGCCGTCGCGCGCTTCGGATCCGCGGCCGACATCCTGCTCTCGATGGGCCGCAAAGACGACGCGCTCAAGGTCGCCGAGCGCCTGCTCCAGCACCGGCCCGAGCCGAAGTTCGCGCGCGTCGCCGCGGAGATTTACCTCGAGCGCGGGCAGCCGAGCGACGCGATGGCGGCGCTCACCAAGCTCCAGATCTCGTTCAAGGACAACCCCAAGGACCTGGACACGCTGGCGCTCCTGGCGCGCGCGTTCGAGAAGCTCGGGCAGCCCGCGAAGGCGATCGAGGTCCAGAAGGAAGCCGCGCGGATCGCCAAGGAGGCGGGCAAGATCGACGTCTTCCGCGCGCTGGTCGAGGCGCTGCTGGCGCGCGCGCCCAACGACGACGGCGTCCGCGCCCTCGCCGCGCAGCGCGCCGCGCTCTCGGTGGCCGCCGCGTCGGTCGATCCCCGCGCGTCAATCGACATCGAGGTCGACGAGGACGTGATCATGGACGACGACGGCGACTCCGCCCCGTCGGCCGCGCCCTTCGCGCTCCGCCCCTCGTACGGCAACATCCAGATGCCGGCGCAGGCGGTCCCGCCTGCGCAGACCTCGCGCCCCGCCGCGCCGCCTCCGCCGCTCGATCCTGCCCTGCGCGCGCGGCAGCTCATCGCCGAGTCCGAGCGCCTCCGCGCGCGCAAGGACTACGACGGCGCCGTCGCGCTGCTGCTCGAGGGCATCGACGAGCTCCCGTCCTCGCGCGACCTCCGCGAGAAGCTCTGCGACATGCTGATCGAGGCCGGCGATCAGCCCGAGGCCGTGCGGCAGATGCTCGGCTTCGCGCGGTGGCTCGAGCACGACGGCGACGTCGAGGGCGCGGCGCGCCTCCTCGACGAGGTCCTGCTCCTCGAGCCCGAGCAGGCCGACGCGCTGGCGATGCTGCGCGAGCTCGGCTACGCCGTCGGGCCCGAGGCCTACGCCGACGCCTCGCCTGGGTCCTCGGCGAGCCACCCCTTCGCGCCTCCGGGCGGCGGCGATCCGTACGATCCCAACGCCCCGCTCCCCTCGTACGATCTCGAGGAGATCAGCGCGGTCGAGGCCCTCTCGCACCGGCCCGCCACCTCGGCGTACCCCGGCTCGCCCAGCTACTCGCCGCAGGGCTTCGTGGCCGCCGAGCTCGACGATCCCTTCGGCGAGAACGCGCCGCTCCCGAGCTTCCAGCTCGACGACGAGGCGACGCAGTTCATGGACGTGCCGCCGTCCGCGTACCAGTCGGAGCCGCCCCGGAACCGCGACTCCGCCGAGTTCATCGTCCCGTCGCCGACGCTCTCGCGCGGCAGCGATCCCTCCGCGCAGCTCGACGAAGAGGCCCTCGAAGAGGTGGAGTTCTTCGCCTCGCACGGCATGTTCGACGAGGCCAAGAACCTCCTCGACGAGCAGCTCCTGCGCCTCCCCGGTCACCCGCTCTTGCTCGAGCGCAAGCGCGAGATCGAGTCGCTCTCGGGCGGCGCCCCCGAGGCCGAAGGCAGCGGCAGCCGCGTCGTCCCGCGCAGCAACGCGCCCGGCGAAGATCGCAGCTTCGACATCGCCGCCTCGCTCGACGCCCTCGACGCGCTCGACGCCGGCCCCCAGCCCATGGCCGCGGCGCAGGAGCAGGAGCAGATCAGCGTCGAGTCGGTGTTCGAGCAGTTCAAGGCCGGAGTCGCCGCGCAGATCTCCGAGTCCGACGCCGCGACTCACTACGACCTCGGCGTCGCCTACAAGGAGATGGGCCTCTTCAACGACGCTGTCTCCGAGTTCGAGCTCGCCTCGCGCGATCCCAGCCGCGACTGTGTGTGCCAGTCGATGATCGGGATGATTCACCTCCAGCTCGGCAACATCGACGCGGCCATCGACGCCTTCATCCGCGGACTCCATGCCTCGGTGAAGACCCGCGACCAGGAGCTGGCGCTGACCTACGAGATCGGCGACGCCTACGAGCAGCGCCGCGCCCCCGATCAGGCCCTCTACTATTTCCAGCGCGTCGCGCGGATCGAGCCCTCCTACAACGACATGCGCGGCTCGGCCGCCGAGCGCGCCCGCCGCGTCGATCCCAGCGTCGCCAAGGCCCAGAGCCGCGTCGCGGTGCGCGCCGACGTCGTCGCCGACGATTTCGACGCCGCCCTCGACGATCTCCTCGGCGGCGACAAGCTGCCTTGAGCCGGGGCTGAGCACGCCATGGCGGACACCACCCCTCGGCGCTGCTCTGCTTGCCAGGCCAGCTTGCCCCCGGGATCGCGGTTCTGCGGCGCCTGCGGCCACGATCGCGACGCCGACGCGGCCCTGGTCGCCACCGAGCGCGCCGCGCTGTCGCGCACCTCGACCTCGAGCGCCGGCCCGTCCACCCCACCGCCGCTCCCGCCGATGCGCCTCTTGCCCGGGACCATGCTCTCGGTCTATCGCATCGAGTCGGTGCTCGGCGAAGGAGGGATGGGCGTGGTCTACCGCGCTCACGACACCGCGCGCGGCCGCGCCGTGGCGCTCAAGTGCCTTCACACCAACCTGGCCGGTGATCAGGAGATCCGCCGCCGCTTCGCGCGCGAGGCCAAGGTCCTGCGCGCGCAGTCGCACCCCAACATCGTCGCTGTCTACGACTTCGTCGAGCACGAGTATCTCCTGGCCATCGTCATGGAGCTCGTCGCCGGGCCGACCCTGGTGCAGCACGTCACGAAGTGGCGTGGCCGCGTCCCGTTCGCGGAGATCCTGGTGGTCTTTCGCGGGGTGCTGGAGGCCGTGGCCGAGGGCCACCGTCACGGCGTGATCCACCGCGATTTGAAGCCCGACAACATCATCGTCTCCGGCGGCGGAGGCGAGGCCCTGCGGCCCAAGGTGGTGGACTTCGGCATCGCCAAGATCCTCGAAGGCACCACGTACACCATGACCGGCGCGCTGCTCGGCACCTGCTCGTACATGTCGCCCGAGCAGGTCCAGCGCCCGCACTCGGCCGATCCGCGCTCCGACGTGTACTCGCTCGGGATCACGCTGTACCACGTCGTCACCGGGCGGGTACCGTTCGACGGCAACAACCACTTTGCGATCATGATGGCGCACGTGAACGAGGCGCCGCGCCCGCCGTCGGAGCTTCGCCCCGATATCCCACCCTTGCTCGAGCGGCTGATCCTCGACTGTCTGGCCAAGGACCCTGCCGCCCGCCCCGCGTCGTGCGACGCCTTCCGCGCCCGGCTCGACGAGGCCCTCGCCGGCTTCGTGTCCACGCGGCCGCCCGCGGATCCAGGCACGCTCCCTCCGGTGCTGAAGGGGCAAGGGGGCGAGGAGATGGTGCTCGTCCCCGGCGGCCCCTTCCTGATGGGAAAATCGCGGCGAACGGTGGAGATCGACGCCTTCTACATGGATCGTTTGCCGGTCACCAACCGGGAGTACCTGGCCTTCGTCGAGGTCACCGGCTATCGCCCCACCGACGCCGGGGCCAGCCGCTTTCTCAGCCACCTTCGCAGCGGCAAGATCCCGCGCGGGCAAGAGGATCACCCGGTGGTCTACGTCTCGTGGCTCGACGCCCGGGCCTACGCCATGTGGGCCGGAAAGAGGCTCCCGACCGAGGCCGAGTGGGAGAAGGCCGCGCGCGGGACCGACGGGCGAAAGTACCCCTGGGGCCGCTCGGAGCCGGGCGTGAAGAAGGCCAATTACGGTCGCAAGGACGGCAGCCCGAGCAAGGTGGGCGCCTTCCGGGAGGGTGCCAGTCCATATGGCATCCTCGATCTGGCCGGCAACGTCTGGGAGTGGTGCGAAGATCACGATTCGCCTTCCTTTTACGAGGACGGACCGTCCCACAACCCCCGCAACGAGCAGCCCGGGGACAAGCCGCTGCTGGTGATGCGCGGCGGCTCGTACATGTACGGCCCGCGATCGCTGCGCACCTACGCGCGGACCAGCTTCGAGGCCGAGGTGCGGTTTGCCGGGGGCGGGTTTCGCTGCGTCAGCTCGGCCGGCTGACGTCGAGCGAAACGTGCCCTGGTGTCGACCTCCGCGCGCAGTGGGTGTACGCGCGTCGCATGCGTACCACGCTCGTGCTCGCCCTCGCCGCGCTCGGCCTCTCTGCTTGTACCCCGAGCCAGGGAGATCCTCGTCCCGTCGCCAGCGCAGCTCCGTCGGTCGTCGCCTCGGTCGCGCCGCCTGCTGCCCCCTCGGCCTCGGCCTCGATGCCCGCGACGCCGCGGACCTCCGATGTGATCCATACCAGCCAGTGCGAGCTGAAGGTCACCCCGCTTCATCACGCCACGGTGCTGCTCCAGTGCGACAAGGTGGCGATCTACGTCGATCCGGTGCACGACACCAGCTATGCCGGGTTGCCCAAGGCCGACTTGATCCTGATCACCGACATCCACGGTGACCACATGGATCCGGCCGGGATCGCGATGATCCAGCAAGAGTCCACGGCCTTCGTGGCGCCTCCGGCGGTGGCCGAGAAGCTGACCGCCACGATCAAGAACCTGAGTGTCCTCAAGAACGGGGAGAAGAAGACGTTGAGCGGCGTCGCGATCGAGGCCGTGCCCATGTACAACCTGGTCCGCGGGCCGAAGCCCACCGAGCGCTTCCACGACAAGGGCCGGGGCAACGGCTACGTGCTGACCCTCGGGGAGACCCGCGTGTACCTCTCGGGCGACACCGAGTGCATCCCCGAGATGAAGGCGCTGAAGAGCATCGATGTGGCCTTCGTGTGCATGAACCTGCCCTACACCATGCCGCCGAGCGAAGCGGCGGTGTGCGTGAACGCGTTCCGGCCCAAGGTGGTGTATCCGTACCACTACCGCGGCTCGGATCCGGCCGAGTTTCAGAAGGCGATCACCGGGAAGGACGTGGAGGTCCGGATCCGCGACTGGTACGCGCAGTGAGCAATCGACTCAGCGAGGCGCCGATCGCGGAGCCTCGCTGATCGTCAAAGGTTCTTTTGTTCGAAGAACTCGCGATCCGCGGCCAGACAGCTTCATGCCCCGCACTTCTTTCCGCGCCGCGCTGACGCTGAGCGTGATCGGTCTCGTCTTCGGCGCGTGCAACGCCGACGCTCCTTTGGCTCTCGATGGGCCGGTGGCCGCGGTGGCTCAGGCGTCAATCCCCAGCACCACGGCGCCGCCGCCGCCGGGACCGTCGACCGACGGCTTCCCGCTGGTTGCCACAGCGATGGTCGCGACGCGCTCGCGCCATACCGCCTCCCTCCTGGCGAACGGCAACGTGCTCGCGGTGGGCGGCTCGGACGGCGCCGCGGCGCTGACAAGCGCCGAGATCCATGACGCGCAGAACGATACCTGGACCGCGACCGCGCCGCTGAGCCAGGCGCGTGAGCAGCACGCGGCGGTGGTGCTGGCGAACGGCAACGTCCTCGTGATCGGCGGCATCGCGGCGAGCGCCGCGATCGCGAGCGCGGAGCTCTACGATCCCTCGATTGGCACCTGGACGCCGGCGGCTCCGATGGCTGTCGGGCGGGCCGGCCACACGGCGTCGGTCCTGCCGGATGGTCGTGTGCTCGTCGTCGGCGGGACCGATGGCGCGACCGCGCTGGCGAGCGCGGAGATCTACGATCCACAGACGAATACCTGGGCTTTCATCGCCGTTCCCGCGCACGCCCGCGCGCGCCACACCGCGACGGTGGTGCCGGGGAGTCGCGTGCTCGTCGTCGGCGGCGCCGACGCTTCAGGGCCCCTCGCCTCCGCCGAGCTGTACGACGCGATCACCGATCACTGGTCGCCGGTGGCTCCGTTGACCCAGGCCCGCTCGCGGCACGCGGCGACTCTGCTCGTCGACGGGTCGATCCTGATCACCGGCGGCGCCAGCCTCGGCGGCCCGATCGCGAGCGTGGAGCGGTATTCGCCGAGCTCGAGCACCTGGGCGCTGGAAGGATCGATGGCGACGGCCCGCGCCGATCATGCGGCGGTGCTCGGCCCGCTCGGCCGCGTGCTGGTCGTCGACGGCACCGGAGCGGGCGGTCCGCTCGCGAGCGCCGAGCTCTTCGAGCCGACGATCAGCGCCTACAACAAGACCAACGGCAAGAGCCACAATGCGTGGTCGCCGGTCGCTCCGCCGAGCGTGGCGCGGGCCGAGCACACGGCGACCGTGCTCCCGAGCGGAGGGCTCTTGCTCGCGGGCGGCGCCGCACAGGCCAGCTCCGAGATCTTCGACGACACGCCGGCGCCGCTGGGCACGCCTTGCGGATCCACCGCGCAGTGCGCGTCGGGCTTTTGCAATGATGGAGTCTGCTGCAACGTCGATTGCCCCAGCAGCGACAGCTGCGAGCACTGCGACGCGGCCGGCATCTGTCAGCTCGCGGTGTTCCCGCAGGACTTCTGCAACATCTACAACACTGCGCAGACCTGCTTGACGGGGCAGGGCCAGTGCAACAGTGGACACTGCGACATCACGATGTTGACGTCGCAGGACTACTCCTGCCAGGCCTCCGACGAATGCTACGTCCCCGTGTGCGATCCCATCGCCCACGGCTGCGCGTATGTCTTCATCCAGGCGAACGGGGTGAAGAACTTCCAGTTCACCGGCACGACGTGCATCGCCGGGTCCAAGTACGCCAACAACACCCTCGTTCCGGCGCCGCTCGGCGGCGATTGCAGCCAGGGCTCGGACTGCCAGAGCGGCAATTGCACGGGGACCATGTGCACCGAGCCCTGCGCCGGCGGTCACTGCTGGTCGATGGCGGGCGGGGTGATGATGTACCAGTCCTTCACCGGGACGACGCGGGCCCGGCTCGACCACGTCACGGTGACGTTGCCGGACGGCGACGTGCTGATGATCGGCGGAGAAGACCAGTTCTCACCGCCCTTCAAGGGCTTGATGACTCGCACGGTCGACATCCTCGCTCGGTTCCACCCCGCCACGAACACCTGGGCCGCCTCTCAGCCTGGCAACGCGCGCACTGCCCACTTCGGGATCCTCCTGCCGAATGGCAAGGTCTTCCTCGGCGGCGGGCTGGTGGAGGCGGCAGATCCGCTCTTCAAGCGGATCTGGGCCCCGACCGGGACCACGTGGACCTACGATCCTACCGCGAATACGGCGGTCGCGGGGCCGACCATGCACGCGGCGCGCTTTCACGCGGCGGTGACGCTGCTGCCGAGCGGAGTCGTCCTCGTGGCCGGGGGAGATGGCAGCCCGCCGCCGCAGACGGCCGAGATCTACGATCCGCAGACTGCCACCTGGACGCTCACGGCCCCTACGGCCTCGGCCCACGCCGACGCGGCGATGGTGCTCCTCCCGAGCGGAGAAGCGATGATGATCGGCGGGCTCGCCGGGGCGACCGCAACCGCGATCGCCGAGCGCTACTCCGCGCCGATCAACGCGTGGGTGCCAGTCGCGCCGCTGCCCGCGCCCCGGGCGCAGCACACGGCCACCGTCCTCCCGAGCGGCGAGGTCCTCGTCGTCGGCGGAATCGACGTCAACGGTGCTGCCCAGACCAGCGCTTACCTC
>JBDTXR010000295.1:0-11387 GCA_040006075.1 Byssovorax sp. | reverse complement strand
CGCTGCACCGGCTTCAGGCCGTCGCGCACGTCGGGCAGCGCGCGCGAGGTGATGACGCTGAGCGCGTAGTTGAGGTATCGGCGCTGCGCCTCGTCGGCGAGGGACGTGTCGGTGATCGGCGGAGGCGGCTCGCTCCCGGCAGGCGGGGGAGCACCACGGCGACCGCGAGGCTGCGGGGCGTTCGGCGAAGCGGGAGTTTGCGGGTTTTGGCTGGGCATCGTTGAACCGGCGTTCAGTACGCGATCGCGGGGGTCGCAATTACCCATGAACGCGGGATCGGGTCAAGCGGACCCCGTCCGCCGGTCTCGTGGATGGACGTTTTTTGTCCGTGTGAGCGCGCCTCGGGAGCGGGTCTCGCGATCCGGTCGCGTGGAGAAAAAGCTGCGGACATCTCGCCGCGACGTCGACAAATGGCGCTCCGGCCTTGAGACTCAACGCGCGCTGGGCTACGGGGAGGCGCCTTGCTCGCGACCGGCCGTCACCTGTTTTCCTCGCCCCCGCGCCCGCGGTACGGCCTCGCCCGCTGGGTCGCGTTCGTCGCGACCGTGGCCCTCCTGCTCGTCGGCGCGGCGGCTCGTCCGGCGCGGGCCGACGACGCTGGAGCGCCGCCGCCCGGCGTCGCCGTCGCCGTCGATGCGACCGACGCCGCGGCGCCCGTGGTCGCGCCGATCGCGGCCGCCGCGCCCGCAGCCGACGCGCCGCCCGCGCCGGCCGCGCCGGAGCTCGCGCCGACGCCCGCCGAGCTGGCCCGCGGAGCGCCGATCGCCAAGGTCGTCCTCGCGGGCAACCGACGCATCGCCGCCGAAGACATCGCCGGCTACCTCCAGCAGATGCGCCCGGGCAAGACCTTCACGCCCGAGGGCCTCTCGAAGGACGTGCGCGAGCTCTGGGACTCGGGCTACTTCGAGGACGTCGAGGTCGACCTCACCAAGAAAGACGACGGCGTCTACCTGCGGATCCTCGTGCGCGAGCGCCCGAGCATCAAGGCCGTCGAGTTCTCGGGCAACGAGAAGATCGACAAAGACGACCTCACCGAGGCCGTATCGGTCGAGCTCAAGGCCGGCAACATCTTGAGCTACGCGGCCATCCGCCGCGGTCTCCAGAAGCTCCGCGATAAGTACGCGGAGGACGGCTACTTCCTCTCGGAGGTCTCGTACGAGGTCGTCCCGCAGAAGGAGAACCAGGTCGTCGTCAAGTTCACGATCCGCGAGCACGAGCAGGTCAGCGTCCGCCGCGTCACGTTCGTGGGCAACGTCCACGTCAGCGACGCCGAGCTGCGCGAGGTGATGATCACCGGCCAGCAGAACGCCTTCCTCGACTTCGGTACCGGCGGCCCGTTCCGGCAAGACGCGTTCGAGCGCGACGTGCTGATCATCAACGCGCTCTACTACGACAAGGGCTTCCTCTCGGTCCAGGTCGCGACCCCGCGGGTGATGCTCACGCCCGATCGCAACGGGATCGAGATCACCCTCGCGATCACCGAGGGGCCTCGCTACAAAATCCGGCAGCTCCGCGTCTTCGAGAAGGATGAAGACGGGAAAGAGGTCGAGCCGCTCAACGGGCGCCGCCACCTCCGCGACATGATCCGCGCGAAGCCGGGCGACTTCTTCAACCGCGCCGAGCTGGTGAAAGATCTCGGCGCCGTCCAGACCATGTACCGCGACGCGGGCTACGCCAACTGCGAGGCCCCGCCGGCGACCGAGCTCGATCCCGACAAGCAAGAGGTCGACATCATCGTCGCGATCAAGCGACGCCAGCTGGTGAAATTCGGTCGGATCGAGATCCGCGGCAACACCAAGACGCGCGATCGGGTCATCCGTCGCGAGATGGAGATCGCCGAGCAAGAGCTGTTCAGCGAGACCAAGCTCGAGCGGAGCAAGCGCCGGATCACCGCGCTCGGCTACTTCGAGCGCGTCGACATCTCGACCGAGCAGGCCGACGACGCCGACCACGTCAACGTGAACGTGGAGATCGGCGAGAAGCCCACCGGCACGTTCCAGGTCGGCGCCGGCTTCTCGAGCATCGAGAACTTCATCGCCACCGCGCAGGTGCAGCAGGCCAACCTCTTCGGCAACGGCCAGTCGCTCGCGCTGCAAGCGCAGATCTCCGGGCTGCGGCAGCTCGTCGACGTGCGCTTCTTCGAGCCGTACTTCCTCGACACGCGGTTCTCGGCCTCGATCAACGTCTTCGATCAGCTCCGGATCTACGATCAGTTCTCGCAGACCTCGGCCGGCGGATCGCTCACGGTCGGCTACCCGATCATCCAGCCGCAGCTCCGCGCGTCGCTCGCGTACACGCTGTCGTCGGACAAGATCTCGACCTCGACCACGTCGACGTTCCTCGGCACCGCGACGGCGGTCTCGGTGTTCCAGCGCCTGCCGCTCGCGAACCTGTTCAACGACGGGATCACCTCGAGTATCCGGCCGACGCTCACCTACGACACGCGCAACAACCAGCTATTCCCCTCGGCCGGCATCTTCCTGCAGGGCTCGGCCGAGCTCGCGTCGTCGGCGCTGGGCAGCCACAACGAGTTCATCCGCTACCGCGCCACGGGCCGCTTCTACTACCCGATCACCTCGGACAACTCGGTGGTGCTCAAGCTCAACACCGAGGCCGGGATGGTGACGAGCCCGAGCGCCGGCGGCGTGCCGATCTTCGCGCGCTTCTTCCTCGGCGGGATCCTCGACTTGCGCGGCTTCCCGCTCCGCAGCATCGGCCCGCGCCTCCCGCTCAAGCAGAACCTCGACGAGAACTCGCCGCCGGTCCCCGACGGCGCCGTCATCGGCGGCAACCTGATGTACTACCAGAACCTCGAGCTCGAGTTCCCGATCATCGAGGCGGTGCAGATCCGCGGCGTGGTCTTCACCGATCTCGGCAACGCGTGGAACCTGGAGACGCTGTACTGCAAGGCCGCGCCGGCCTCGCCCAACTCGTCGACCAACCCTTGCTTCACGCCGGGGAGCCTGTTCGACGTGCGCACCTCGTGGGGCTTCGGGATCCGCTGGTTCTCGCCGCTCGGGCCGCTCCGCTTCGAGTGGGGCTTCCCGTTCAAGCCGCTCCAGTACGAGCAGCCCAGCGTCTTCGAGTTCACGATCGGCAACTTCTTCTGAGAGCTGCCCAGGTTGCTCGGCGAGGCCGGGGCTGGTAGCTCAGGGGGACGATGCAACAGCCCCAGATGAGCTTCGCCATGCCCAAGCCGGGGAGAGCCGTCCTCGGCATGATGGTCGCGATCGTGGCGATCTGGGTGCTGTTCGCGGTGGGGATCAACTGGGGGCACGCCGACGGGCGCGTGCTCCGGTACTTCGTCGGCAGCAGCCAGGCGTTGAGCCAAGGGCATCTGTGGGTGCTGCTGACGGCGCCCCTGTTTCACGATCTGAGCGAGCCGGCGCACCTGCTCACGCCGGTGTTCGCGCTCTACTTTTTCGGGACCACGCTCGAGGATCGCTGGGGGCCGAAGAAGCTCATCGGGTTTCTCTTCGGATCCGCGGTGTTCGCGTACTTGATCCAGCTCGCGGTCGGCGCGCTGATCGCGCCGCTCGCCGCGCCCGTCTGGTACGGGTCGCTCGGGATGACCGAGGCGATCGCCGTCGCCTGGGCGCTCAACAACCGCAGCTCGACCGTGCGGTTGTTCTTCGTGCTCCCGGTGTCGGGGACGATGCTGCTGGTCTTCATCTTCGCGATGAGCGTGCTCAACGTCTTCGCGCGCAAGGCCCCGAGCGAGGGGCTGATCACGCCCTTCGGCGGGATGCTCGCCGGGTGGATCTTCGGCGACGCGTCGCCCTTCCGCCGCTACTTCCTCGAGCTGCGACTCCGAAGGCTCCGCGCCGAGACCGAGGCGCTGCGCGCCGGGCAGGCCGCGTCGCGCCGCCGCGCCGGCGGGCCGCCGCTGCGAATCATCCAGGGCGGGGGCGATTCGCCTCCGAAAGACAAGCGGTTCCTCAACTAGCGTCCCCGACGCCAAGCGAACTGTGCTTCATTTCCAGGCGATGATGCGAACGGCGCTCCTCCTCTTCGCCGCCGGGGCGGCGCTCGGCTGCGGCAAGACCGTGACCGACGACGACTGCCGCAAGGTCGGGGAGAACATGCTCCAGGTCTGGCAGTCGGAGTCCGCCAAGGCCGCGTCGACCGACGGCGCCGACAGCGAGAAGGCGCGCAACGTGATCAAGAGCGAGGGCGACAAGCTCGTCGCCGACTGGTCGACCGAGTGCAAAAAAGAGCTGATGGGCCGGCGCGTCGATCCGAAAGAGATGGATTGCCTGCTCAAGGCGAAATCGATCGAGCAGATCAACAAATGCGCTGAGCCGTGACGGGCGAACCCGCCCGCAGCAGCTCGCCGCCGACCGTCTACTCGCCCGGCGATCTCCTGAGCGATCGCTATCGCTTGATCAGCCCCATCGGCGAGGGAGGCATGGGCACCGTGTGGCGCGCCCACTCGCTCTCGCTCCAGCGCGACGTCGCGGTGAAGCTGATCCGCCGCGATCGCGAGTCGGCCGAGGCCGTCGATCGCCTCCAGCTCGAGGCGCGGGCCGCCGGCGCGCTCGAGCACCCGTCGATCGTGCGCGTCTTCGACCTGGGCGAGACCTCGTTCGGCGATCCCTTCCTGGTGATGGAGCTGCTCCAGGGCGAGTCGCTCGCCGACATCATCGACAACGGCGGGCCGATGCGCGAGCCGCGCGCCGTCGCGATGATGCTGCCGGTCGCCGCGGCGCTCCAGGCCGCCCACGAGAAGGGGATCGTGCATCGCGACGTCAAGCCCGACAACATCTTCGTCGTCCCGCTCGACCGCGACGAAGGCACGCGCTTGCCCAAGATCGTCGACTTCGGCCTGGCGCGGCTCGAGGCCACGCAGCGGCGGCTCACGGCCGAGGGCTCGGTCCTCGGCAGCCCCGGCTACATGGCGCCCGAGCAAGCGATGGGCGAGCGCGACGTCGACGCCCAGGCCGACGTCTGGGCCTTCTGCGTGGTGCTCTACGAGCTGGTCACCGGCCTCGTCCCGTTCTCGGGCGCCAACATCGGGCACACCATCGCCGCGATCATCCAGCTCGATCCGCGGCCCACCACCGAGCTGATGGGGGGCGATCCCGAGCTCTGGGCGATCCTCGCGCGCGGCCTCGCCAAGGCCCGCGAAGATCGCTGGCCGGGCATGCTCGCGCTGCGCAACGCGCTCACCGCGTGGGCCATCGCGCACGGCGTCTCGGCCGACGTGACCGGCGCGCCGCTGACGATCGGCGGGCGCTCCGAGCGGGCCCCGAGCGCGGCCACGCGGTGCACGCCGCTCGTGCCCGGGCCCCTCCCCGGCGGCGACGAGGTCGAGTCCACGATCTTCGAGGCCACCGAGGCCGGCCCGATCCCGGTGATCGATCCACCCCGGGAAACGAAGGAGAACCCGATCCTCGCGACGCCCGCGCGGCGCGACAACGTCACCGCCACGCCGACCACCGCGCCGCGCTCGCCCATCGCCATCGCCATCGCGATCCTCGCCGTCGCGGTGATCGTCGCCGTGGTGGCGCAGCGCGCGCTCCGCTCCGCGCCCGCGGACGGCCGAGCGATCCCCGGCGGCGCCGTCGCGCCCTGAGAGAGTTCCCTCCGCGCGCGAGGCGCGCTACCTCCGCCGCATGCCCCGCGCGCCGCTCCGCATCGCCGCGCTCACGCTGCTCGCCGCGTGCTCGCCCGCGGCGCCCGCGCCGATCGCGGCGCCGATCCCCACCCTCGCGGCGCCCCTCCCCCGCTCCACCCCGATCGCGAATTCGAACCCCGAGCCCGCGCCCGCGCCGGTTCGCGAGATCCGCGACGTCCATTTCGGCGCAACCGTCGTCGATCCTTACCGCTGGATGGAAGCGCCCGGCTCGCGCGAGCTCGCGGCGTGGTTGCAAGCCGAGTCCGCGCACGCGCGCCGCGCCCTCGACGCGCTCCCGGATCGCGCCGCGCTGCTCGCGCGGATCCAGGAGCTGGATCACGCCGGCAGCCGCGCGTGGGACGCCGAGGCCTGGGGCGGCAAGTATTTCTACCTCGTCGCCGAGCCGGGAAAAGAAGCCCGTTGCCTCTACGTGCGCGCCGGGATCGGCGGCCCCGAGCGCCTCCTCGTCGATCCCGATCCCGATCGCGGTAAAGCCGAGGCCGCGATCGAGTCCTTCACGCCCTCGATCGACGGCCGCCTCGTCGCCTACGTCACCACGGCGGGCGTGCTCCACGTCGTCGAGACGGGCACGGGCCACGCCCTCGTCGACACCCTCGATCGCGTCCAGCCCGGCGGCGTCGCGTGGCTGCCCGACGGGCGATCGTTCTTCTATACGCGGTTACAGAAGCCCGCCGCGGGGGCGCGGATCCGGCCCACCGGCGGGCGCGTTCACGTGCACCGGCTCGGCCTCGCCCCCGAGCGCGACGTCGCCGTCTTCGGCGCCGGCGTCACGCCCGAGATCCCGATCGACGACGCGGCCGTGAGCTTCGGCGTGGCGCCGCCGGGGAGCCGCTACGTCTTCGCGGCCACCCACCGCGGCGTGACCGCCGAGCTCGATCTCTACCTCGCGCCGCGCAGCACGCTCGCCGGCAAGGACACGCCGTGGCGCAAGATCACCGACGCCGCGGCCGACTCCATCACCGCCTTCGACGTGCGCGGCGACGATCTCTTCCTGCTCAGCCGCAGCGGCGCGCCGCGCGGCAAGGTCCTCCGCGTCAGCCTCTCGCACCCGAACCTCGCGCGCGCGACCACGCTGATCGCCGAGGGAACGCGGGTGATCGACGCGATCGGCGCCGCGCGCGACGGCCTCTTCGCGCGCGCGATGGAGAACGGATCGAGCCAGCTCCTCCGCATCTCGTGGAAGGGCAAGGGCGCGCACCCGGTGGAGGTGGTGCCGCTGCCGTTCGAGGGCACGGTCTCCATGCTCTACACGCAGCCGCTCGCCGACGGCGCGCTCTTCCAGCTCGACGGGTGGACGACGTCGCCGCGCTGGTTCGCCTGGGATCCCGCGGCGGGGCGCACGCGCGACACCGGGATCGTCCCGCCCTCGCTCGTCGACTTCTCCGCCATCGCCGTCACCCGCGCGACGGCCACCAGCGCCGACGGCGCGGCGATCCCGCTCTCGATCCTCCATCGCAAGGATCTCGCGCGCGACGGCGCGCACCCCGCGTGGCTCGGCGTGCACGGCGCGTTCGGCGTGGCGATCGAGGCCGGCTTCTCGCCCGAGCGGCTCGCGTGGCTCGAGCGCGGCGGCGTCTTCGCCGTCTGCCACGCGCGCGGCGGCGGCGAGGGCGGCGAGGCCTGGCACCGGGCGGCGACGCTCGATCACAAGGCGCGCACCGCCGACGATCTGCTGGCGTGCGCCGAGGCGCTGGTGCGCGAGCGCTTCACCTCGCCGGCGAGGCTCGGCGTCGAGGCCTGGGGCGCGGGCGCGATCCCCGCGATGGCGGCGATCACCCGTCACCCCGAGCTCTTCGGCGCGGCGCTGCTCCTCGACGGGCTCACCAACACCCTGCGCCTCGAGGCGATGGATGGCGGCGCCCTGGCGAGCCCCGAGCTCGGCACGCTCGCGACCGAGGCTGGATTTCACGCTCTCCTGGCGATGGATGCCTATCAAGGCGTCACGCCCACAACGCGCTACCCGGCGATGCTCCTCGGCACCGCGCTCGCCGATCCGCGCTCGGATCTGGCGCACGCCACGCTCGCGACCAGCCTCCGCGTCGAGCCCTGGCAGCCGGGGAAGCTCGCGGCCCGCCTCCGCGCAGCGACCACGAGCGGAGAGCCGATCTTGCTCCGGACGACCGACGCCGACGCCCCGCCGCGAGCGCAGCGCGAGGCCGAGCTCGCCGACTTCATGGCCTTCTTCTTCGCCCACCTGGGCGGCAAGTGATCACGTCCGGCGATCACCCGAGGCGCCGCCACACCGTCGCCAGCCAGGGCTGCTCCTCGCGGGGACGGCCCGGCGGACGATAGTAATGCTCGATCTCCTCGAAGCCCGCGGCGACCAGGAACGCCCGCCACGTCTCGAGCGTCCAGAAGCAGCCAAAGCGATCTCCGTTGAACCCCTCGCGATCCGGCCCGTGCGGGTTGGAGCAGAAGAGCACCCCACGGGGCTTGAGCGCGGCGTGGAGCGCGAGCAGCACCCCGGGCAGCGCCGCGCTCGGCACGTGGAACAGAGAGGCGTTGGCAAAGACTCCATCGAACCGCCCGGCGGGGAGCGCGAGATGGATGAAGTCCTGGTGGAGCACCTCGCAGCCGGCGTCGCGGCGGGCCATGGCCACGAAGCGGGCCGAGCCGTCGAGTCCAACCGCGGTGTGGCCAAGGCTCTTGAAGTAGAGCAGATCGCGCCCGGGCCCGCAGCCGAGGTCCAGGATCGTGAGCGGCGGCGCGCCCTCGATCGCCCCCAGGAGCGCCGCGCGGTTCTGGGCAACGTCGTGAGTCCAGGTCCCCTCGCGGAACGCCTCGGCGGTGAGATCGTAGTGGGCAATCGTGGGGGCGGTGAGGTGATCGAGATCGTCGCCGGACATCGCTCTCAGGAGACTTCGCCCGCGCCACGGCGTCAAGCGCGACCGCGGGTGGCAACGACCGGTCACACCGCCCCGCGCCGGCCTCCCTCGCGCGCAATCCGCAGGATTTCCCCTGCTGCGCAGCCGATTTCGCGGCCATCCTGTGAAGGGCGGCAACAGCTCGGGCCAGGATCAGGGCCGATCGGGCTGGTGCGACCCTTGCGATGGCGGGTCCAATGGCGAAGCTCCCTCCCGCGCCCGGCCTCGCGCTCCTCGGCGCCTTGCTCCTGATCTCGCCCGGCGCGCGCGCCCAGTGGGCCGCGCCGGGCGAGCCGGCACGGCGGCCAATCGCCGCGCCGCCGCGGCCCATCTCCCCTCCTCCCGTGATCTGGTATGGCTGGGAGACGCTGCTCACCGGCGCCGCTGCCTACCTGCTGCCGCTCGCGGTGCTCAAGAAAGATTTCGAAGCGGGCCTCGTCCTGGGATCGCTCTTGTCGCCATTCACGACCATGTCGATGCACATGATCCACGGCGACGAGGTCAAAGGCTACGTGAGCCTCCCTCTCAGCTTTGCCATGGTCGCCGGCGGAGGTGCGCTGGCGGCGAAGCTCGAGTGCAAGGAGCCGACGACGAAGGCCTGTGTGACCAACGCCGTCTTCGAAGGGATGATCCTCGGCGGCCTCAGCGCGGTGGTGCTCGACGCGGCCACCCTGGCGTGGGGCCGCCCGGCGCCCGCCGAGCCGGTCAAGAAGGCCGTGCTCTGGCCCTCCGTGACCCCTTTGCAGGGCGGCGCCGCGGTGGGGATCGGCGGCGCCTTCTGACGAGCTCCGAGGGTCGTCGAGCTACGGACCACAGCCGGGAGGCGGCGGGTTCGCCGCGTTGCACGGCACACACATGTGGTTGCCAGAGCAGGTGCCCTGTCCGAAGATCTGCGGCGCGGTGGTGCACTTGCTCACGCACGCGCCCTTGCCGAGGAGCCCCGCGTTGCACCCCGGGACAGGCATCGTCGCGGTCGGGAGATACTCGTTCGGCACGCAGAGGAAGCTCGGATCGCAGCCGAGCTGCTGCAGACTCCCCTGCTCGGCCGGCGGGACCTTGACCTTGGGGATGCAGGTGCCCTGATTCATCCCCTGGAAGGGACAGCAGGTCTTGAACGTGAAGGCCGGGCTCTTCGGCATGTCGCACGGGGCCGACGAGCAGGCGCCGGTGGCCGCCCCGGTGTAGGGATCGTAGCAAGGGACGCAGAGCTGGCCGCCGGCGCAGGTGTCTTGCTCGAGGTTCGCCGCCTGCGCCGACACCGCCGGCAAGCAGGTGGACTGACAGCGCCCCTCGGCCGTCGTACCCGCGATCGCAGCGCAGGTCTTGGGGACGAAGTTACCCGCCGTGGTGATCAGCGGATCCGGCAGGCAGAACCCGCCGGGGCAGGTCGCGAGCTGGGCTTGCTGCGCGGCCGGGACGAACGCCGCAGGGAGACAGTGCGCGCCGCCGCAGGCCGGGCTGCACGCCGGGAGGCCCGCCGGATCCACGACCGGAGGGCCCGTCCAGGGACAGGTGATCATCACCGGAGGGTCCTTGGGCCCGGGATCGCACGAGATCGTGCACGCGCCGGTCGGAGCGTGGGTGGTGGGATCGAAGCAGGGGACGCAGCGCTCGCTCGCGGCGCAGGTGGCCTGGGGCAAGACGGCCAGCTGCGCCGCCACCGCAGGAAGGCAATCGGAGAGGCAGCGGCCCTCGGCCCCCGCGCCGGAGACGCACGACGGCGCGATGAGGTTCCCCCCGGCCGCGATGAAGGGATCCGGCGCGCAGAAGCCCGCTCCGCCCATCGTGGTGCACGTGGCGAGCTGAGCTTGCTCGGCAGGCGGGACCCCGTTTGCAGGCACGCAGTGCGCCCCGCCGCAGGCCGGGGAGCAGGCCTCGAACATCGCCGGATCGAGGACGGGTGGGCCTTCGTGCGGGCACATCGGCCCGGCGTCGCCACCGCCGGTGCCGCCGCTGCCGCCGTCGCTGCCGCAGGTCTTGATCCCACAGGCGCCGGTGGGCTTGCCCGTGATCGGGTTGACGCAGGGCACGCAGAGCTCGTCCATGTCGCAGATGCCATGCATCAGGAGCCCGACGTTGGGATCGCTGTATACCGCCTTGACGCAGGTGCTCAGGCACACCCCCGCGGCGCCGCCGAGCGAGGGACACTCCTTGGCCGCGAACGAGCTCCCGACCGCGATCTGCTTGTCGGGGACGCAGAGCCCGGCGCCGCCGCCCTTGGCGGCGCAATCGCCGAACGCGTACGCGAGCTGCGGCTGGACTTCGTTGGTGGGGACGCAGTGCGCGGCGCCGGTGTCGCAGCAGCTCGGGAGCCCGGCCGCGACCGGATCGTAGCCCGCGACGTCGTGGCAAGCGCCGGCGCCGCCGGTGCCGGCTTGCCCGCCCTTCCCCCCTTGCCCCGTCGAGCTCTGATCCGTCCCGGCGTCGGCGCGTCCGCCCCCGCCTCCGGGAAAGACGACATCGGGCGTGCTCCCGCAGCCGACGGCGGTCTGACCGAGGCTCGCGCCTCCGATCATGGCGGTGACGACGATCAGCGTCCTTGCGTATCTGTCCATGATTGTCCTCCGGAGGCAGGGCGCGCGAAGCGGCTCTCCGCGCCGATGGACCATTCCTAGTCTCTTTGCCGGCCTCGAGGCTATCTCCTCGTGGACCGAGCACGTTCTCCGGCGGCGTCGAGCGGGTCCAACGTGGGAACGGGACGCAGAGTGTGCGCCACGGATCGCCCTGTTTTCACGGCCCGCGCGATAACCCCTCAATGAATGATTTCTCGCAAGGCTCGTTCGGATCGACGCGTCACCCACCCGCCCGCAGGCGGCCTCCGCGGCACGTGCCCGGGCACGTGCCCGGCCGTGCCCGCTCGTGGCCACGCGTCGATCGCGCGAGCT
>JBDTXR010000294.1:0-11393 GCA_040006075.1 Byssovorax sp. | reverse complement strand
AGCCCTGCGGCTGGCTCGCGAGCTACATCGGCAGCGCCCTCACCACCGAGGACGATCTGCTCTTCCGCAACCTCGACGGGACAGGCACCGTCTTTCACGAGGTCACGCCCGCTTCAGGCACGCTCCGCACCCTGGTCAAGGTCGTCGAGGTCTCCATGTCGGCGGGCATGATCATCGAGACCTTCGAGGTCGAGTGCTACGTCGGCGAAGCCCACGTCTACACGCTCCGCACCGTCTTTGGCTTCTTCCCGAAATCGGCCTTCGACAACCAGGTCGGGCTCCCGGTCACGCCCGACGCCCGGGCCCGGCTCGAGCGCGAGGCCACGGAGACAACCAATCTCGCCACCGAGCCTGCGCGGTACTTCGGCGGCGCCCCGCGGCTCGCGCCGGGCATGCTCTCCATGGTCGATCGCCTCACCGCCTTCGAGCTCGAAGGAGGCTTGAAGGGCCTCGGCTACGCGCGCGGCGTCAAGGACGTGGATCCGGCGGTGTGGTCGTTCAAGGCCCACTTCTTCCAGGATCCCGTCCAACCCGGCTCGCTCGGCCTCGAAGCGCTGTTGCAGCTCCTGCAAGCGTGGATGATCGACGCCGGCTGCGCCGACGGCATCGCCAACGCCCGCTTCGAGCCCATCGCCCTCGATCGCCCCCACACCTGGAAATACCGTGGCCAGGTCGTCCCGAAGAACCACCGGGTCACCGTCGAGATCGACATCACCGAGCGCGGCACCGACGCGCGCGGGCGCTACGCCCTCGCCGAGGGCTCGCTCTGGGTCGACGGAAAGCGGATCTACGGCGCGAAGAGCCTCGGCATGCGCGTCATCGCCGGAGGCGCGCCGCCGCCCACCAGGACGCTCGCCCCCGCGGCCGAGCCCCACGCCGAGCGCGGTGATCCCGACGCGGGCATGGCGCGCGACATCGCCTCGTTTCGCAGCTTCTGGCGCGCGTCGATCGGCGTCGGACCGTGGCCGATCGAGGACCTCTACCTCGCGCTGGTCGAGCGCTTCCTCGGCAAGATCGTCATCGCCGATCCGGTCGCGTTCTCGCGCGTCCACGGCCGCGGTTGCCTCTATGTCGCCAACCACCAGGTCGCGCTCGAGTCGCTGATCTTCATCGTGGTCTCGTCGGCGATCGCCGGCACGCGGACCATGGCGCTGGCCAAGGCCGAGCATCAGGAGTCGTGGCTCGGTCGCCTGATCACGCGCGCCATCGCCTACCCGGGCGTCGTCGATCCTCGGCTGATCACCTTCTTCGATCGCGAGGATCACGCCTCGTTCGCGCGGATCGCCGAGGAGGCCACGCGCGAGCTCGCGGCCTCGACGAAGAGCGTCCTCGTCCACGTCGAGGGCACGCGCGCGCTCTCGTGCCGCACCCCGGTGGCGCGCCTCGGCGCCTCGGTGATCGACATGGCGCTCGCGGCCGGCGCGCCGATCGTCCCGATCCGCTTTGCCGGTGGCCTGCCCGTCCACGGCCTCGTGGATCGCCTTGATTTCCCGGTCGGTTACGGGAGACAAGACCTCTACTTCGGCGCCCCGATCGAGCCCGCCGAGCTCGCGAAGCTCCCGCTCAAGGATCGCAAGGACGCCGTCCTCGCCGCGCTCAACACGCTCGGTCCTGGCGACTCCGACGCTCCCTCGCCGCCCGATCCGGCCTTCGCCGCGCAGATCGACGCCTGGCGCTCGCGCACCGGCTGCTCGCCCGAGGCCGCGGTGTTCCACGCGACGCTCGCCGGCGCCTCCGCGCCCGAGTCCGACGGGGTCCGCCGCCTCCTCGAGGGCGCCCGCGGCGGCACGCTTCTCGTCGGCGAAACGCCCGCGGATCGCTGGCTCGGCGATTTCGCTCAAAGCCTCTTCGGCAGCGCCGATCCGACGCTGCGAGTCCAGCGCGGCTGATCGCGCTCGGCGGCCCCTGCTGTCCCTCCGCACCTCGGTGTGACAGACTGCCGGCCTCCGCCCGCCCTGCCTTCCTGTGCTTCGCCCACCTGCCCCCTTCACTCGCCGCGCCCTCATCGTCGCTGCCGCGCTCGCGGCGGCGCTCTGCGCGGCTCCGGCGCGCGCCGGCGAGCCCTCGCCGTACACCATCGCGCCCGCCCCGAGCTGGGTCGCGCCGATCGAGCCCGAGGTCGACTTCCAGGCCCCCGAGGGCACCACCGGCGACGGCGTGCACCACCTGCTCATCGATCGCGAGATCCGCGTCTCCGACGGCGACGTCGAGCGCTACGTCCACGTGGCGCGGAAGATCGTCTCCAAGAGTGGAATCGAGTCCACCTCCGAGCTCGCGTTCGACATCGATCCGCCGCACCAGAAGCTCGTCCTTCATCACATTCGCATCCTCCGCGACGGCCACGCGGTGGACGCGCTGCGCCCCAGAGAGCTCCACGTCCTCCAGAAAGAGCCCGATCTCTCGCAGCGCGTGTACTCGGGCACGCTCTCGGTCGTCGCCTTTCTCCACGACGTGCGCGCCGGCGACATCGTCGATTACGCCTACTCGATCAACGGGTGGAACCCGGTGCTCGGCCCGCGCTACGTCGAGAATTTCTCGCTCGGCGCCTCGGACTCGACGCGCCGGCTCCGCGTGCGGCTGATCACGCCGAAGGCTCGCTCGTTCACCGTCACCCCGCGGCTCTGGGCCGAGCGGCCCGAAGAGCGCGATCTCGGCCTCGAGCACGAGACCGTGTGGGACCGCCGCGACGTGCCGACGATCCCGCGCGAAGACGAGACGCCGCGCTGGTTCGACCCGATCCCGCGCGTCGACGTCACCGAGTACGCCTCGTGGGCCGAGGTCACCGCCTGGGCGCGCCCGCTGTTCGAATCGACGCCTCGCCCTTCGCCGGCGCTCGAGGCCCAGATCCAGCGCTTCCGCGACGCCGCGCCCGACGAAGGCGGCCGCCTCCTCGCGGCGCTCCGCTTCGTGCAAGACGACGTTCGCTATCTCGGCATCGAGCTCGGCCCGTCGTCGCACCAGCCCGAGGATCCGAGCGTGGTCCTGGAGCGTCGCTTCGGCGACTGCAAGGACAAGGCTCGGCTCCTGGTCACGGCGCTGCGCGCGCTGGGGATCAAGGCCTCTCCCGCGCTGGTGAACACCGAGCTCGGCCGCGGGCTCGACGATCGCTCGCCCTCCCCGCTGGCCTTCAACCACGTCATCACCCGCGCCGAGTCCGGCGGCCACACCTACTGGCTCGACGCCACGATCTCGTCGCAGCGTGGAGGGCTGGAGTCGCTCGAGAACCCCGACTTCGAGCGCGCGCTCGTCGTGGCCGCGGGCGGCGCCGGACTCACGACCATCCCGCTCCCCGCGCCGACCGAGCCGAGCGTCGACGAGACCGAGGAGATCACCGCCCTCAAGTACGACGCCCCGGCCGAGGTCAAGCTCACGAAGCGTTACCGCGGCAGCAGCGCCGACCACGTCCGCCGCGATCTCGACTCCACCGCCCGCGCCGAGACCGCGCGGCGCTACCTCAACCACTACGCGCGCCGCGAGCCCTCGGCCGTCGAGGCCGCCCCGCTGGCCGTCACCGACGATCCGCTCCAGGACACGCTCACCGTCGTCGAGAGCTACCGCGTCCCGGAGTTCTGGAAGCAAGAGACCAAGTCGTTCCCGGCCCGGCTCATCGCCGGCGCCCTCGCCGCGCCGAAGATCTCGCGGCGATCGATGCCCCTCTCCATCGATTACCCGACGGTGCTGGCCCACGAGACGCGGCTCACCGCGCCGACGCCGCCGCCGGTCGAGGTGGGGACGCACGAGCTCTCCGACGCCACAGCCTCGCTCCGTTGCACGTCGTCCTCGATGGGCAACACCGTGTCCGTCCGTTGCCGCTACGAGACGAAGCGCGACTTCGTTCCCGCCGCCGAGGTCGAGGCCCACCTCGCGCTGGTGGAGCGGATGCACGACGAGCTCGAGTACGACTTCACCCAGGATCGCACCGGCGGCGGCGACGGCACCTCGTGGACCGCGATCCTCTGGGTGGGCGGCGTCGGCGGCGGCATCGCTTTCCTGGTGGTGGGGATCAATTTCCTGATCGGCATACCCCGCCGCCTCCGCCAGCGCGCCTACGCCAGGAGCCGCGAGATCGGCCAGGGCGAGGCCGCCTCCACCGCGATCCCGCTCCGCTCCCGCGAGGAGATCGCCCGCCACGTGGCCCGCTCGAAGTGCTCTTGCGCGACGCGATCGGCCCCGCCCGAGCCCGAGCTGCGCGAGGTGCTGTTCGGAGGCCGCACGCTCACCTCGGCCCGGCTCACCTGCCCGGCGTGCAGCCGCTCGCGCAGCCTGTTCTTCGACGTCTCAGGGTGAGGGCACGGCCACGAGGGCCGAGATCGCCGCCCGGTAGGCCTCGTTCTTCAGATCGTCGTTCAGCCGCTGGTGCTGGTGAGGGGTCTTGTCGTTGGGATCGATCGAGAGCTTGATCCGGTCCTGGTTCGTGGCCTTCACGTCGGCCACGCAAAGCACTCTCCCCTTCGGGAAGCTCCAGAGGTAGGCGGTCCCGAACAGGATACCTCCGCTGAAGGTCCCCGAGCCGTCCTCGGTGGGAGCGCTCTTGATCTTGGTGACCACGTCGAGCTCCCAGCCCCAGTACTCGTCGGAGCCCAGCTCGCGGGCGAGCTTGATCAGGCTCTCTCGCGTCCAGGTCGAGCTGTAGACGCCGTCGGCCAGGATCCGGCGCACCATCGACGACTGACGATCGAACTGATCGTGGCGCGGCCCCGCTCGGGCCACGTCGTTCTCGATCTTCTCCATGCTCTTCAGCGGCTCGGGCGGCGGCGATCCGGCCACGGTCCAGTCCGGGACGACGTTCATTCGCCAGCGCGCAGCCTCGTGCGCGACGGCGGCTTCACCCTTCAAATCGAGGTCCGAATCGCCGAGCGGCGCCGGCCGCGGGATCGCCTCGGGGCACGGGGGGGCGTCGGGCCGCGGCGTGAGCCCGCGCGCCGCGAGGAGCAGGCCCCGGTCGCGCGCGGCGATGAAGGCGTCGGCCTTCTTCTGCGCGGCGACCACGAGATCGCTGACCTCGAGGATGTCGGCCGGCGGCATCTTCGTCGTCGCGGGAGGCGTCGGCGTGCAGCCCGCGCCTGCGATCGAGAGCGAGAGCGAGAGCGAGAGCGAGAGCGAGGCGAGCAGCGCGAGGGCGAACGAGGCAATCCGGGAGCGCACCGGACGAGGGTACTCCGTCTCCGCCGATCCGGGACGACCAGCCACGCCGAGCGGCTACTTCTTCGCGTCGCCGTTGAGGCAGGTATCGAAGCCCTTCACCGTCTTCGCGGCGAGGGCGCACTTGATCTTCGCGTGGTCGACGTTCTTCCCGGCGAGCGACTTCGAGCAGACGTCGATCCAGCCGGTCTCGAGCTTCGCGACCACCGGATCGATGCTGGCGTTGGCCTGCTCGCGCTGCTTGTCGGTGAGCTTGGGGTTGAGCGCGGCGCGCTGATCGCCGCGGGCCGCGTCGCCGTAGCTGCGGCCGAGCGCCTGGCAGTCGTTCTCGGTGAGCGAGTAGTCGTCGGGGACGTCGGTGGCGCTGCCCTCCCGCTTCACCGAGCCCATCGTCGGCGCGGCCGGCGCGTCGGTCTTCTTCGCGGCGCCGCCTTCGGTATCGTCGGCGGTGGGCGGGGCGTCCAGCTTCTCGCCGTCGGCCGCGTCGGCGGGCTTCGCGGTCGAGGCTCCGCAGCCGAGGAGCAGGACGAGGGCCAGAGGACCGAGGGCAGAGCGGAGGCGCATGCGAAAAGATTCCTCGAAACACGCCCGCGTGTCCATCGTTGAAAGGCTGCCCATCTTTCCTCCGCGGCCGATCTGGGCAAGGTTGCGCCCATGAACCAGGCGCCCCCCGACCCCGCGGATGCCCGCCTCACGCTCTGCGGCTCGCTCTCGCTCCACCCGAGCCCGCTCGGCGCAGCGATGCACCTCGCGGGGTACCGCGCGCTCGGGCTGCGGTTCACCTACGTGCCGTTCCAGGTCGTCGATCTCGCCGGCGCGATCATCGGCATGCGCGCGCTCGGCGTCCGGGGCTTCGGGATCTCCATGCCCTACAAGCAGACGGTGATGCCGCTCCTCGACGCCATCGATCCCGCCGCGGCGGCGATCGGCGCGGTGAACACCGTCGTCAACGATGGAGGACACCTCACGGGGCACAACACCGACGCGCCGGGCGCGGTGCGCGCGTTCGAGGAGATCCGCCCGCTCGTGGGCGCGCGGGTGCTGCTCCTCGGCGCCGGCGGCGCGGCCCGGGCGCTCGCCCACGGCTTCACGAGCCGCGGCGCGCGCGTGACCATCGCCAACCGCGATCGGGCCCGCGCGACCGCCCTCGCCGCCGCCACCGGCGCGCGCGCCGCGGCCGGCCTCGACGAGGCCAACCGCGCCGGCAGCTACGACGCGGTCGTCAACGCCACCTCGATGGGCATGGATCCGGTCGACGCCGCGAGCCCGGTCCCCGAGGCCGCGCTCCACCCCGAGCTGCTGGTGATGGATATCGTCTACAAACCGATCGAGACCGAGCTGACGCGCGCCGCGCGGCGCAAGGGCGCGACGGTGATCCACGGCGGTCGAATGCTGCTCCACCAGGCCGCCCGCCAGTTCGAGCTCTACACCGGCAAGGACGCCCCGCTCGAGGCCATGGAGAGCGCTTTGCTCGCGCAGATCGGCGCGCCGGGGCCGTCCCCGTAGCCGGGAGAGGTTACTCTCCTATTTCTTTTTCGGCTTGGGCGGCGCGAACAGCGTGGAGATCTCGAGCACCGGGATCACGCGCTTGGCGGTGCCCTCGGTGTACTCGATTTCGTAGGTATCGATCGGCGGGCTCAGGATCGACGTCTTGCGACGCTGGAGATCGCCTCTCCCTCCCGAGCTCTGCTCGTAGATGTCCCCGATCCGGTCCACCTTCCAGCACACGATCACGTCAATCGCCTGGAAGAAATGGTCGATGGGCGTGTTCGCCGAGACCTCGTGCTTGAACTCGACTCGAACGTGGGTCTTCTTCGGGGTGACCAGGGCCTCGTTCCGCAGGAGCGCGATCGCGTCCACGCCTCGGCTGGCGTCGTACGCCAGAACGTGGAGTGGCATATCGTAGCGGCCGGACAGGAGGCCATAAACGTAGAACAGCTCCTGCTCCGACGTTGGCGACCGCATCAACAACGACCTCTGCGGATCGAGGAGCGGGAGGCCGGTGACCGTCATCGGGTCGATCGCGCCGGATCGCTTCCGGTCCTCGATCCAGGTCTGCACCGCAGAGCGGCGATCGTCCATGTCCGTCACCTCGCGGTCCCGGAGCCCGGACAGCTTGGCGGCGCGGAGCTTCGCGACCCACTCGCGGAACGATGCGTCCTTGAAGGCCTTTTCGAGGAGGTCGACGAGGACCTTGAGCACCTGCTGATCGTGCTCGCTCTGGTTCGAGATCCCGCCGCGGTTGGCGGTCGGCAGGAGGCTCTGGCTGTTCACGAAGATCTGCCAGTTTCGGAGGTTGCCCAGCTCGAACTGCAAGCGAGCCCTGGACGCGCGGTTCAACGCTTCTTGAAGGAGATCATTGCGCTGGACCAGCGGCATGAAATCGCGGCAGAGCCACAGACCGAAGCGCGCGTCGAACCCGTAGACCCCCGGCTTTCCTTGCCATTGAGCCTCCAGGTAGGTCTCGCGCTGACGGCGGTGGCCCTCCACGCGGGCGACGACGGAATAGCCCTCCTCCGTGGCCCAGTCGTTCGGGCCAGTGAGGCGGAGCGCGGTGGTGTCGTCACGTGCGCGCTTGGTGCCGCCGGTGCTCTCGTGCTTGTCCGCGAAGCGGTGACCGAGCATGAGCAGGCCCGGCTGATCCCTGAAGGCTTCGAGATCCTTCGGCCACGCCGCGAAGATCTCCCGGTCTTTCGGAGACGGGCCGAGGCCGAGCGGCGTGAAGTCTCTCTCGCCGTTGACGCGGAGATCGACGCGGAGCGGCCGCAAGTCGCACTCGTGCAAACGTAGCTGCGCGTGCTCCGCGCCGCCGCTCTCGACCGCTCGGTGGAACGCCAAGCGATCATCGAACAGGCCAGATCGGATGTCGCCAATCACGGTGAACCAGTCACAAAACGACTCGATCCGGCGCCGCTGGAGCAGGCGCTCGGCGTCGTTGAAGCGCACCTGCTCGATCAAGATCGCCGATCCAGTGCTGTCGAGGAGACCGAGCTTGACGAGGTAGGCGTGGAGCGAGTGCGCGCTCGGGAGAGGCTCTACCGGGATCTCGAAGTCGGGGAGCATGTCCGACGGGGCGTCCACCGTACACAGGCTCCATCCGGCTTCGCCGGCGACGCGGGTCGCGACCGAGAGCCGCTGGCTCGCGAAGAAGAGCTTCGTTCCATGCCCTTTGTACCCGATTGCCTGCCTCTCGCCTTTGTGCGTCGCTCCGACGCCCCAGAACGCGGCGAGCCGCGCCGGGCTCATCCCCTCGCCGTCGTCGACGAGCACCACCGAGGGCGCGCTCCGGGGGTTCTCCTTGAAGCTGTGGATCCACACGCGCGCCGCGGCGTGATCCTTGGCGTTGGACAGGCCCTCGCGGATCAGCTCCAGGGCATCGACCTTGTTCTCGGCGAGCTCGCGGACGAGGTTCGGGACGTCGAAGGAGCGCTTGATGTGGATCGGCATTGAAGAGAGGGTCCAGTGGCCGACGAGGTCCGAGGTCCGAAAGGTCGCCGCGCGCCGCAGCATACCCGAGGGGGCTGGATGACGGCAGCTATTGGGGGCGGATGGGCGTGGATTTCGCCCGGATCCACGCGGCGAAACCATCCCCATAGCCGCCCGCACGGCGCCCGACTAGGCTCCGCGGCGCATGGTCGCCTACGAAATTCGCGCTGCATTGCCGGGGGACGAGCCGCAGCTCCTCCGCGTCGCGCGTCACCTCAACTCGGTCAATCTCCCCGACGACCGCGACTCGATCCACGAGATCGTCGACCACAGCTACCGGAGCTTCACCGGCGAGGTCACCGAGCCTCGGCTCCGCACCTACGTGTTCGTGCTCATCGATCGCGCCAAGGATCAGATCGTCGGCACCTCGATGATCGTGGCCCAGCTCGGGCGGCGCGGGGTGCCGTACATCTATTTCGACGTGCTCGACGAGGAGAAGTACTCGACCACCATCGACAAGCACTTTCATCACACGGTGCTGCGGATCGGGTACTCGTACAACGGGCCGACCGAGATCGGGGGGCTGGTGCTGATGCCCGAGTATCGCCTCGCGACCGAGCGGCTCGGGACGATGATCTCCTACGTGCGCTTTCTCTACCTCGCTTCGCACACCCACCAGTTCGAGGAAGAGGTCCTGGCCGAGCTGATGCCGCCGCTCGAGCCCGACGGGACCAGCCACCTCTGGGAGGCTCTTGGCCGGCATTTCTGCGACATGAGCTACGCCGAGGCCGACCGGCTTTCGAAGAAGAACAAGGAGTTCATCAAAGCCCTCTTCCCCGAGGGGGTGATCTACGCGAGCGTGCTCCCCAAGGACGCGCAGGCGGTGATCGGCAAGACCGGGGCGCAGACGCGCGGGGTCGAGAAGCTCCTCCGACGCATCGGGTTTCGCTACGCGCACCGGGTCGATCCCTTCGACGGCGGGCCGCATTTCACCGCGCGGATGGACGAGATCAAGCTCGTCGCCGACACCCGCCGCTCGAAGGCCGATCGGCCGATTACCCCGCTCGCCACCGACCGGAAGGCGCTGATCGCGATCGAGTACCCCGAGGCGCCGTTCTTCCGCGCGGTGATGGCGTCGGTGCGCGACGAGGGGCCGCGCGGGCACGCCGTGGCCGACGACGCCTGGGAGCACCTGAGCCTGCGCCACACCTCCCCTCTGATCGTGCTGCCCGTCGAGTGAGCCGCGTGGCCGCTCCTTCCGGGATGTCATGATCGCTTCGAGGATCGAGCCGGAGACGCTCGCGCGGACCGAGCTCGACGACTACCTCGAGCGCGGGTGGTACCGGATCGGACGGGCGATGATCACCACCGATTACCTGGTGAGCGACGGCGATCTCCGCTCGACGATCTGGACCCGGCTCGATCTCCGCAAGAGCCGGTTCCGGGGCTCGCTCCGCAAGCAGCTCGCGCAGGCTCATGCCCGCTTCGAGATCCGGATTGGCGATCTGGTCCTCGACGCGACCCGCGAGGCGCTCTACACGCGCTACCGCGAGACGGTGGGCGGCAACCGCGCCGAGAGCCTGGATGAGGTCACCGGGGGCGAGGCGGGACGGGCCCTGTTCCACACCCGCGAGATTGGCATTTACGACGGCGACGCGCTGGTGGCGTTCTCCTGGTTCGACCTCGGCGAGACCAGCGTCGAGAGCCTGATCGGGGTCTACGAGCCCGCGTACAGCAAGCATGGACTCGGCTTCTGCACGCTGCTCCTCGAGATCGAGCACGCGGCGGCGATCGGCCTCCACTACCACTATGCGGGGTACGTGCTGAGCGAGCCCTCGGGCATGGATTACAAGCGTCGCGTCGGAGATCTGGAGTACCTCGATCCCGCGAGCAAGCGCTGGCTCCCGGTGTTTCCGTATCCAGCGGGCCTGTCGCCGGCCGAGGTCCAGCGGACGCGGCTCGCCGAAGCGGCCGAGGCGCTCACCCGATCGGGATCGCCGGTCCATCACGTGCTCAACTCGGCGCTGCTGATCCCCGGGCTCCGCGAGCACGTGCCCGGCTGCACGCTCGATCCGATCCTGCTGATCTCCTCGCCTTTGCCGCGCGCGCTCGGCGTGCTCACCGCGTGGGATCAGGCGCGCGCCACCTACGTGCTCTTCGGCGGCCAACCGATCTCGGTGGCGCTCGAGCGCGAGGGCGCGGACGAGGGCGCATCGGCGCCGGTACCGGTGCACCTCTTCGTGGTCCACGAGCGCCTCGGCGAGCACGCCACCGCCGAGGAGATCGCCTTCTGGGTGCGGCACTATCTGACGTTGCTCGCCTGATTCCGCTTGCAGATCCGCCCTCGTTGATGGCCACTGCCCCACCATGTCGGAGCCGAACGAAGAGCCCGAGGTCGCCGCGAAGGACCCCGAGGCGAAGCCGAACGAGAGCGCCCCTGCCGCGAACGAGCCCGCCTCCGAAACGCAGCCGCGACCGGAAGGGAGCGGGCCGGCCCCAGCGAAGCCCAAGCGCAAAAAGAAGCCGTCAACGAAGGTCACCGACGTCCCCGATCCCGACGCGCTCGTCGTCGAGACCGCGCCCCTGCCCCCTCCCGATCCCTTCGCCGCCGCGCCCACCGCGCTCGCCGCCGCGCCGGCTTACGGCCTCGCGTTCCTCTCCGGCTTTCTCTACTTCCTCGCGTTCCCCGGCATCGACCTCTGGCCGCTCTCGTTCGTGGCCCTGGTCCCGCTCATCGTCGCCACGCGCGGGCAGACCGCGAAGCGCGCGCTCGGCCTCGGCTGGCTCGCGGGCTTCACCATGACGATGTTCGGCTTCTACTGGCT
>JBDTXR010000293.1:0-11413 GCA_040006075.1 Byssovorax sp. | reverse complement strand
GGGTCTTCGTCCAGCTCGAGCGCGCCAAGGTCGAGCAAGGGAAGCTCTACCGCGCGGCCGAAGCGCTCGGCGCGGCGACCACCGAGTCGACCGTCGTCGAGGCCGGCGTGAAGAGCGCGCGCGAGATCACCTCCGTCGATTTCGCCGCGGTCACGCTCTACGACGAGGCCGGGAAGATGCACGAGATCCGCGCCGTCAGCGGCGACGGCGCGGGCGACATCCTCGGCCAGCGCTTCCGCCACAACGCCGGTCTCGTCTCGATGGTGCTTCAGAACAGGCACCCGCTGCCCTACCGCGGGGAGTACGATCCGCAGCGCCAGATCGTCTTCACGCGCCGGGTAACGCCGCCGGCGATGCCGTCGATTGTCGTGCTCCCGCTCCTGGTTCACGATCGCCCGCTCGGCACGCTCGTCCTCGGATCGCGCAAGCGCGCGGCCTTCAACGACGCCGCGCGGAGCACGCTGGAGGTCCTCGCCAGCCACATGGCCGTGTCGCTCTCCAACGCGCGGATGCTCCGCCGCCTCGAAGAGCTGGCGACGATGGACGGCCTCACCGGCCTGCTCAACAAGCGCGCGATGCTCGAGGTCGCCGAGCAGAAGATCGCCTCGGCCAAGCGCTTCGGCAAGCACCTCAGCGTGCTCGTCACCGACATCGATCACTTCAAGAAGGTCAACGACACCTACGGTCACGACGTCGGCGACGTGGTGATCAAGGGCCTCGGCGAGATCCTCCGCCGCCTCAAGCGCAACACCGACGCGGTGGCCCGCTTCGGCGGCGAAGAGTTCGTGATCATCTGCGAGGAGACCGACGCGCGCGGGGCGATGCTCCTGGCCGAGCGCGTGCGCGAAGAGCTGGAAAAGACGGTGTTTCACCCGCAAGGCAAGCTGGGGCCGAACGGGATGCCCCTCGGGATCAGCGTCAATTGCTCGATCGGAGTGGCCACCTTCCCGACCGCCGGCGGCAACTGGGAAGAGATGTTCAAGGCCGCGGACGAGTCGCTCTATGTCTCCAAGCGCTCGGGCCGCAACCGCTCGACGGCGTGGAGCCCGTCGATGAACAAGGCGGGTACCAAGGTCGCCCCCGCGGCGTAGCCGTCGCGGCAGTCGGGCGCGATCTGTCGCGGCGCGCTCCGAGAAAACGTCCATACTCGGCGCCATGATCTGGCAACCGCGTCACCTGGTGCTCGGCGCTCTCCTGTTCGGCGCGAGCGCCGCCACGCTCGTCGGCGCGTGCTCGGCCACGGGCCCGATCCGGAGCTTTCCCGCGGGCTCGGGCGGCGTCGGCGGGCAAGGCGGGCAAGGCGGCGAGCCGGACCTCGGCTTCGGGGGCAACGGCGGTCAGGCGCCCGGCGGCGGCGTCACCATCGATCCAACCACCTGCGAAGAGGCCGAGAAGAAGCACTCGTACGTGGGGTGCGACTTCTGGCCGACCCCGCTCGACAACATCGTTGACGCGGTCTTCGACTACGCCGTCGTCGCCGCCAACGTGGGTCAGAATCCGGCCGACGTGACGATCACCCGCGGCGGCGTCACGGTCGCCAGCGCGCACATCAAGCCGAACGATCTGGCCACTCTGGTGCTGCCCTGGGTCCCCGGGCTCCGCAACGTGCCGCCCGACTCGTGCGGGAGCTCCGATCCTCTCCTGGCCACCTCGCGCGTCGACGGGGGCGCGTATCATCTGGTCTCGACGCGGCCGATCAGCGTCTATCAGTTCAGTCCGCTCGAGTACCAGAGCCTGGGCGGGCCCCCGGGAAAGAACTGGGCGGGCTGCGCGAGCTGCACCAACGGAGAGTGTAACTCGTACACCAACGACGCCTCGCTCCTGCTCCCGAGCACCGCGCTCACCGGGGATTATCGGATCACCGGGCAAGCCGGCGACGAGGTGATGTTCCCGCCGTACTTCGCTGTGACCGGCACGGCGCCGGATACCAAGGTCACGGTCAAGCTCGCCAAGGACGCGCACATCGTCGCAGGCGGCGGCCTCCCCGAGACCTCGGCCGGCGAGAGCACGACGTTCACCGTCGGCGCGGGCGACGTGGTCGAGATCATTGGCACCCTCGCGTCGGACTTCAGCGGGAGCCTGGTGATCGCCTCGAAGCCGGTGCAGGTGCTCACGGGGATCGCCTGCATCAACTCTCCGGTCGATGCCTATGCCTGCGATCACATCGAAGAGGTGGTGTTCCCCGCCGAGACGCTGGGGAAGCACTACGTCGTCACCGTGCCCACCTCGCCCGACGCGACGCCGGTCGGCCACGTGGTCCGTATCTACGGGAACGTCGACAATACCACGCTCACCTACCCCACCATCAAGCCGGTCGGCGGCCCCACCACCATCTCCGCGGGCGAGGTCAAGGATCTCGGCGTCGTGAGCGAGAGCTTCGAGATCCTGGGAGATCACGAGTTCGCCGTGGGCTCGTTCCAGCTCGGCGCGGAGCTGCTCGGCAAGAACCCCATGGAGCCCAGCGACGAGGGCGATCCCGCGCAGAGCATGGCGACGGCCGTGGAGCAGTATCGAACCAAGTACGTGTTCCTGGCGCCGCTCGACTACGACTACAGCTTCGTCGACGTGGTGCTCCCCAAAGGCACGAAGCTGACCCTCGACGGCAAGGAGATCTTCGTCAAATTCGAGCCGGTAGGTCCGCTTTACGGGGTCTCACGGGTGCTGCTCAACGTGGGAAACAACGGCGCACACTCGCTCTCGGCCAGCGCGCCGGTGGGGATCCAGGTGATCGGGTACGGCGCGTACACCAGCTATCAGTACCCGGGCGGGCTCGATCTCGACGCGATTGCGCCGCCGCCGGCGAAGTAGGCTGTCCGTGGTCGAGGAGACGTGACGACCGTGTGAGAGCTCAGTGCGTGAGCTCGTCTTAGCTGCACATGACCCGGGCGGGGTACTCGTCGCTGCCGACGAGCTCGGTCACGGACTTCAGCTTCTCCACGGCAGAGGGCTCGGGGGTGGCCTTCGGGGGGCAGTCGATGGGCGAGTCCCGGACATCAGTTGAGATTCGGTATCTGGAGATTGCATTGCGGCTCGGCGAGGCGCGTGGTCACCGGATCTCGACGATCGGGAGATCGAGCGTACCTTGCCACTGTCGGCGATCGTTGTCGGGCGTCGCCGTCGCCGTGAGCACGCCGTGGAGCAATCGGCGCCTGGTGTCGCTCGCGTCGAGCTGCCAGGCGGTGGAGTTAGGCAGGCCAATGAACACGCCTGGACTCGGCCGCACGCCGTAGCCTTGAGCCGTGATGTCGGTTCGCAGCACGCTGTCGGGCTGGAGCGTGCGCACGTACGGGCGCGAGATCATGCGGCTCTCCTCGATGGGCCCCATCGGGATCTTTTTGCCACGCTCGTCGGCGAGGGAGAACGCGAACATGGCTTCGGCGTCCCAGACAATCTGGAGCGGGCTCGAGCTGCCGGACACGTTTTGAAGCTCGAGATCGATACGGACCACGCGGGGAGCCGTGCCTTCGCCCGGTGAGACCACGAGTCGCCCTCTCAGGCCGTTGACCGCCTCGGACCATCCAGACGACGGCACTCCTGGGCTCGGCGGCGTGGCCCGGACGGGTGGAGTCGTCCGTGCAGGCATCGTGCTCGAGGGGGCGGGCGCGGGCGCCGTCCCTGCGGGCGCGGGCGCCGTCCCCGATGGGGCGGGCGCCGTGCACGCGATCGCGCTGCAACTGATCGCGATCACCGCGACGAAGAGAAGGGTCATCGAGCGCGATGCTACAGCAACGCGTGGGAGCCGAGCACGAGAAACTCGTCCTGGCTGGCGCGGGGCCCTGCCGCTTTGCTATCGAGCAAGACATTGTGCGTGCAATAGCGGTGCTCCACCTTCATCGCCACCCGGACTGCTGGAAGGGCCCACGTTGAGCACTCGTATCCTGATCCTGACACTCCCGGTCTGTCACGGGCGGGATCTTCTCGTACTTGCCGCAATGGAGATCAAGCACCCAGAACGGGAAATCAGGCCGCCGGCTGCGCCCCGAAATCCAGCTCCGGATCGATTCCCTCCCATCCTTCTCGCCCCCGACGCCGGCCGCGGCACGGCTCCGGATCCGGGAAAAATAGTCTTGCCGCTTTACGGAAATCGTTCCCGCCCGAGCGCGACACTCGCATAATCGCGGCATGAAATCGTCGACGCGCCTCGGACTTCTCGCAGCGACCCTCGGCCTCGCCGTGCTGGGAACCGTCGGGGCCTGCTCGGCTACCGCCGATCCCAGCAAGTTCACGAGCAGCACCGGCGGGAGCGGCAGCAACGCCGGGCCCACCACGGGGACGGGCGGCGCGGGCGGCGGCGACATCGGCCTCGGGGGCAACAACACCGGGGGCAGCCAGAGCAGCGGCGGCGGGGTCGATCCGGTGACGTGCGATCAGGCGGCGGCGAACAAGACGTACATCGGGTGTGACTTCTGGCCGACGGTCACCGACAACATCGTCTTTCAAACGTTCGACTTCGCGGTCGCGGTCGCCAACACCGGCGATGTGCCCGCCGACGTGACGGTCGAGCGCAACGGGGTGAAGGTCGGGAGCGTGCAGGTCGCGGCCAACGGGCTCGGGACGGTGTACCTGCCGTGGGTCCCCGAGCTGCGATCGGCCGTCTCGCCGCTGGGCGCGTGCGTTCCCATGTCGCCGCTCACCAACACCGTGGCGGCCAAGGGCGGCGCGTATCACCTGGTCTCGTCGCGGCCGGTCACGGTTTATCAATTCAATGCCATCGAGTACCAGGGGATCGGCGGGCCTCCCGGGAAAGACTGGTCGCAGTGCCCTGGCAGCGCCTGCGGGCTGATTTATCCGGGCTGCTTCTCCTTCACCAACGATGCTTCGCTCCTGCTCCCGAGCACGGCGATGACTGGCAATTACCGGGTCACCGGGCAAACCGGGTGGGTTCAACCGCCCGACCCCAACGACCCCAACCCGATGCCCAAGCCCTTCGCCGGACCGTTCGTGGTCGTCACCGGGACGGCCGACGGCACCAGCGTGACGATGAGCCTGGCCTCGACGGCGAAGATCATGGGCGGCGGCGGCGTCCCCAGCACCAAGGGCGGCGGGAGCGTCACCTTCATGGTCAACGCCGGTGACGTGGTCGAGGTCATCGGCGCGGCCGACTCCGACTTCAGCGGCAGCCTGGTCAAGGCCACCAAGCCGGTTCAGGTCATCACCGGCATCGCCTGCACCCAGTCGCCGATTGGCGTCATCGCCTGTGACCACATGGAAGAGAGCGCCTTCCCCGCCGAGACGCTGGGCAAGCACTACTTCGTCACGGTGCCCACGTCACCGCATGGCGACGTCGTCGGCCACGTGGTTCGCCTCTACGGCAACGCCGACAACACCCTGCTCTCCTACGCTTCGGGCAAGCCCGCGGGCGCGCCGAGCACGCTCCAGGCCGGGCAGGTCGTCGATCTCGGGATCGTCCACGCCGACTTCGAGATCAGCGGAGACCACGAGTTCGCCGTCGGCAGCTTCCAGCTCGGCGCCGAGCTCGTCGATCCCAACACCTTCGCTCCCAAGCAGCAGGGCGATCCGGCGCAGAGCCTCTCGACCGCCGTGGAGCAGTACCGGAAGAAGTACGTGTTCCTCGCGCCCGCCGACTACGAGGTCAGCTTCGTCGACGTCGTGCAACAGATGAACACGACGTTGATGCTCGACGGCAACATGGTCGGGATCAAGCCCACGGCGATTGGATCCGGCTACGGCGTCGCGCGCATCTTGCTCGGCGGCGGCAAGGGCGGCGCGCATTTGATCGTCGGCTCGGCGCCGATCGGGATCCAGGTGATGGGGTACGGCGCGTACACCAGCTACCAGTACCCCGGCGGCCTCAACCTCGACGCGATCGCGCCGCCGCCGCCGAAGTAGCGCGGAACGCGCCTCCACGCTGCGCGGCCGTTTCGCGTTAGTCTGCGGGCCGCCATGACCGCCAAAGACGCCGTAGAAAAGCCTGCCGATGCGGCCTCGACCGCGGCTCACGACGACCCGCACGCGCACGCGGGCCAGCACGGCAAGATCGCCCCGCTGGCGCTCGCCGCGCTCGGCGTCGTGTTTGGCGACATCGGCACGAGCCCGCTCTACGCGCTGAAAGAGTGCGTCGCGAAGGAGCACGGCATCGGCCTCCAGCCGGGCAACATCCTCGGCCTGCTCTCGCTGATCTTCTGGTCGCTGATCATGGTCGTGACGGTGAAGTACCTGAGCTTCATCATGCGCGCCGACAACGGCGGCGAGGGCGGGATCCTCGCGCTCCTCGCGCTCGTTCCCGAGAAGCTGCGGAGCGGACGCGGGCCGCGCATGGGGTGGATCGCGGTCATCGTCGTCTTCGGCGCCGCCCTTCTTTACGGGGATGGAATCATCACGCCGGCCATCTCGGTGCTCAGCGCGATCGAGGGCCTCGAGGTCGCGACCGACACGTTGAAGCCGGTCGTCGTGCCGCTCACGTGCGTGATCCTCGTCGGCCTGTTCTGGATCCAGAAGCGCGGCACCGAGGGCATCGGCAAGGTCTTCGGGCCGATCATGATCGTGTGGTTCACCGCGCTCGGCGTGCTCGGCGCGGTCTACATCGCGAAGAACCCCGCGGTGCTCTACGCGGCGAACCCGATCTACGCGGTGCGCTTCTTCGCAGCGCATGGGTTCCACGCCTTCGTGGTGCTCGGCTCGGTGGTGCTGGCGATCACCGGCGGCGAGGCGCTCTACGCCGACATGGGGCACTTCGGTCGCCGGCCGATCCGCATCGCCTGGTACGGCCTCGTGCTGCCCGGCCTGGTGCTCAACTACTTCGGCCAGGGGGCGCTGCTGCTCCAGCACCCCGATCGCGTCGTCGCCGACAACCCGTTCTTCGCGATGGTACCGAAGGGCCCGCTCACCTTCGCGCTCGTCGCGCTCGCCGCGTGCGCGACGGTGATCGCCTCGCAAGCGCTGATCTCCGGCGCCTTCTCGCTCACGCATCAGGCCGTGCAGCTCGGCTTCCTCCCGCGGGTGACGGTGAAGCACACCTCGCAAACCACCGAGGGCCAGATCTACGTGCCCGAGGTGAACTGGGGCCTGGCGATCGCCTGCCTCGCGCTGGTGCTGGCGTTCAAGGAGTCGGGCAAGCTCGCCGCCGCGTACGGCATCGCCGTGACCGGGACGATGGGCATCACCTCGGTCGTGTACTTCGTCGTCCTGCGCAAGACGTGGGGCTGGTCGATGGCCAAGGCGCTGCCGCTGCTGATCCTGTTCCTGGCCTTCGATTTGCCGTTTTTCGGCGCGAATTTGCTGAAATTCTTCGAGGGCGGGTACGTGCCGATGGTGGTCGCGGTGATCTTGTTCTTCCTGATGGTGGTGTGGAAGCGGGGCCGGGCCTTCTTCGTGCAGGCCATCAGCAAGCGCGTGCCGCCGCTCGACACCTTCCTCGCCGAGGTCGACACGAAGTGCATCACCCGCGTGCCGGGGACCGCGGTGTTCCTCACGTCGAGCTCGACCGAGGCGCCGCCGGTGCTCGTGCACCACGTGCAGCACAACAAGGTGCTCCACCAGACGGTGATCCTGTTGACGGTGAGCACCGTGCACGTGCCGCGCGTGAGCACGGAGAACAGCCTGGTGTGGAGCGATCTCGGCCATGGCTTCCACCGCCTCGTGGTCCAGTCCGGCTTCATGCAGACGCCGAACGTGCCCGCGATCCTGACGTACGCCGCGGCGAAGCAGGCCCTGCCGATCGAGCTCGACGACCTGACCTACTACCTGGGCCGCGAGACCTTCCTGGCCACCGACGAGGGCGAGATGGGCCGCTTCACCGAGACGATCTTCGGCTTCATGGCGCGCAACGCGACGCCGGCGACGGCCTACTTCGGGCTGCCCGCGGACCGCGTGGTGGAGATCGGCCTGCAGATCGATCTGTAGATCAGCGGACGCGCGTGGCTCGCGCGGAGCGCTCGATTTCGCGCTGGGTGAGGCCGGTTTCGGGCAACACCGAGTCGACCAGGGCCTCGATGGCCGGGAGGGCGGCGCTGAGCGCGGCGCGGTGCTCGACGCTCAGGCCGGCGAGCCTTCGGGCCATCACGTGGGTGCGGTCGCGGCGCACCACGTCGATCTGCTTGCGGCCGCTCGCGGTGATGGTGACCTGCGAGCTGCGCGCGCTGGTCGGATCGGTCTCGCGCGTGACGAAGCCGCCCTTCTCGAGCGAGGCCACCACGCGGCACATGGTCGGGCCGGCGACCTGCTCGCGCGAGGCGAGATCGCCGACGCGGATCGGGCCGTAGAAGTCCACCTTGTAGAGCGCGGAGATCTGCACCGGCGTGAGCAGATCGGGGAGCTCCTGGCGCTGCACCCGGGCGATCAAGGCGAAGGCGATCCGCAGCCGCATCGCCAGCTCGATCAGATCGGGCGTCATCTTCGCGGCGCGCTTGGTCGTGGGGAGCGACGGGGCTTCACTCGGCGGCATGGTCTTCGGCGTGCGCCGGCTCCACTGCGACGGGCACCGGGGCGGGCTGCGGTTTGCGACCGCCCAGCTTCTCGACGAGGACGAAGAGCGCCGGTGTGAGAAATACACCGAGCAACGTGGCCGCGAGCATACCGCAGACGACGACGATGCCGAGCATGCGTCGCGACACGCCGCCCGCCCCGCTGGCGTCGAGGAGGGGCAAGCAGCCGAGGATGAAGGCGAAGGCCGTCATCAGGATCGGTCGGAGCCGGAGCCGCGCCGCCGCGAGCGCCGCGTCGAGGAGCGGCACCCCGCGTTCGTGCTCCACCTTGGCGAACTCCACGATCAAGATCGCGTTCTTCGCCGAGAGGCCAATGAGCATGATCAGGCCAATTTGCCCGTAGACGTTGAACTCGAGCTTCGCGAGAAAGAGGCCGAGAAACGCGCCGGCGATGGCCACCGGCGTGCCGAGGAGCACGCTGAACGGGAGGCTCCAGCTCTCGTACTGCGCCGCGAGGATCAGGAACACCACCAGGATCGCCAGAGCGAACGTTGGCGTCGGCGAGGGCGCGACCTTCTGCTGGTAAGAGAGCGCGTTCCAGCTGAATCCATAGGTCTTCGGGAGCACCTGCGCGGCGACCTCTTCCATCGCCGCGAGCGCCTGCCCCGAGCTGTATCCAGGCGCGGCGCTGCCCGAGATCTCGGCGCTTCGAAAGAGGTTGAAGCGGTTGGTGAACTCCGGGCCCGAGGCGCTCTCGGTCGTCACCAGCGTGGAGAGAGGCAGTGATTTCCCGTCCTTGTTGCGGACGTAGAACTTGCCCATGTCGGCGGCCTCGGTGCGGAACTCGGGCGCAGCGGCGAGGTACACGCGCCACTGCCGACCGAAGCGGTTGAAGTCGTTGAGGTACGCGCCGCCCATGAAGGCTTGCAGCGTGGAGTAGAGCTCGCCGAGATCCACGCCTTGTTTCAAGGCTTTCTCGCGATCGACGGCCACGAAGATCTGCGGGATCCTGGTGCTGAACGTGGTGCTGGCGGTGGCGATCTCCGGGCGCTTCTTCGCCGCGGCGATGAAGCTCTCGGCCTGCGCTTCGAGCTCTTGCGGCGTGCCGCCTCCGCGGTCCTGGAGCATGAAGCTGAAGCCGCCTGCCGTGCCGATGCCGGGGATCGCCGGCGGCGTGAACGCGAACGCGCGCGCCTCGGGCATGGCGCCGAGGCGCTTGTTGATCGATCCCATGATCGCCTTGAGGCTCGTCGCGTCGGTCTTGCGCTCGCCCCACGGCTTGAGCGTCACGAAGAAGAACCCGTTGTACGACGCCGAAACGCGGCTGATCAGGCTGAATCCGGCGATGGTCGCGTAGCTCTCGACGCCGTCGGTGTGACCGAGGATGGCCTCGACCTTCTTCGCCACCTCGTCGGTGCGCTGGAGCGAGGCCGCGTCGGGGAGCTGGACGTTGACGTAGAAGTAGCCCTGATCTTCGTCGGGCACGAAGCCCGAGGGCAGCTTCATCCCGGTGAGCCCCGCGCCGACTGCGATGACGCCGAGGAGCGCCACGACGAGGATCGCGCGCCGCGCCAGCGATCGCGAGACGCGGACGTAGCCGTTGGTCGCGGCGTCGAATCCGCGGTTGAAATAGCCGAAAGCGCGCGAGAGCAGGCTCGTCGATTTCACCCGCGGCTTGAGCAAGAGCGAGCAGAGCGCGGGGCTGAGCGTGAGCGCGTTGATGGCCGAGATCAGCACCGAGATGGCGATCGTCAGCGCGAACTGCTGGTAGAGGCGCCCGGTGACGCCGCCGAGGAAGGCCACCGGGATGAACACCGCCGCGAGGATCACCGCGATGGCGATGACCGGCCCGGAGACCTCTTTCATCGCCTGCACCGTGGCGTCGCGCGGCGACATCCCGCGCTCGATGTGGTGCTCCACCGCCTCGACCACCACGATCGCGTCGTCGACGACGAGGCCGATCGCCAGCACCAGACCGAAGAGCGACAGGGTGTTGATCGAGAAGCCGAGCAGCGGAAAGATCGCGAAGGTGCCGATGAGCGAGACCGGCACGGTGAGCAGCGGGATCAGCGTCGCGCGCCAGCTCTGTAGAAAAATGTAGACGACGAGGATCACCAGCGCGACGGCCTCGAACAGCGTCTCGACGATCTCCTTGATGCCCTCGGTCACGGCCAGCGTGGTGTCGAGCGAGACCTTGTAGTCGACGTCGTCCGGGAAGCGCGTGCGGAGATCGTCCATGGCCCGGCCGACCTGCTCGCGCACGTCGAGCGCGTTGCTCCCGGGCGCCTGGTACACGGCGAGGAGCGCCGCGGGCGTGCCGTTGTAGCGGGCGATTTGCTTGTAGGTCTGCGCGCCGAGCTCGATGGTGGCGACGTCGGAGAGCCGGACGATCGAGCCGCCCGCGTTCTCGCGGAGCACGACCTTCCCGAACTCTTCGGGCGTGATCAGGCGGCCCTGCGCGCGCACGGTGTACGTGAACTCTTGCCCGGGCGGCGCGGGCTCGGCGCCGATTTGTCCCGCGGGGTTCACCGCGTTCTGCTTCTGCACCGCGGCCGCGAGATCGCCGAAGGTGAGCCCGAGGCGCGCCAGCCGATCGGGATCGACCCACACGCGCATCGCGTAGTCGGCGGCGCCGAAGCCGTTCACCAGGCCCACGCCGGGCAAGCGCAGGAGCGCGTCTTTGATGTTGATTGTGGTGTAGTTGGCGAGGAACGTCGACGAGCGCGAGTTCTTCGGCGAGTAGATGGCGATGAGCAGCGTCGGCGACGAGGTCGCCTTGCGCACCGTCACGCCCGCGGCCCGCACCTCGCTCGGGAGCTGCGCGTTGGCCTGCGCCACGCGGTTCTGCACGAGCACGTTGTCGGCGTCGATGTCGGTGCCGACGGCGAACGTGACCCGGAGATCGATCGTGCCGTCGTTGGCGTTGATCGACCGCATGTAGAGCATGCTGTCGACGCCGTTGATCTGCTGCTCGAGCGCCGTCGCCACCGACTGCTCGATCGTGAGCGCGTCGGCGCCGTTGTACGCGG
>JBDTXR010000292.1:0-11415 GCA_040006075.1 Byssovorax sp. | reverse complement strand
CTCTTTGGCCGGCTCGGTCCGCCCTACCGAGACAGGCTCCTACGGCGCGGCCTTCGGATCCATCCACACCACCTCCCAGTGGTGCCCGTCCAGGTCCTCGAAGCTCCGGCTGTACATGAACCCGTGGTCCTCCGGCGGACCCCCGTCCTTGCCGCCGCTGGCCATCGCCTTCACCCACAACGCTTCCACCTCGGCGCGGCTCTCGCACGAGATCCCGTAGGCCCCCTCCACGTGCGTCGCGGTGTCGCAGATCTGCTTCTTGGTGAACGTCCTGAAGAACGTCTCGGCGACCATCATCGCGTAGGCGTGCTCGCCGATGAGCATGCAGGCGGCGTTCTCGCCGGTGAGCTTCGGGTTGAACGAGAAGCCGAGGGCCTTGAAGAAGGCCACGGTGCGCTCGATGTTCTTGATGGGCAGGCTGACGAAGAGCTTGTGGGACATGAGGTTGTCCTCCTTTTGCTCCATGGACCCCCCGCCCGGGGAGAAATCATCGGTCGCTCGAAAAAAAAAGGTCACGCCCTGCTACCCTCCGCCGCCATGAGCGTCATCCTCTACGGCAACAGCGCCTCCGGCCACAGCTACAAACCGGCCCTCTTCCTCGCGCTCGCGGCGATCCCGCACGAGTACCGCGCCGTCAACCTCCAGGTCGCGCGGAGCGAGCGCGCCCCCGACTTCGTCGCCGTCAGCCCCTATGGCGAGGTCCCGGTCCTGGTCGAAGCGGGCGTATCGCTCGCCCAGTCGAATGCCATCCTCCTCCACCTCGCCCGGCGCCACCACCGCTTCGGCGCCAGGGACGAGGCCGGGTGGGATCGCCTCACGCAATGGCTCTTCTGGGAGGCCAACCGCGTTGGTTTCTCGGTGCCCAACCTCCGCGCCGTCTACCGCTACGCGCGCGACACCCCGGCCGACGTGGTCCGGTGGCTCCACGCCCGCGCCGTCGACGATCTGGGCCGCCTCGAGGGCGAGCTCCAGGACAAAGCCTTCCTGCTCGGCGTCGAGCCCACCATCGCCGACATTGCCTGCTCGGCCTACCTCTTCTGGCTCGGCGAGGCCGGGATCGACGTCGCCGAGGTCCCGGCCATCGGCGCCTGGCTCGACCGCATCCGCGCCCTCCCCGGATGGCGCCCCGCCGAAGATCTCCTGGCCTGACAATGGGCATCGACCCGGATCGCGAGATGGCCCACTCAAGACCGGCGCTTCGCGGCCGTTAGTTGAAGCAACCCCCAGATCGGGAGGAGACCAACTAATGAAGAACAACATCGCTCGTAACACGCTCAAGCTCGCACTCATTGCCGGGATCGCGTCGGTGGCAGCGCTTGACGCCACGACCGCCCTGGCCGCGACTGACACCCACAACCTGGCTGTCGGCGCCACCATCGCCAACAGCTGCACCATCGGCACCACGCCCCTGGCGTTCGGCACCTACGACGGCGTGGGCGCCAACGCGACCACGGATCTCGACGTCGCCAGCAAGGTCACGGTGACGTGCACCCTCGCCGGCGCGGACGTCGCCGTCACGCTCGGGCAGGGCCTCAATCCCACCGGCGCCTCGACCGACGCGGCGCCCGCCCGCCGGATGATCGACGGCGGAGGCAATCTCATGACCTATTCGATCTTCTCGAACCCGGGTCGCACCACGAACTGGGACAACATCACCGGCTTGGCCAGCACGCCGACGGGCTCCGCCGTCGATGTCCCGATCTACGGCCGCGTGAACCAGGGCCAGACCCTGCCCGCCGGCACCTACGCCGACACCGTCGTCGCGACCGTGACCTTCTGATGCGAGGCCCGCCCATGCTCGGAGCTCGTGTCTGGACCCGGCTCGTCTCGTTTGCAGCCCTGAGCTTTGCCCTGCTCCAGGGCGCCCCGGCGTGGGCGGCTTCGTTCGAGGTCAACCCGGTCCGCGTAGCGCTGTCCTCGACGACGTCGAGCGGCCTTATCGCGGTCCACAATCTCAGCACCGAGCCTCTGCGCTTCCAGGCGGTCGCCTACGCCTGGACGCAGGGGCCCGCGGGGGACATGCAGCTCGCTCCCACCGACGACGTCGTGGTCTTCCCGACCATGTTCACGATCAAGCCGGGCGAGCTGCGGAACATGCGCATTGGCACCGTGACCCAGCCCACGGCCACCGAGAAGACGTACCGCGTCTTCGTCGACGAGCTCCCGCCGCTGCAGACTCAGCTGACGAGCACCACGATCCGCGTCCTGACGCGGATGGCCATCCCGGTGTTCGTCGGCCTCCCGACGAGCAAGCCTGTGCCGCGGGTCGACGGCCTGTCCGTGCAGCAAGGGAAGCTCGCCTTCGCGCTCCGGAACCTCGGGAGCGCCTTCTTCATGGCGCGCCACGTCCGGGTCGCCGGCCTGGCGACCGACGGTAGCACCGTCTTCACCCACGATCTGCCGGCCTGGTACGTACTGGCCGGCGGACTGCGCGCCTACGACGACGCGCTGCCCGACGGCGCCTGCTCGGCGGTGCGCCTCACGGTCGACGTCGAGACCGAGACCACCGCGGTCCACTCCTCTGTCGCCCTATCGCCCGGCGCCTGCGCGCGCTGACGCTGCGCTCCAGCGCCCGAGGAGGGGAGCCCTCGCCACGTGAAATCAATATCCCCCCTCCTCTCGCGATCGACCCTCCCCCTCCTGCTCTTCACACTGCTGCTCCTCGGGCCGCGCCTCGCGCGCGGCGCCGCGGATCAACGGGCCATCCTCAACCTCGTTCTCAACCACCTCGACAAGGGCGAGATCAGCGTGGTGCTCCGCGACGGCGACGTGCTCGCGGCGCGCGACGACCTCGCGCGCGCAGGCCTCCTCGGCGTCGAGGGGCGCACCGAGCAGGTGCTGGGCAAGAAGGCGGTGTCGTTCCGCTCGCTCGCGCCGGCGCTCTCGTACGCCGTCGACGAGGACGCGCTGGCGCTCCGGGTCGAGGTACCGGTGCGGATGCTGAAGACCACCGTCATCGACGCCTCGCGGACCCTGGCCGAGGGCATCGAGCAGCGGCGCGATCCGAGCGCGTTCCTCAACTACGCGGTCCACCTCGGGACCCCGCTCGAGCTCGACGGGTTCCTGGAGATGGGTATCAGCCTCGACGGGAATCTGATCCAGAGCTCGCTCACGGCAACCTCGGAAGGAAAGGTGGTGCGAGGGCTCTCGAGCTTCACCATCGACGATCGGTCGACGCTCCGAAGGTGGGTTGTCGGCGAGGCCCTCGTGAGCAGCGGCGCGCTGGGCTCTTCCGTGGTCGCCGCCGGCGTCACCGTGTCGAAGAGCTTCGCCCTCGATCCGTACCTGATCAGCGCGCCGACGCTCGGCTACACGGGCAGCACGGCGACGCCGGCCGTGGTCGACGTCTACGTCAATGGCATGCTCGTGAAGAGCCAGATCCTCCCGCCCGGACCGTTCCAGGTGCAGAACCTGCAGACGCCGACGGGGAACGGCGAGGTGAGGTACGTGCTCCGCGACGTCTTCGGGCGCCAGCAGACCACGGCGTCGCCGTATTACCTCGCTGCCAGGAGCCTCGCCAAAGGCCTCTCCGAATACACCACCTCGCTCGGCGCGCGCCGCCTCGATCTCGGCGCGCAGAGCTTCTCGTACGGCCAGCTCGGCCTGCTCGCCTACCAGCGCCGTGGCCTCACCGACAGGCTCACGGCCGGCGCGCGCGTCGAGGCGGCCGCCGGGCTCGTCAGCGGCGGCGCCTCGGCGACCGTGACCTTGCCCGTGGGGCAGATCGATCTCGAGCTCGCCGCCAGCGCCGCGCGCGACGGCTCCGGCGCCGCGGCGCTCGCGGCGTACACCTTCGTGAGCCGCCGGTTCAGCGGCGGCGTGGCAATTCGAAGCGTCAGCGACAGCTACTCCACGCTCAGCCTCACGCCGAGGGACGATCGCCAGCGCGCGCAGGCCAGCGCGTTCACCGGCGTGGCCGCGGGGCGCCACCTCACCCTCGCGACGCAGTACGCGCTGGCGATCGATCGCGACGCCGGCGCCTCGTTCCGGGTCGGGCTCTCGAGCAGCGCGCAGATCTCCCGCCGGCTGTCGCTGTCCGCCGGCCTGGGCCGGGCCTTCACCGCGCATCATGGCGCCTCGTTCGACGCCTTCCTCGGGCTCTCGCTCTCGCTCGACAACGGCGTCACCGCGTCGGTGAGCGCGCGGCAGGACGCCGACGGATCGCGCGAGGCGTACGCCGAGATCAGTAAATCGCTGACGGCCGAGAACGGCGTCGGTGGCCGCGTCGCGGTGGCCGCGGGCAAGGACTGGAGCGCGCTCGCGATCGGTCAGTTCCAGGGCCCGTACGGCCGCTACCAGGCCACGCTGCAGACCGGATCGAGCGGGCCGAGCGCCTCGCTCGACGCGACCGGCGCGCTCGTCCTGGTGCACGGCGCGGGGCTCCTGGCGACGCGCCCGGTGCAGGAGGGCTTCGCGGTGATCCAGGTCCCCGGCGTCCCCGGCGTGCGCGGCTACCTCGATAACCACGAGATCGGGCGCACCGATCGGAGCGGCAACCTCGTCGTCCCGGGCCTGCTCCCGTACTACGGAAACCGGATCATGATCGCCGACACCGATCTGCCGCTCGATCGCGCGGTGGGCGCGATCGAGCAGACCATCGCTCCATCCTACCGCGGCGGCGCGCTGGTGCGCTTCGACGTGAAGGTCGCGCACTTCTTCCGCGGCCACGTCGTCGTCGAGCGGGCCGGCAAGACGATCACGCCCGCGTACGGCGAGATCTCGGTCCATCTCGCCGTCGGCGAGGTGACGTCGCCGCTCGGCAAGAACGGGGAATTCGAGCTCTCCGAGATCCCGCCGGGCAAGCACGAGGCGCGCGTCGAGCACACCGCCGGCGTCTGCACCTTGGAGATCGTCGTGCCCACCACCGAGCTCGTCATCACCGATCTGGGCGCGCTGCGCTGCGTCCAGTGAGCACCGGAGCACTCAAGGTACCCATGGCATCGAAGCTCCTCTCCTCGCTCGGCGCCGCGCTCGCGGTGACCCTGGCCGTCACCGGCGCGCGCGCGACCACGAGCTGCTCGTTCACGACCGTCGTCGGCGTGGCCTTCGGCACGTACGACGTCTTCTCGACGTCACCCCTCGACTCCACCGGGAGCGTCACCGTGCTCTGCACGGGCGTCGGGCCGTCGGACACGATCGTCATCGACATGAGCCGCGGCAACGCGTCGAGCTTCGGGCCACGACAGATGCTCCGCGGCGGCACCGCCCTGGACTACAACCTCTTTCTCGACGCCGCGCGAACCACCGTGTGGGGCGACGGGACCAGCGGAACCTCGCACTACGGGCCGACGATGCCGCCGAGCGGCGTCGGCCTCACGGTGCCAATCTACGGCCGGATCCCCGCGCGCCAGAACGCGGCGGCGGGCGCCTACAGCGACACGCTCGTCGTCACCATCGTGTTCTGACGGGCGGGGTCACTCGAGGCTATGCGGCAGTCGAGCGAGGATCGTGCTCGCTGATTCAGAACGAGCCGCTCATCCCGACTCCCATGCTTCGATTGCCAATCATCGGCAGCACACGCAGCGTGCCAGTCGCGGCCGGAGGGCTGCTGGGCTTCGCGGTGAGCGCCAGGATCCCGCCGACGAGCACCAGCGCGCCCCCGGCGCCGAAGGTGATGTTGGAGACCCAGGCGAAGGTCCGCGCGGTGGCGATGTCGTCGAGGCCCAGAGGGTCGCAGAGCTTGTTCGGGCAGTGCTCGTCGGCAGAGGCCTTTTGCCCTGCGGTCAAGCCCGCGAAGACGGCGCCGGCGGCGAGGGAGGCCAGGCCGACGCCGCCCACGGCGAAGCCGGCCAGGCGCTGGCTGCTCGCCCCCGGCGCCGGGGCAGGCTCCGGCGGCGACGGGGAGTCGGGGGGCAGCACCGCCGTGGAGGGGCGGTCGCCCGGCCGGGAAGGGGGCTTTGCCGCGGACGACGGGGCCTCCTTCGCGACGGTGAGATCGGGGACCACGAGGCGGATGCGCGCGCCCTCGGCCAGGGTGATCCGCTTCGTCCAGCGCTCGCGGCCGGTCGCCGTCGCGGCGAGCTCCTGCGGGCCGGGATCGATCGGGAGCGACATGCCGTACGAGGCCTCGCCGACCGGCGCTCCGTTGCGCGTCACCGCGAAGCCCGGCGGCGTCTCGGTCACGCCGATCGCCAGCCGCGGCAGGCGCGGCTCGAGCGCGGCGGCTTGCTTCTTCGAGTAGGCCGCGCGTTTGTCGTCCTTGGCCTTCTGCGCCTGGGCCTCGGCGTCGCGGTACTCGCTCCAGGCGGTGGCGACGCGGCCCTCTTTTTCGTGGCAGGCCGCGAGGTTGAGCAGCGCGCCGAGGGCGGGATCGAGGCGGTAGCTCTCGGCGAACTTGGGGCACGCGGCCTTGACGTCGCCCGCCGCGAGGAGGCGTCGGGCCTCGTCGAACAGGGCCTCGGCGGCCGCGGCGTCGGCGTCCTTCGCCCGCGCCGGCGCGGCAAGGCTCGCCAGCGCGACGAGCGCGGCGAGCGGGAGCGCTCGGCGAGCGAAGGAGATCATCGCAGCGACCGTACTTCATCGCCGCGGCGGAGGGGACTGGTCACCGACGCGACGAGAGCGGATCGTCGTCGCCGGCCGGAGCGGGTCGGGCCTTCGGCGGGGGCGCGGCGGGCGCGATCGGCGCGGCGGCCGGGGCGTCGCGCGGGGCGAGGGGATCGCGGATCTTGCTTGATTTTGCGGCGATCGGCGCTGCCGGAGGCGCGCCGGCGATCGCCGACGCCGACGGCGCGGCGGCGTCGGCCATCCGCGCGGCGGTCACCACCACCGCGCCGCGCACGGCCCCCTCGCTCGCGAGGCCCTTCGTCGCCACGAGCAGGGCCGGCTCGGGGCCTTGCACCTCGCGCAGCAGCGCCCCGCCGATCAGGAAGGTGGCGACCATGGCGGCCGCGAGCGCGCCCACGGCCCGCCTGCGCTGGCGGTTCTGGCGCGGGCCGAGCGTGGTGAACACCTCGGTCTGGAGCAGGGTCTCGGGCCCCTCGGCGACGTCGCCGGGCGGGAGCGCGGCGCCGGTCGCGGTGAAGCGCCCGACCCCGACCCCGCGCCCCTCGCCGCGGAGGATCCGCGCCGCGCGATCGGCGTGCGCCTGGCCGGCCTCGCCCGCGAAGGGCGCGATGGCCTTGGCGAACGCGGCGACGTCGACGAAGCGCTGCTCGGGCTTCTTCGCCAGCGCGCGGCCCAGCGCTCTGTCGAGCTCGGGCGAGACCTCGGGCCGGATCGCCGTGACCGAGGGCGGCTGCGCCTCCAGCACCTGCGCGGTGATGTTGGCGACCGAGTTGCCGCCGAAGGCCGGGCGACCCGCGAGCAGCTCGTAGAGGATCGCCCCGAGCGACCAGACGTCGGCGCGGGCGTCGACGTCGCGCGAGGAGCGGATCTGCTCGGGCGACATGTAGAGCGGGGTGCCCAGCGCCACGAGGGTCATGGTGATCGCGCGCTCGCCGTCGTTCATCGGCAAGGCGCTCTTGGCGATGCCGAAGTCCAGCACCTTCACCAGCGGCGTCCCGTCCGGCCGGCGGGCGACGAAGAGGTTCCCGGGCTTCAGATCGCGGTGAACGATGCCGTGCGCGTGGACCTCGGCCATGCCCTCGCAGGCCTGGAGGATGTAGAGCACGGCCTCCTGCACCGGGAGCAAGCCCGAGCGGAGGATCTGCGAGAGATCGGCTCCTTCCAGCAGCTCCATCACGATGAAGGGCGTGCCGGCGTCGGTGGTGCCGACGTCGAGCAGCCGGGCGCTGTGCTCGCCGCGGATCCGGACCGACGCGCGCGCCTCGTGCTGGAAGCGAGCGCGCGCCTCGGCGTTGTCGAGGTAGCGCTTGTGGAGGACCTTGATCGCCACGCGCTCGTGGAGCTCGGCGTGCTTGGCCTCGACCACGACACCCATGCCGCCGCGGCCGATCACGCGGATGACGAGGTACTTCCCGGCGAGGACGTCGCCGGGGCTCACGTTGGGCTCTTCGGCCGGGCTCGTCATCGGGCAGCCGACGACGTTAGCATGCCGGGGCACAGGCGTTGAGCGTCCGATGCGGCGCTGCGCGGGCCTGGACGTCCAGCCGATCCGCGCTTGTCTCTTGTCCCGCCCGGCCGTTTCGCCGCAAGCTGGCACCCGCTTCCATGCGAACGCCCCGCGCCTTCCTGCTCCTGGTTCCGCTCTCCGCGATCCCTTTCCTCGGCGGCTGCCCGACCGAGCCCGCGACGCACGCGAAGGATCCCGTCGTCGTCGAGGACGAGTGGACGCGGATCCCGCCCTCGAAAGAGTGGCTCCACGCCACCGCGGACTACAGCGGCGATCACAAGGCCGAGTGCGCCCACGTGCTCGAGTGGGTGAAGGGCGAGGAGAAATGCCGGGCCTCGCTCTGCGAGCACGGGCGCGATCTCGCGGACGAGTGGGGCCAGCGCTGCCCGAAATTCGCCAGCAAGGGCTCGGTCGCCGAGGTGAAAGAGCTGAAAGAGAAGCTGACCGAGCGCGCGACCGAGAAGCCGACCGACTGCGGCAAGGACTTCGACGCCATCCTCCGCGACGGCTGCTCGGCCGAGGACACCACGTGCCAGGTGACGGGGCAACGCTGGGCCACCCGCTGCGGAAAGAGCGAAGCCTCCCCGCTGGTGATGCGGCTGCTCGAGAAGACCATCGAGCGCAAGCTGAGCGAGCCGGCGACGATCGAGCTCGATCCGCGCACCTGCGACGAGCTCCGCGCCGACGTGGCCGCGGTCGCCGACTGCAAGGATCAGTTCGCCTGCGCTGCGGCCTTGCCGCGCGTCGACATGTTCCGCAGCCGCTGCGACGGCGACGCCGATCGGCCGACGATCACCACCGCGGTGCAGCTCCTCACGGTCCTGGTCGGCGCGGGCAAGCCGGGCGAGCCGATCCTCACGCGCGCGGGCGGCGCGGGCATTCTCCCGGACGAGGCGCCGGTGGTGCTCGCCGACGGATCGGGCGCGGTGATTTCCATTTGCGACGAGCGCGCCTCGGATTTCGCGCGCTACTTCGCGGGTCGCAAGGCCTGCACCGGCAGCAAGATGGTGGTGGCGCGGGCCTTCAAGACCGCGCGCGGCGTCGAGGTCCACGTGGGCGCGCTCGACTTCCCCGACGACGCCACGTTCGTGGCCCGCTACCCGACCATCGTTGGCGCGCGCGAGACCGAGGCCCGCGACAAGGAAGAGTCCGCGGCGCTCGACGCCGATCTCGGCAAGGCCGTCGATCTCGGGCGCAACGCGGCCGGCGCGGCCTCGGCGTACGGCGTGCTCGCCCGCGCGATGATGGCCCACGCGCCTGGATTGAAGCGCTCCGCGGCCCTGCGCGCCCTCGTCACCGCGCGCGACGAGGCGCTGACGCTGACGCTGAAAGAGCTGGGCAAGGCCAAGGTCGCCGCCGTGAAGGGCAGGGTCGCGCCGCCCGACGCCGACGGCCTGATCCTCCGCGCGAAGACCCGCGCCTTCGCCGACGTCGCGCCCGACGGCACCGTGCAGCTCGGGGCGATGTCGCGCGCCGATCGCCTGGAAACCAGCGCGATCTTGCCGAAGGCGACCGCGGCGTACCTCGACGCGCTCAAGCCCGCGAAGCCGCGCAAGCTCGACAAGAAGGCCGTGCAAGCGGCGAAGGCCACCGGCACCGCGGCGGCGACGGCGTGCGGCGGCGCCCTGCGGCGGCTTCAGGATTCGAAGATCGCGCTGATCAACTGCAGCTTCGGCCTCGAGACCTGCGACGAGGCGAAGACCACCGGGCTGAAGAAGAGCGTCGACGACGCGCGCACCGCGGCCGAGGCCGCGTACCACGATCTCGATCTCGCCCGCACCGGCGGCGCCGCCGACGAGAGCGACGCGCTCAACAAGGCCGCCGAGCAGGCCGGCTGCCGCGAGCCCTGGTGGTGAGGTAGCGCCTCCCCGCTACGGGAGCGGGGGCTTGCCGGGCTGGGGGACGAGCTGCGGAGTCGGGTTACAGGGATCCATGCTCTGGTAACCGCAGCTCCCGAGATCGTTGCTCGTCATCGGAGCGTGGCCAATCCGCCCGTCGAGGTTCGCGCCCCAGGCGTAGATCCGGTTATCGGTGGTGAGGGCCATGCCCCAGAACGCGCCGGCGGCGAGCTGCGCCGTGACGGAGCCACCAAAGGGCTTGACCGTGCCCTTCATGAAATCGCAGCGCCCGCCTCCAAAGCACAGGCTCTGCACGAGCGCGCCGCGGCCGAGCTCGCCGTAGGTGTCGTCACCCCAGCAGTCGACCGCGTTGTTCTGGAGGATGCAGCTCGTGGCGTATCGGCCGTGAAATGACGAGGCGACCTCGTCGGTCGCCGAGAGGATCTGCATCGGGAGCTCGTGCTCTTTGGCGTCGGGCGTGAAGCCGAGCTGGCCATACACGTTGCTCCCCCAGCACACCACGCTACCGGAGCCGGTCTCGGCGCAGGTGTCGGCCGCACCGGCGCGGATCCAGCCTCCCGTCACCGTGAGCCCTGGCACCTTGGACGGGATGCTGGTGCATTTCGCCGTCGGGCAAACGGCGCTGTCGATCACGCTGCTGTGCCCGAGCTGGCCACTGGCGTTCGAGCCCCAGCAATAGACATGCTGGGTGCTGTCGAGGGCGCACGCGTGGTCGCCCAGGCCGGTCGAGATGTCGAGGATGCCCGCGGGCAACGCCACCACGTCGCCGGGGGGAAAGCCGCCGGGCGACCCTTCCTTCTGGCCGTTTCCGAGCGTGCCAGTCAGGTTGCTGCCCCAGCAATAGACCTTGCTCAGGTCGGTGGCGCGGGCGCACGCGAAGCCGTAGCCGACCGCGACCTGGGCGACGGCGGGGAGGCCGGGCACCTGGGCCGGCGTGCGATCGTAGAGCGGGCTCGGCAGCGTCGGGCGACCGAGCTGCAAGGTGTCGTTCGCGCCCCAGCACCACACGCCCCCGGTCGCCACGACGGCGCAGGTGCTGCGGGGCCCCGCCGCGATCTGGATGATCTTCGGAGGCAGACCTTTGACCTGGATCGGCGTCGGGTGGCAGAGCGCGCCGGCGACGCACTGGACGTCGTCGCTCGCGAGGATCCCGAGCTGGCCGGCGTCGTCGCCGCCCCAGCACCACACCGATCGGTCGTGGAGGAGCGCGCACCCGTGGTTCGAGCCGGCCGAGATCTGCACGATGTGATCGCCGCAGACGCCGGCGGAGCACGAGAACCCTGCGAGGCACGCGAGGCCGCACTGGCCGCAGTTCTTCGGATCGGCGCTGGTGTCGACGCACGTGTCGCCGCACACCGCGCACGCGTCGGTGACCACATCGGGAAGCGCGTCGGGCATGTCGATCGGCCCGTCGGGCGCGGCGTCCGGCGGATCGACGACGTCTTCGCCGGCGTCGGCGTCCGAGGGCGGGAACGGCTGGTGATCGTCGAGCCCGATCAGGAGCCCGCACGCGCCGAGGGCGACGGGAAGCGCGCCGAGGAGAGC
>JBDTXR010000291.1:0-11458 GCA_040006075.1 Byssovorax sp. | reverse complement strand
GGCGAGCCCATGAAGCTGAGCTTCATCGCCCCGGTGCGCGCCAACCTCGGCTTCGCGCTCGCGCGCCTGGGCGATCTCGATCAGGCCCTGGAGATCGAGACCGCCGCGCTCGCGCAGTGCGTGAGCGAGAGCTACCGCCGCTTCGAGCTGGCGTCGCACATGTACCTGGCCGTGATCTACAGCCTCCGCGCCGAGCTCGGCCGCGCCGACGCCCACGTCCGCGCCGCCCTCGACGCCTCGGCGAGCACCCCGCCGATCCGGGCCTACGCGCTGGCCATCTTCGCCGACATCCAGATGGCCAGCGGCTTCCCCCAGGAGGCCTACGCCGCGGCCTCGGAGGCCATGGCCATCCTCGAAGAGCTGGAGGGCGTGGAAGAGGGCGAAGCGCTGATCCGCCTGCTCCACGCGCAAGCGCTGGAGGCCATGGGCCACGTCCCGCAGGCGCAGACGCGGATCAACGAGGCGCGTTTGCGGCTGATGGAGCGCGCCGATCGGATCACCGACACGCGGCTGCGACGGAGCTTCCTCGACCACATCCCCGAGAACGCGCGCACGCTGGCCATGGCCTCACGGCTGAAGCGCGCCTCGTCGTGAGCTTGATCCGGACGAGATCCGGATTTAACGAAAAAGACGAGAGGAGAGGAAAAAATAATTCTTCCTCTCCTCTGCTTCTGATCCTTTTTGCGCCTCCGCGTCTCTGCGACTTTGCGTTAATTCCGGTCCGCGTCCCCCGACGCATCGAACACCGTACTAACGCCGTGCTTTTCGCTTCGACGCCGTCTTCGCGATAGCCTTCTTGACAGGCGCCTTCTTCGCGACTGCCTTCTTCGCCGGCATTTTCTTCGCAACAGCCTTTTTCTTCGCGACAGCCTTCTTCGCGACCGCCTTCTTCGCCGGCATTTTCTTCGCAACAGCCTTTTTCTTCGCGACAGCCTTCTTCGCGACAGTCTTCTTGGCCGGCGCTTTCTTCGCGACTGCCTTCTTCTTCGCGACTGCCTTCTTCGCGACTGCCTTCTTGGCCGGAGGCTTCTTCGCTGCGGGCTTCTTCTTTGCCGGCTTGCGCTTTTTCTCTTCGGGGTGGTCGACTTCGAACCAGTTCTCGTTGGTCTCCACGTCGAGGTCGCTGACGCGGACGAGGTGGCCGGCTTCGTCGCGGCCGAAGGGCTGGCCCAGGAGGAGGCCGTAGAGGCGGCCGCGCTGGCTCACCTCGACCACGGCGGCGTCGAAGGCTTCGCCCTCGATTTCGACGACGCCCTGGAAGGCGAAGGCGGCCGCGCGCACGTCGGGGCCGAGGGTGGCCATGGTGTTCTGCGCGGCGGCGCGGGCGACGTGGACGTCGGGCGCGAGGATGCGGCGGATGGTGCGGTTCTCGGCGTTGTCGGAGATCAGGAACGGGACGAAGGTCTCGGACTCGGACGCGGACGAGAGCGCGCGGTGCAGCGCCGCCGAGGCGATCGCCAGCATGTAGGCGTCGGGATCGGAGGCGTGATCGTCGGGCTCGCGGCGGAACACGGCCGCGTCGTCGGCGCCGAGGCGGAGCTCGTCGGCGTCGACGGCGTAGGGCTGTCGATCGGGCTCGGGCGCGCCGGGCTGGTCCATCACCAGGGTGTCGCCGTCGATCTCGTACATCAGCAAAACGCGGCTCTGCACGCCCTCTTCGACCAGCACCGACTGGACGAGATCGCCGAACGGGGTGAAGGTCATCGTGTGGTCCGGGAGATCGGGGGCGCCGCCCACCACATAGCGCCAGCTTCCAGCGAGCATTCGGTCCACGGTCGTTCGTTCCTTCCGAGCGGCCCTCGACGATCGACGGGCGCGCGCGAGGTATCCTACGAGCGCTGGGCGGATGGAACCTGGAACGGTCCCACCGCGATCGAAAACGTTCGCCACGGCCCCGCGCGAGCGGCGCGGGTCGCCCCACCGCGAGGCGCGACGTCGCGCTCCCGCGAGGCCGTGATGGGCAGTCGCGCGAGCACGCCAATCGATCCTCGCGCGGCACGGGATCGCCCGCAAAGCGAGGCGTTTCGGACGTGATCAGGTGTAATGGCGTGTAATGCGATCCGCCCGCGCAGCGAATGCGTGCTCTCGGTGCAAAGGGCGCCCCGCGCATTGAAATGCGGACCTGCAATCGTCGCGGCCCGCGGTATGCTCGCCCCATGCAACGACCCCTCGCCCTGGCAGCTCTGGGCGCTGCGCTCCTCGGATGCGGCGGCGGCGAGACGACCACCGGTACGACCACCGGCGCCGGCGGCAGCAGCGGCAGCAGCGGTACGACCGGCGCGGGCGGCGGGAGCAGCGCGGTGAAATGCGACAGCGCGCCGGCCACCCTCTCGCTCGAAGGGACGTGGGCGGTGAAGGGTCGGCTCGCGGTGAAGCTGAAGGGCGCGCCCGGCGGCGCGATCACCATCTGCCCGACCGATCAGCCCGGCGAGGCGTCGATCCTGATGATGGTCACCATCCAGCAAGATCCGGCCGACGCGACCAAGCTCACCGGGGTGAAGGCCACCCTCTGCTCGATCGATCTGCCCACCGTGAGCGCCCTCGTCGGGAGCTGCGATCCGACCTCGATGAGCCTGGTGTACGCGACGATGTCCGCGCCGCAGAAGCTCATCGACGCGCTCCCGAAGGTCGTCACCACCGCCGTCGGCGGCAAGCTCGACAGCGCCGCGAGCGGCAGCGCGATCGCCCTCGAGCGGTTCACCGTCACCGTCGGCTCGACCAAGGGCGGCGACCTGCTGCCGAAGTGGGACACCAAGGGCGGGGCCTGCAACAGCACCTTGCTCGGGCACACCAACGCCTGCGAGGCCACCTGCGTCGACGACTGCGCCTCGCTCCGCGACGACGACGGGGACGGCTTCCCCGGCGTGACCATCGACGTCTGCGGGCTGACGGCGAGCGATCAGAAGAACAGCGTGCCGTGCCACGTCGATCACCCCGACGATCCCGGCGCCACGCTTCAAGGCAAGGCGTTCCTCGACATCCAGGTCGACCCGCAGTTCTCCGGCACCGCGAAGAGCTCGTGCGAGCTGACCGGCTCCGTCGACGCGGCGACCGAGATCCGCTACCAGATCCTGGGCACCGACATCTGGCTCGCGGGCTCGGCGCTCGGGGTCGACCAGACCATCGGATCGCTGCCGTCGTTCCAGGTCGACTCGGCGGCGAGCAAGTTCCGGATGGTGCGCGTCGACGGCAAATACGGCGCGCCCGACTGGAAGATCGATCCCTTGCAGCCAAGCCCGGCGTGCGCCGCGATCGACCAGCGAGTGAACGAGCTTTGACCGAGCCTCTCGCGCCGAAGCCTCCGCGGTCGACGCCGGGCGGCGCCTCTTCGCCTCCTTCGGTGCGCGCGAGCGATCGCGGGCTCGACTCGTCGCGGGGCTCGCGCGGGCGGCTCCCGGTGCCCTCGCGCGCTCACGATCCCTCGCGGCTGGCGGGGCGGTTCACCGTGGGGCGCGAGCGCGGGTCGGGCACGTTCGGCGTGGTGTTCGAAGCGCAGGAAGAGGGCCGCAGCGCCCGCGTCGCGCTGAAGAAGCTCAGCCTCGAAGACGCCGGCGCGCTCTACGATTTCAAGCAAGAGTTCCGCGGCCTCGTCGACGTGGTCCACCCCAACCTGGTGGCGCTGCACGAGCTCTTCGCCGACGGCGCCGACATCTACCTGTCGATGGAGCTCGTCGACGGCGTGGGCTTCCTCGACTACGTGCACGGCGTCGCTGGCGTGGGCGATCCCGACGCTCCGACGGTCGCGGTCGAGGCCGGCACCACCCTTCAAAACACGGTGAAATCGTCGGAGCTGTCGCCGTCGATGGGGAGCGCCTCGAACGGCGAGCCCAGCTCGGCGTCGGGCTCGCGCTCGGTCGTGGTGATGGCCGGGCTCGACGTCGGGCGCCTCCGCCCCGCGCTCCGTCAGCTCGCCGAGGGCATCGCCGCGATCCACCGCGCCGGGAAGCTGCACCGCGATCTCAAGCCGTCGAACGTCCTGGTCACGGCCGACGGTCACCTGAAGGTCCTCGATTTCGGGCTGATCGCCAGCCTCTCCGGCCGCTCGTCATCGACCCGCGATCTCGATCGCCGCATCGTCGGGACCCCGGCGTACATGTCGCCCGAGCAGGCGATGAGCGCGCGCCTCTCGCCCGCGTCGGACTGGTACTCGCTCGGCGTGATGCTCTACGAGGCGCTCACCGGTCGGCTCCCGATCGGCGGGAAAACAAGCGAGATCCTCACCAACAAGATCCACCTCGACCCGCCCGATCCGCGGCTGCTGGTGGCCGACCTGCCCGACGATCTCGCCGATCTCTGCGTGGGCCTGCTCCAGCGCAAGCCGAGCGATCGCCCGCCCGAGGCCGCGATCCTCGCCGCGGTCGGCGCCGTCGCCGTCGCCGCGCCGGGCCCCGGCGACGCGTGGGACGAGGTGCTCCCGTTCGTCGGGCGCGACCACCACCTCGCGGTGCTCGAAGACGCCTTCAGCGCCGCGCGGCGGGGCAAGGCGGTGACGCTCCAGGTCCACGGCACCGCGGGCATGGGCAAGAGCGCGCTGCTCCAGCGCTTCCTCGACGACGTGATCGGGCGCGACGGCGCGGTGGTGCTCGAGGGCCGCTGCTACGAGCGCGAGAGCGTGCCCTACAAGGGCGTCGACAGCCTGATCGACGCGCTGACGCAGCACCTGCGATCGCTCCCGCTCACCGAGGTGGCGCACCTGATCCCGCCCGACATCCAGGCGCTGGCGCGGGTGTTCCCGGTGCTCCTGCGCGTCGAGGCCATCCGCACCGCCCCGAAGCGCGCCGACGCGCCCGATCCGCTCGAGCTCCGCCGCCGCGCCTTCGGATCGCTGCGCGAGCTGCTGGCGCGGATGGCCTCGGCGCAGCCGCTGATCGTGTGGATCGACGACCTCCAGTGGGGCGACGCCGACAGCGCGGCGCTGCTCCTCGATCTGCTCGATCCCGCGATGGACGACGGGGGCTTCACCCAGCGGTCGGACGCGCCGGCGCTGCTGCTCATCGCCAGCTACCGGACCGAGGACGCCGCGACGATCGAGCTGGTCCACGTGCTGCGCGAGCGCCTCGCGCGCGGCGAAATCGAGAGCGACGTGCGCGAGCTGATGGTCGGGCCGCTGGTGCACCGCGAGGCGCGCGCGCTGGCCCGCGTGCTCCTCGCCGGCGACGCCGAGGGCGGGATCGCCGAGCAGATCGCCGTCGAGTCCGGCGGCAGCCCGCTCTTCGTGCACGAGCTCGCGCGCCACGTTCGCACCCGCGAGCCCGACGCCGGCGAGCTCCGTGTCCCGGCGATCATCTCCCTCCACGAGGTGCTCACGGCGCGCCTCGCGCGGCTCGCGCCCGACGCGCGGCGCCTCCTCGAATCGATCGCCGTCGCCGGCCGCCCGATCGCGCAGAGCACGGTCTGCTCGGCCGCCGAGATCGAGCACGGGCCCCAGGTCCTCGCCGTGCTTCGCTCCGAGCACCTGATCCGCAGCCGCGCCGCGCTCGATCGCCTCGACACCGACAGCGCCCGCCCCCGGCGCGCCGAGCAGGCCGACGTCGAGTGCTTCCACGATCGCATCCGCCTGATGGTGATCGCCTCGCTCTCCGCCGCCGACACCGCCGCGCGCCACGCCGGCCTCGCCGCGGCGATCGAGGCCGAGGGCGGCGACGACATCGACGCGCTCTTCGTGCATTTCCTCGGCGCCGGCGACGTCGATCACGCGCTCCGCTTCGCCGAGATCGCCGCCGACCGCGCCGAGGAGGCGCTGGCCTTCGATCGCGCCGCGGCCCTGTACCGCAAGGCGATCGAGCTCCGCGGCACCGCGCCGCAGCTCCTCCGCAAGAAGCTCGCGCACGCCCTCGCCAACGCCGGCCGCGGCGTCGAGGCCGCGCGCGCGTACCTCGACGCCACGCGCGACGCCCCCGAGGGCGAGTCGCTCGATCTTCGCCGCCGCGCCGCCGAGCAGCTCCTCCGCGCCGGCCACATCGACGACGGCCTCAGCACGCTCGAGGGCGTCCTCGCCGAGGTCGACTTGGAGCTCCCGAAGACGCCCACGCGCGCGCTGATGTCGCTGCTCTTTCGCCGCGCGCAGCTCTCGGTCCTCGGCACCGGGTTCACCGAGCGCGACGCCCACCGCGTCCCCGCCGACGATCTCGCGCGCATCGACATTTGCTGGTCGGTGGGCAACGGGCTCGGCGCCACCGACATCATCCGCGGCGCGGATTTCCAGGCGCGGCACCTCCTCCTCGCGCTCCGCGCCGGCGAGCCTTACCGCATCGCCCGCGCCCTCGCGTGGGAGTCGATCCTCGCCGCGATGGAGGGCGGCTCGCGCGGCCGCGCCCGCGGCAAGGCGCTGGCGGCCCGCGCCGCGGAGATCGCCGCGCGCATCCAGCACCCGCACGCGCTCGCCTGGGCCGCCGGCGCCGCGGCCGGCGTCGCCTACTACGACCACCGCTTCCGCGAGGCCATCGCGCTCTCCGACCACGCCGTCGCCGTCTTCCGCGCCACGTGCACCGACATCATCTGGGAAATTGGCTCGATCCAGGCCTGGTGGTCCATGGGCGGCCTGGTGATGATCGGCGACATCGACGAGCTCGCGCGCCGCTTGCCGCCGTGCCTCCACGAGGCGCAGGAGCTCGGAGCGCTCTACAACGAGGCCTCGCTCCGCACCTTCTGTGTCCCGCGCGTCCACCTCGCGCACGACCGCCCGGCCGAGGCGCGCCGCGAGTCGGCCGACGCCCTCCAGAGCTGGTCGAAGCGCGGCTGGCACACCCAGCACCTCGGCGACCTGCTGGTCCACGTCAACTCGCACCTCTACGAGTCCAGCGGCGAGGCCGCGCTCGCGCAGATGCGCGAGGGCTGGCCCGCGCTCGAAGGCTCGCAGCTCCTCCGCGTCGAGATGGTCCGCAACGAGGTCGACTGGGTCTTCGGCAACGCGCTCGTCCTCGCCGCGCGCCAGGGCCACGAGGATCGCGAGGGCCTCCTCCGCGAGGCCGAGCGCCGCGCCCGCGCGCTCATGAAAGAGAAGCGCCCCCTCGCGAGCAGCTTCGGCGCGCAGCTCAACGCGGGGATCGCCCTCGCACGGGGCCGCCACGACCGCGCCCTCGCCTTCTACCGCGACGCCGCCCGCGACTTCGAGGGCCTCGAGATGGGCCTCCACGCCGCCGCCTCGCGCCGCCGCGAGGGCGAGCTCCTCGGCGGCGAAGAGGGCCGCGACCTCGTGCTCGCCTCGATCACCACGATGACCGATCAGCGCATCCGCAACCCCGAGCGAATGGCGGCCATGCTCGCTCCGGTGTGACGTCAGCGCATGAAGACCAACGCCGCCCGCATCCTCGACGCGCTCGGGATCGCGTACGAGCTCCGCGACTACAAGGTTGATCTCGAAGACCTCCGCGCAGAGTCGGTCGCTTTGGCTCTGCTCGTAGCTCTCCCGTTCATGGAAGCGAGATGCGGTAGCGCACGCCGGGCACGCCGCCGAACCGGGCAGGTTTGGTGAAGTGCTCGAACAGCACCCCGCCGTTGGCCTCGATCACGCGCCGGGAGGCCACGTTGGTTGGATCGGTGGTGATCTCGACGAACGAGAGCCCCTGGGCCTTCGCCTCCGGGAGCAGCAGGGCCAGCGCGCGCGTCGCGTAGCCGCGCTGCTGCTTCCACGGGACCACTCCATACCCGATGTGACCGAGGCAGTGCGGTGGGAGCTCTTGTGTACCCGGCTGCCAGCGCAGCCCGATGGTGCCGCAGAACTCTCCATCCCACATCCAGCGGTGGTAGCCAGGGATGCGCGGGACCCTCGATCCGTCCGGGAGCAGGATCGTCTCGCCCCCGGGCTTCAAGAGCACGAGGCTGGCCAGGAACGCCTCTGGATCGGCCTCGATCCTCGCGAGCTGCTCGCCTGCCGCTTGCGGTCGGGAGCTGTCCGACGACCAGCCTCTGGCCAGCGCCTGCGCGTAGCTGGGCAAGCATGCTGCGTTTGGCCAGACCAGCTCCATGCGTGCTTCGCCGTGCATCGTGGGCTCGATGAGGTGCGGTGCCAGATCCGGAGACGCGGAGTCCCTCAACCCTGCTCCGAGAAGAGCTCTTCCGCGGAAGCTGCAGTGGCCGCGCGGACGATCCACCGATCGAGCGACGCCGCCTCCTTGCAGGCCTCGACGCGAGCGCTCACCAAGTCGCTCACGGCAAGGTTGCGCGCCGCGAGGATCGCGAGGATCGCCGCGACCTTCGCCTTGACCTCGCCCCGGATCTCGCCCCGGATCTCGCCCCGGATCTCACCCTCGGCGAGCCCCTCGACCCATCGCGCCGCTGCGATCTCGAGCACCTGCCGGATCTCATCCCGCGTCTTCTCGTACGCTTGCAGCTCTCCCACCGTGAACTTCGCCTTGTTCGCCAGCTCGAGGGCGTCCCCGTAAGGCCCCGGCCTGAGGTCGGCCGGCACTTCGGTCAGCTCGCTCGCGTGCACGAACAGCCAGGCCCAGAGGTCGGCCCCGGGCTTCTCCGGCCGCTGGCCCGGCATCTTGGGCAGCTCCAGGAAGGCATATTGAACCTGCAAGAGGCCATGATTCTTCGATCCGCGCTCGGTCATGTTCCACCGGCTCAGCATCGGTACGCGCGGAAGACCCTTCAAGTCCTGCTTTTCGTCGGGCCATAGCTCGAAGTCGCAGATGGAGATGGCCACGACGTCGGTCAGCTTGGTATACCAGTCACCCGCCTTGAGCTGGCCCGCATAAGAGTCGTTCTTCAGGTCGGCGAAGGTCATGCCCCAGACCTACCGGCACGGGGGGCGGGACGCAAGCCGGCGCAGCCCGGCTCGAAGCGCGGCAGAGTCTGCTGCCATGTGGAGGCCATGCACTGCACGCTTCGCTCACGCTCGGGGGCGAGGAGGAGTGATCGGCGGCTCCTGGATAGATGGTATCTACGGGTTGAGGGCCGAGGCAAAGAGAGAGGCATATCGATGCACGTTACGGCCTTAGCAGGGCGGCCCGCGGCGGCGTACGCCCTTCATTCGCCGCGGACCGGGACACCCGATCCCGGAGCTCGCGCGCTCGGCGCTCAGCCATTCACCGCGGTCACGATCCACACCGACGCTGGCATCACCACACCGCTGCTCCCGTGGTACGGCGCCACGGCCTCTCGCATCGCCACGATCGCCGCCGCCCGCGCGTCCGGATCCGCCTGCCGCAGCGCGCCCGCCGAGGGCCCGATCCGGGTCATGAAGGCCACCGTCGCGTCGAGATCGGCGAGGCCGCCGCCGACGTTCATCGGCGCGTCGACGACCTCGAACGCCACCTCGCGGAAGCCCGCGCGCTCCAGGATCCCACGCGTCCGCAGCGCGTCGGCGAAGGCCATCGGTCCGGGCGCGAAGGGCTCGGGCCGCGGCAGGTCGACGTGCTTCGCGACCGCCGCGAGCGGGACCTTCATCCACGGGTTGTCGTCCATCGATCGCCAGCACGCGAAGGCCATCCGCGCGTCCTTCTTCAGCGCCTTGCGGAGGTTGACGAAAGCGGCGACCGGATCGGCGAAGAACATCACTCCGAAGCGGGAAAACAAGCGGTCGAACGCGCCCTCGGGCAGCGCCGCGGTCTGCGCGTCGGCGAGCTCGAAGGTCACGTTGGTGACGCCGGCGCGCGCGGCTTTCTCCCTGGCGTGATCGAGCAGCGGGCGCGACACGTCGACGCCGTGCACAGCGCCGCTCGGGCCGACGCTCTCGGCGAGCGCGAGCGTCGTCTCGCCGCCGCCGCAGCCCACGTCGAGGACGCGCAGGCCCGCCGCGACCTGGAGGCGCGCGAGCGCGGGCGCGCCGAAGGCCCGGATCTGCGCGCCGATCTGCTCCGACTCGGCGACCCACGCCGGCCCCGAGAGCTCGTTCCAGTTGCGCCGCTGCTCGGCGTTGGGACCTTCGTACGCGGTGGCCTTGGGCGTGCTGTCGATGCTCATCTCGGCGGAGCATACCAACGTGCTAGCGTCGGGCCGCGGAGGATTTGCGGTGTCATGAGTCGACCCGGCGCGCACGACCTCGACGAGCGCATCGTCGCGGAGATCACCGAGCTCTGCGAGCGCGGCGACGACGACGTGGAGCACCAGCGCTACGACGAGGCGCTGGTCCGCTACAAGGCCGCGCTCGCGCTCGTGCCCAAGCCGGTGCTCGCGTGGAAGGTCACCGCGTGGATCCTCACCGCGCTCGGCGAGACGCTGTACCTGAAGCGCGATTTCACGGCCGCGCGCGACGCGCTCAACGACGCGCTGCGCTGCGCGGGCGCCGTCGGCAACCCGTTCCTTCATCTCCGCCTCGGCCAGGTCGAGCTCGAGCTGGGGAACAAGGGCCGCGCGCTCGACGAGCTGCTCCGCGCGCACACGCGGGCCGGCGAAGAGATTTTCGTTGGCGAAGATCCGCGTTATCTCGAAATGGTAAAAGAAGCGATCCGACGCGACGAGGAAGGGTGACGGTCGCAGAGCCTCTGATCTAAGCTCGGCGCGCCATGCGCAAACCGATCTCGCTCCGAGCCCCCCTCGCCTCTCTCTTGCTCGCCTCGGCCGCTCTCGTCGGGTGCGACGAGCCGCCGCCGGTTGGTCCGCCGCAGCCGCTGCCGCCGCCGATCCCGATGGGATCTGCGGCGCCCGCGCCGGGGCCCGGCGCCGCGCCCGCGAAGCTCGACGCCATACCGCGCCTCCAGCTCAACCGCCTCGCGGCCGAGCTCGATCTGCCGCTGTTCTGGATCGCCGACACCAACGGCAACGGGGCCATCGACCCCGACGAGATCGCGACCCTGTGGGGCATCGCCGCGGTGACGCCGATGTGGGTCGACAAAGGCAAGCTCACCCCGGCCTTCACCACCGCCTACGACGCGATGGTGGCGCGCATGAAGGGCGGCGTCGCGACAGCGGGCCTCAGCGACGCCGAGCAGAAGCGCCGCGCCGCGATGACCGCCGAGCTGGCGCAGGGCCGCCCGTCGCTCGTGTACTCCGACTTCCGCACCGCCTCCGCCGAGGACAAGGCCATCGTCGATCACGTCGCCAAAGCCGCGGTGATCATCGAGCAGATCTTCGCCCGGCAGAAGGGCACGACCGGCCTCGCCGCGAAGATCCCCGACGACGACACGGCCAGCAAGATGGTGTTCTATCGCAACCAGGGTCCCTGGTGCGAGGCGCCGCTCACCGAGAAAGATCCGGCGTGCAACGCGCTCTCGCCCGCCGCGCCGAAGATCTCCGGCCTCTACCCCGCGAGCCTCCAGAAGGACGCAAAGTTCTGCGAGACGCTCCAGGCCCGCAAGGATCAGAAGACGCTGCTCGACACCTTCTCCGTCGTCACCGCCGACGGCGACGCCCTCAAGCCCGTCGCCTACAACGTGGTGTACAAGGCCGAGATGGAGGCCGTGAGCCGCGAGCTCAAGGCCGCCGCCGAGGCCGTGACCAGCCCCGGCGAGGCGCCGCTCAAGGCCTATCTCACCACCGCGGCGCAATCGTTCCTCGACAACAACTGGGTCCC
>JBDTXR010000290.1:0-11458 GCA_040006075.1 Byssovorax sp. | reverse complement strand
CGGCCGTGGAGGCCTCGAGGAAGAAGCGCTTGTGGAACTCGGGATCGCGATCGCCCTCGTACTTCGGGCTCAGGACCTTGAGCGCGCAGATGCGATTCAGAGGCGATTGCTCGGCCTTGTAGACCTTGCCCATTCCGCCGCGGGCGATGACCGAGATGATCTTGAATCGCCCGTTGACAACCCGCCCGATCAGGGGATCCGGCTCCCCCTTGCTCGGGGGGCCGGCCTGCTCGGGGCGGGCGCTGGCGGCACCCTCTGGACGGCTCTCGGGCATGGCAGCAACTTCGCGGGGGGCTTGGGGGAAGATCGTCGAGGGGCGCGTATCGCCCGTTCTGAAGATCTATCAAAATTGTCGCCCGCGCGCATTCCGGCTGTCAATTACGATGGGTCTCGTCGCGGGGGCGATCCGCGTGCGCGCGTGTTTGACGCACTGCGCCAGCGCTCGTCGATGCTGCTGTAGAACGCGCCCAATGCCGTGCTGCGCGTCGGCGCCCCGCGCGCGGCGTCAGGCGATCCCGGAGCGCGAATTCAGCGGAGGAGCGCCCCGCGTTGCATCACCCGGGCGAGTGGAAACGGCTGGCTCGCCGGCGCGGCCGGGACGATCGACGCGGGGCGACCGGCCGGTCGCGCGAGCAGGAACGGGGGCGCGCCGGGATCGGTCCCCTCGAGCTCGTCGTCGCAATCGACCTGCACGACGCCTTCGTCGAGCGTCTCGATGTGCGGGTGCGCGGGGGCGATCGACCGCGGCAACGGGAGGCGCCCGGGCGGCGGGAGCGGCGCCATCTGCTGCGCGGCGACGGCGGGCAGCGGCGACGGCGCGGCGCGGCGCGGCGGCGCAGAGGGGTAGGGGAGCGGTCGCGCGAGAGGCTTCGGCGCCGTGGCCTGCGGGATGCGCTGGAGCATGGGTCGCGGCGGGGCATGGACGCGCGGCAGCGGCGCCACGGGCAGCGGCGGGCGCGACGCCGGCTGCGGCTGCGCGGTGAGCATCGGCGCCGGCGCGTACGACGGCGGGCGCAGGTGGCTCGACGAAGGCGGGGCGGAGGGCGGAGGCAGCGTGGGCGCAGGCGAGGCGCCCTCTTCCCAGATGGGAGGATGGACCGAGGATCCAGTCTGGTCTTCGTTTGATCCAGACTCCGGCGACTCCTCTTCGAGGTGAAGCATGCGCGTGCTGGAGGTGACGATGATGTGGCGCCCGCGCTGGCGATCGACGAGCACCGCGCGCGAGGTGGCTTGCCACGCCGACTCGACCGAGCATCGCCGCGGGGACTCGATTAACCACCCCACGAGCTCGGCGCCGACGAGCGAGGCGTCGGGCGCCGAGAACAGCACACCGTCCATGAGTCGGTAGCGGCTGTTCTTCGTTTCGAAGACCGTCTCGCCCGTGTACTCGGAGCGGAGCCGGCCTTCGATGAAGGCATCCACCGCGTCCCGCACTGCTTGATCGGCCTTCGCCTCTAGCCCGGTCATGATGCCTCCGCGACGCCAAGGCTACGTGCACGTCACGTGCCGCGGTGAAGGAATTTCACCGCGGGCCGTGGCGCGCGGAGATTCAGAGGGCGCGAGGCCCAGGGGATCAGGGCGTGCGCGCGAGGACGACGTACGTCGCCCCGGTGGCCGGCGCGACCTTGTCGGTGCCGACCCACAGGCGATCTTGATCGTCGACGATCACGTAGAGCAGCGCGTTGGCCGTGGCGGCCTGGAGCATCGTCGTCGGGGCGCCCATCGCCGCGAGCTTGCCGCCCGCCACGGTGTACCGCTGCTCGAGCACGTCTTGCGGCAGGAACGTGGTCCCGTCGCTCGGCTGGTAGGCGACGATCCCCGCCGCGGTGGCCGTCGGCGCGAGGGCCGCGAGGTTCGATCCGAAGCCCGGGATCGTGAAGAGCTTGACCCCGGCCGTCGGCGATCCGCCGCGCGCGATCGAGGCGGCATCGAAGCCGCGCGCTTCCTGGGAGCCATCGAAGCTCGACATCACGGTGAAGGCGTTCCCCGCGTGATCGACGGCGACGGGGCCGGACGAATCGCCCCAGGTCGCGACGGTGATCGGCGCCTTGCACGTCGCGTCCATCCCGGGCAGCAGCGCCGGCATCGCGGGCGTGCCGCAGGTGTCGGCGGCGAAGAGGCTGTTCGCTCCGGCCTTGGCGTCGCCGACGTTCGAGAGGCCGGTGAGCAAGAGGCGACCCTGCGCGTTCGCGGCGCTGATCCCCGCGGTCGCGTACGAGCCGTTGGTCGCGTAGCGCTTGTCGACGGCGCTGCCTTTCACGAGCAGCAGCTCGCCCTTCGTGTCGGGGAACGCGCCCGTGTAGGCGAGCGCGGTCCAGCCGAAGAACGGGACATCCACGGCCTGGCCGCCGAGGAACGCGCCCATCGGGATCTTCCCGTCGACGTTCACCTCTTGCTTGGTGAGCGCGCCCTTGGTGTCGGCGGGCGGCGTCCAGCGCACCAGATCGAACGTCCCGTTCATCCCCGCGCGGAGCGTGAGCGGGCCGCCGTGCGCGCCCCACGACGGGGCGTTGAAGCCCAGCTCCTCGGCCGCATCGTAGCGAGCGACGGCGCACAGTGAGGCGTCCTTGATCGTCAGCACATCGGCGACGGCCGCCGCGTCGAGGCACGTCGGCGCGCTGCCGCCGGTGCCGCTGCCGGCGCTGGTGCTCGCGCTCGACGCCGTCGCGCCGCCCGATCCACCGGCGCCGCCGGTGCTGCTCGTGCTGCTCGCCGTGCTCGGATCCATGCCGCCCGCCCCGCCGGCGCTCGTCGTGCTCGGCAGCGGCGGCGGCAGGATCTGCCCTCCGCTGCACGCGCCTGCGGCCACCGCCGCGCTCCCGATCGCCACCACCGCCACCAGCGCGCGCGCCGCGTTTCCATCGATCTGCTTCATCGTCGTCGTCTCCATCAAGGCGCTCGCCCGCGCCTCTCGGTTCGAGGCGGAGCCAGCGCTCCGCCAGGGAGCGACCGCGGAGCGGCGAGATGGAAGGGCAGCAAGACGGACGCGTCGCGCAGCCGTCCCATCCCTCCACCCCGGAGGTCGCGGACGGTCTCGCTGCAGCAGGTCTCCTGGCTCCCGGATCGTCCTCCGGCGGACCTTCCCGGATCTCGCTCGACGCTCGCGTCGGGGCTTGATCCAGTGGTGATTTCCGCCTTCGTCCCCGGATACAGTGGCGGGGGCCGCGCCGGCGTTGAACCGGCTTCCCTGTTGTCCGACGCGATCGCCTCACCGTCGAAAAGGTGTGGCGCGCGCGTCGACTGCTTCGAGCTGGCACCGAGGTCCGCAGGGCGTGCGGCTCGGGGCCCGCGGCGCGCTTAGGTCGATCGGGGCCACGTCGTCAAGCACGGCCGGCGGGCGCCGCTCTGTCCTCGGCGAAGTTCCCTCCAGGCTCCGCGGTAGAGCTGCCCCGGCGGCATCGAATCTTCGATCCCCTGCAAGACTCGTTGCGCTCTCCGTGCAGATGGACGACGCTTGGCCCCGAACTCGCTCGACTCGCGGGGCCCGACCGAACGCGGCGCGGTGCAACCCCGAGAAGACGCGTGAAACGACTACGCTAGCCACGCGCGCGTGACCACAAAAGCCAGCCCTCCCCCGCCCATCGCCGCCGGAACGATCGTCAACGATCGTTACGATATCCGCCAGAGCCTCGGCAAAGGTGGGATGGGCGAGGTGTTCCTGGCATTCGACAGGTCCACCCAGCAGACGGTCGCGCTCAAGGTCGTCCGCGAAGAGTCGCGCATGCCCGGCGACGACGAGGCGCTGCGCATGGAGCTCCTGCTCGCGCGCTCCGTCAGCCACCCCAACGTGTGCCGCGTCCACGATCTCGCGCCCAGCTCGTGGGGCCCCATCCTGGTGATGGAGCAGATCCCCGGGCAAACGCTGCACACCCACATCCGCAAAAAGAAGGCTCAGGGCGGCTACACGGCCGACGAGTTCCGCAAGATCGCCTCCGAGGTCTGCGCCGGCCTCGCCGCGATCCACGCGCAGGGCCTGGTGCACGGCGACTTGAAGCCCGGCAACGTCATGGTCAGCGAAGGCCGCGCCGTGATCCTCGACTTCGGCTTCGCGCAAGAGCGCGCGCGCGCCTCGGCTCGTCGCCCCGGCGCCCCGCCCGACGGCGGAACCCCGAACTACATGTCGCCCGAGCGCCTGCGTTCCGGCGGCGCCAGCGCCGACGACGACGTCTACGCCATGGCGCTCACGCTCTGGGAAATGTGGACCTGCCGCGTCCCCGAGCCCGGATACAAGCCGCGCGCGAAGACCATGCGGCAGCAGATCATGTTCGATGTGCCGGCCGGCCTCTCGATCGACGAGGTCCGCCAGATCTTCCGCGGCATGAACGAAGACGCGCAGATGCGGCCGCAGGCGCGGCACATGCGCTTCTTCAACCCGACGCAGCTGACGACGAGCCCGATCCAGCTCCCGCGCGAGCGGCTCGATCCGGGGCCGCCTCCGGGCCGCGCGGTCGTCACCACGTTCAACCCCGGCGCGCAGGGCCTGCTCGTCACGTACGCCACGAACGCACCGGAAATCGTCGGCCAGCTCCTCCCGCTCGACAAGCCGCTGCTCTCCGTCGGACGCCGCGGCGATCAAGATCTGGTGATGCCCGAGGCCACGGTCTCCGGCACGCACGCGGTGCTCCGCTGGCAGTCGGGATCGTGGCTCATCGAGGACCTCAGCAGCACCAACGGCAGCTACGCCGATCACAACTACGAGCGCAAAACCCAGCTCGCGCTGCTCCACGGCGGCGAGGCGCAGGTCGGCGAGTGCCGCCTCAAGCTGGTGAGCTTTGCCCCCGAGTCGATCCAGCACAAGCGCGCGCGCCAGTACCTCCACAAGCGCGACGGCCTCACCGGCCTCCTCGTGCGCGAGCACCTGCTCAAGGCCATCGACGAAGACGGCCTCTTCGGCGACTGGGCGGAGGCCCCGATGGAGGTCGCGCGCTACGAGCTCCGCGGCCCCAACCGCCAGGTGAGCGAGCGGCCCACGATCCTCGAAATGCTCGCTCTTCGCCGCGCGGCGCAGCGCGTGGTCGAGCTGACCGAGATGCTGCTGCTCAGCCTCACGCCCGTCGTCGCGGGGCGCACCGGCCCGCTGAAGTTCGCGATCTCGATCGTCGGCCCCACCATCGAAGAGGCCCGCCACGTGGTCGAGCAGATCGTGTCGCAAGTACAAGGTCTCCTGCCCGACACGCTCGAGCTCGGCGCGACTCTGGTGAAGGGCGAGCCGGGGCGACCCGCGCGAACCCTCGTCGACTGAGCTTTTTCTTCGGCACGTATTCTATTGGGGTGCGCGCGCCGATGCGGTAGTCGTTTCATCACGTCGACCAGCGCATGATCCGGCCTCCTTTCCCCTCCAGCCCGCCCTCGCAACCCTCGCCGTACCGCTACCTCGGTCGCGGTGGGGGCGAGCGGCCGGTGCGTCTCCAGATCATCATCGCGCTCGTCGCCGGCCTGATCCTCGTCGCGGTCCCGCTCTACTTGTGGCGTCGCCCGCGGCCCGAGTCGATCCCCAGCGCCGACGCCGCCGCGCTCATCGACGCCGGCGCGCCCGCGCCCGCCTCGAGCACCAACATCGTCTCGTTCGACGCGGGGCCGCCGGGCGGGATCACCGTCGCTGCGCCCACCACGATCCGCTGCGAAAATCCCGGCCCGGGCAAGACCACGCCCGAGCGCTGCGATCACGTGACGTTCTTCGAAGACAGCCTCGCCCGCACCCTCCGCGACAACGTCGCCTGCGCGCCGGCATCGAAGGCTTCATTCACCGTGAGCTTCGTCATGGAGACCGACTTCCGGCAGAAGAAGCTCAACCTCTTCGCCGGCAAGTCGAGCAGCCTCAAGCGCGCCAAGGCGCAGCAGCTCCTCCGCTGCATCAAGAAGGCGATGCCCACGCCGGACTGGGCGGTGATCCCGCACCAGTACGCGCGCTACAAGGTGAACGTCCTCGCGACCTACGCTCCGACCGACACGCTCTGAGCGCGATGCGGCCGGCCATTGCGGGCTCGATCGCGTTCGGCCTCGCGCTGTCGCTCGCCGCGCCGACCGCGCGCGCTGACGATCCCGCCGCGACGCCGGCCGCGCGCGCGCGCCTCTCGGGCTACGAGAAGACCTCGCTCGACAACGCGCTCGCGACCGTGAAGGGCCAGCTCGATCCGAGCCCCGAGGGGAAGATCGTCGAGAGCATCGAGACCGTGCGGCTCGACGTCTTCGAGAAGCGCGACTTCATCCCCGAGGTGTTCCTCGGCTTCGTCAACTGGTTCCACGTCACCTCGAAGCCGTACGTCATCGAGCGCGAAGTCCTGCAAACCAAGGGCAGACGCTACGATCAGGCCCTGGTCGACGAGACCGAGCGCAACCTTCGCAACACCCGTCAGGTCTCGCTGGTGCTCGCCGCGCCGATGGTCGGCAGCGCGCCCGATCGCGTGCGCCTGCTGGTGATCACCAAGGACATCTGGAGCCTGCGCTTCAACCAGGACTTCCGCGTCGCCGGCGGCAAGCTCGAGCACTACCTGGCCGAGCCCGCCGAAGAGAATTTCCTCGGCACGCACCAGACCGTCTCGGCGCGCTTCGAGCAGACGATCGGCACGCTCTCGTTCGGCGGCCACTACATCGTGCCGCGCATCGCCGGGAGCTGGATCAACGCCGACGCCTCGGGCGGCGTGATCGTCAACCGCACGACCGGCGCGGCCGAGGGCTCGTACGGCGAGCTCTCGTACGGGCAGCCGCTGTATTCGACGAAGGCGCTCTGGGCCTGGAGCTCCGACATCAAGTGGCGCGGCGAGACGGTGCGCCGCTACGTCGGGAGCAAGCTGCGGACGTTCGACTCCAAGCTCACGCCCATCGTCGAAGACATCCCGTACGCGTACCAGAGCGACACGCTCAGCGGGCACTACGACGTGACGCGCTCGTTCGGCACCACGATCAAGAACGATTTCAAGATCGGTGTTCTCGCCAGCCGCAAGGTCTTCCGCGCGCCCGACAACTCGCGCTTCGGGCCGGTCGCCAGCGCCGATTTCGTCACCCAGGCGCTGCCGGTGAGCGACACGCAGATCGGCCCGTACTTCCAGATCCGCAGCCACTCCAACCGCTACATCACCATCCTCGACTTCGAGACCCTGGGCCTCCAGGAGAATTTCATCCGCGGCCACGACGCGTACCTCCAGCTCACGCCGATCACCACCGCGCTGGGCTCGTCGCGGAGCTTCCTCGCCGTGTACGCGGCGGCGGCGTACTCGGTGCCGCTCGGCGACGGGCTCGCCAAGGCCTACGTCGAGCTCACCCACGAGCTGACGACGAGCGGCGTCCCCGACGGCTCGATCGACGTCGGCACGCGGATCACCTCGCCGCGCACGCCGATTGGACGCCTGCACTTCGACGCGCGCCTGCTCGATCGCTACGCCAACTACCTCAACGCCAAGAGCGCGCTCGGCGGCGACACGCGGCCGCGCGGCTACCCGAGCGGCGCCTTCATCGGCCGGGATGTCGTCGCCGCGACGCTCGAGCTTCGCTCGCGCGCCGCGCAGATCCTGAGCTGCCAGCTCGCGGGCGCGGCCTTCTTCGACAGCGGCGACGCCTTCGACGGCTTCGACAAGATGCGGCTCAAGCAGAGCGCGGGCTTCGGCCTCCGCGTCCTCTTCCCGCAGCTCGATCGCGTCGTGCTCCGCGTCGACTGGGGCTTCCCGCTCACCAAAGGCGTGGTCCCCGCGGGCGGCTTCCCCGGCGACATCGTCTTCACGTTCCGCCAGGCGTTCGCGGTCCCCGCGCTCCCGGTGAAGGACTGAGCACGCTCACGCAGCGATCGAACGCGGCGCGGAGGCGCGCCGGTACCACCTCGCGATCCAGCTCGCTCCGCGCGTCTTCCCTCGATTTCCCGGCCTGCACCGCGTGCCACGCGCGCTCCACCGCGCGACGGAGCCGGAGCTCGTCGCTCGCCGGCGCGTCGCCGTTCCGCGGGGGCGCGGCCTCGGCCAGCGCGGCGTGGAAGGCGCGCGCGCCCTCGGTGCGGTTGGAGTAGCCGACGCCGTCGAACGTCGCCGCGTCGCTGAGCCTCGGCGCGATGGCGTCACCGCACTCTGTCGCCAAATCGCCGACGAGATCCACGCGCCCGTCGCCGTCGACGTCGAGCGCGCGCGTCGGCGGGGCGGCCATGGCGATCGGGTACGGCGCCGCGCCGAGCGAGGTGATCCGCCAGATCGCGAGCTGCCCGGTCTCGCCCTTCGCCACCACCGCGATCGCCCCGTCGCCGGTGAGATCGGTGCCCGATCGAAAGGCCGAGCCGCGGCGGCCGCCGTCTTCCACGAGCAGCGCGGGCACGAGCTCGGTCGCACCGTCGCGCGCGGTGTCGTGCGAGTCGACCGGGCCCACCGCCATCACCACCGATCGCGCCGTCGCCACGCGGATCGCGTGCACCGGGCGGCCGAGCGTGTCGGTGCCCTCGTAGCCGCGGATCCGCGCGGCGCCTCCGCCGTGCGCGAGCGTGATCGGGATCTCGTCCGTCAGGTGCAGGCCGAGCGCGGCCGTCTCGGTGTCGACGAGGGCGAGCCGCGCGTCGAGGTCCGGCGTCTCCAGGTAAGCCCCGAGGCGAGGAGACCCGGCCGCGCCCCAGGCCGAGACGTGATGGTCCGAGCTGCACGCGGCGAGGCTCACCAGAAGACACGCGGCAACCGCGAGCGTTTCTGGTAGCGTTCCCCCACCGATGCGCCTCCTGCTCGCCGACAAGATAGAGATCCAGGCGCTCGAGGAGCTGCGGGTCCTCGGCATCGAAATCGTGTCTCGGCCGGACCTCACCCGGGACACGCTCCCGGACGCCCTCGAAGGCGTGGGGATCCTGGTCGTCCGCTCCACGGAAGTCACGGCGAAAGCCATCGACGCCGGCAAACAGCTCAACCTCATCATCCGCGCCGGCGCCGGCGTGAACACCATCGACGTGGTCGCGGCCAGCGCTCGCGGCGTGTACGTCGCCAACTGCCCGGGCAAGAACGGCGCGGCCGTCGCCGAGCTGACGATGGGCCTCATCCTCGCGCTCGATCGCCGGATCGTCGACGCCACCCACGACCTCCGCGCCGGCCGCTGGGAGAAGTCCAACTACTCCGCGGCGCGCGGGCTGCTCGGCGCGCGCATCGGCATCGCCGGCCTCGGCGCCATCGGCCAGGAGGTGCTCGCCCGCTCGCGCGCCTTCGGCCTCGTGCCCTGGGCCTGGTCGCGATCGCTCTCCGCCAACCGCGCCGCGAAGATGGATGTGTCGCACGCCCGCACCCTCGAAGAGCTGGCGTCGAAGTCCGACATCTTCACCATTCACCTGGCGATCAAGCCGCAAACGCGCGGGATCATCAGCCGCAAGGTCCTCGAGGCGCTGCCCGACGGCGCGATCGTGATCAACGCCGCCCGCGCCGACGTGCTCGACTACGAGGCCCTCGAAGAGCTGATCCCGAAGAAGGGCCTCCGCGTCGGGCTCGACGTCTTCGCCACCGAGCCCGCCTCGGGCGCCGCGCCCTTCGAGGCCTCGATCTTGAACGCCGGCGTCGTCTACGCCACCCCGCACATCGGCGCTTCCACCGAGCAGGCGCAGCGCGCGATCGCCCGCGAAACAGCCCGGATCGTGCGCTGCTTCCTCACCGAAGAGTCCATCCCCAACGTCGTCAACATCTGCGCGACGTCGCCGGCCCGCTTCGTGATCGTGGTCCGCATGCTCGACAAGGTCGGCGTCCTCGCCAACACCCTGAGCGTCCTCAAGCGCCACGGGATCAACATCGAAGAGATCTCCAACACCGTGTTCGAAGGCGCCCACGCGAGCTGCTCGAAGCTCCGGGTCTCGGGTCGCCCGAGCGAGTACGCCATGAAAGAGATCGCCGCCTTCGAAGAGGTCCTCCACGTCGACGTCGTCGCCTTGCCCAACCTGGCCTGAGCCCGGGAACGCTGATGATCCCTCGCCTCATCGACCCGCCGGTCATCAACACCGAAGACTTGATCCAGCTCCCGCGCTTCGACGCGGTCGGCGCCGTCGCCGTGGGCGATCTGCTCCTCGCCGCCGCCGCCGCGCGCGAGCTCCCGCGCTCGATCGTCCGCGCCCGCGACCTCCTCGCCGAAGAGCTCGACGCCCTCCGCGTCGCGGCCGCGAAGCGCGTCGAGGCGCTGGGCGGGGCCGATCCGAGCGTGCTCGCCGCCGCCGACGAGACCCTCGACGGCTGCTGGAACGCCCTGTTCGACTGGCTCACCGGCTTCTCGAAGCTGCCCGCCACCCTGCCGCAATCGGGCGAGGCGCACGCGCTCCTGGCCGAGCTCTACCCCGACGGCCTCTCGTTCATTTTGCTCCCGTACGAGCTCGAATGGAGCCAGTCCGAGCTCCGCCTCGACCTCATCGCCGACCCGAAGATCGGCGACCGGATCCGCGCGCTCGGCGGCCAGCCCTTCGCCGACGCGCTCGCCGAAGCGCACCGCGTCTACGGCGTGCTCCTCGGCCTCTCCAGCCACCCGACCCCGACGGTCGTCGTCTCCACCTTGCGCCCGGTGCTCGAGCGCTTCGCCTCGGCGCTCCGCAACTACGCGCTCAAGGTCACGGCCCTGGTCGAGATCGAAGAGCCGGCCTCGGCCGCGCTGGCCAAGCACCTGCTCGAGCCCTTGCTCTCGTGGAAATCCAGCACGCTCGGCCGCAACGCCGGGGAAACGACGCTGTATTGATTCGGGAGCTGGGCAGCCGCGTCCGCGTGTGGTACTCCCCGGGTCCTCCAGCATGACCGCAGCGGGATAGCCCTGCTCGATCGTGCGCTGTCCGGCGCGGACCCGATTCGTCGGGAACGCGCCGCCGCAGACCAGGAAAGGTGAACCATTTCACCTGTTCCCGGGCGGGGCCCCTTCGTCGTCCGACCCTCTTGCACGAGGTTTCGGATTCGTCTAAGGTGCCGGCGACAACCAGGCGGATCCGCATAGCCGGATTCCCGGTCAGGGAATCGGCTTTTTTTTTCCATGAATCAACCCGCTCAGCAAATCAAAGCCGGAGTCGACCTGGGCCGCGTAAGCGAAGCCCTCGCTCCTGTCTTTGCCGCGCACGGGGTCCGCATGGTCGACCTCGAATGGTTGACGGAGCGGACGGGATGGACCCTGCGAATCACCATCGAGCGTGAGGGTGGGACAGCCACCAACCTCGTCGGCGGAGTGACACTCGAAGACTGCTCCGAGGTCTCCAAAGACGCCTCCGCGCTGCTCGACGCCCCCGACGCAGAAGACCTCATCCCGCACCGCTACCACATGGAAGTCAGCTCCCCCGGGCTCGACCGACCGCTGCGCACGGCGGCAGATTTCGCCCGATTCTCGGGGATGACCGCGAAAGTGAAGCTGTCCAAGCCCGCTTCGGATGGGCAGCGCCTCCTCCGCGGCCGGCTCGACGCATCAAAACCAGAGATCATCGCAGTGCTCGTGGACGGGAAGCGCATCGAGGCGCCCCTGGCGGATGTGGTCGAGGCGCAGCTCGTCTTCGAGC
>JBDTXR010000289.1:0-11484 GCA_040006075.1 Byssovorax sp. | reverse complement strand
ATGAGCAGCGCGATGACCGAGAGCCAGCTCGCCGCGGCGATGCTCTCGGCGATGATGGTCCTGGCCATCTTCACCGTCGGCCTGGGCGAGTTCGCCTTCGAGGACGGGCCGGCGCGCGCCATCTGCTCGTACATCTCGCCCTGGGCCCACATGGCCGATTTCTCCGCGGGGATCGTCGATCTTCGCCGCCTGGTCCTCGACGCCACGCTGGTCGTCGTGCCCCTCTTCACCACCGTGCGCACCGTCGACGCGTGGAGGTGGGGATGAGCGATCCGCCCGAGAAATCGGCTGCGAACGCGAACGCGAAGCCCGAGCCGATCCCCACCGGGACCACGGCCGGGACCAAGCTCTCGGCCAGCCTCGGCGTCGTCGCCGCGATGGTGCTGGCGCTGCTCCTGAACGTGCTCGCGTCGCGCCACTACCGGCGCTGGGACTGGACCCGCGGCGGCCTCTACACGCTCAGCGACGCCACCACCCAGACGCTCCACGGCCTCGAAGAGCCGATCCACGTCTACGTGCTGCTCTCCGAGGGCGATCCGCTCGCGCTCGCGGTGCGCCACCTGCTCGAGGCCTACCGCGGCGAGACGACCCGCCTCGTCGTCGACTTCGTCGATCCCGATCGGCGCGCGGCCGAGTTCATCGCCGTCCAGCAGCGCTTCGGGATCGTCGCGGGCAAGACCGACGACGGGAAGATCGTCACCGACGCAGCGATCGTCGTGGCCCGCGGCGACGTGCCGCATTTCATCACCACGCGCGATCTGGTGCAGACCGACGAGGACGACGAGCTCCGGCGCCGGCCGCGGATCGAGCAGGCGCTGACCTCGGCGATCCGCGCGGTGATCAGCAACGAGCGCCCGCGCGCTTGCTTCACGGTAGGCCACGGCGAGGGCGCGATCGCCCCCGGCGCAGGCGCGGGCGCCGGCGGCCTGGGACCGTTTCGCGAGAGCCTGATCAAGAACAACTTCGAGGTCGTCGACGTCGCCGCCGACGAGCCGCTGGCCGCGTGCCGCGTGGTGGTGATCGCCGGGCCGACCGAGAAGACCACCGTCGACGAGCTGAAGCGGTACGTCGCCTACGCCGATCAGGGCGGCAGCCTGCTCGTGGCCCTCGGGCCCGAGCTCGACGCCGAGCGCGGGCGCGCGAAGAACCGCGGCCTCGCCGAGCTGCTCGCGCGCTTCGGCGTGGCCTCGAGCGACGACTTCGTCTTCGAGCTCGATCCGCGCCTCCGCATGGCCCAAGGCTACGGCGAGTCGTTCATCGCCCAGGCCCGCACCCACCCCGTCACCGAGGGGCTGCTCAAGGTCGCCGACCGCGGCGTCGCGGTGGTGCTCACCCTCGGCAGCTCGCTCACGGCCACCGGCGCGGGCGCCGCGGCGCCGACGCCGCTGCTCGTCACGAGCGATCAGGCCTTCGGGATGATCGACTTCTTCACGTGGTCGAAGGCCCGCACCCCGCCGGTCCCCGGCCCCGCGGATCGCAAGGGCCCGCTCACCATGGCCTTCGCCTCGGAGCTGCCGAAGCCGCCCGGATCCAGCCTCCCGCACGGCGGGCGCCTCGTGGTGATCGGATCGGCGAGCGTGCTCTGGGGCGCCAACTGGCAGGCCGAAGAGCTCCGCGGCGGATCGCTCTTCGTCGGCAGCGCCGTCGCCTGGCTCACCGCGCGCCCGCAGCTCCTCGACATCCCCGAGAAGCCCACGTTCACCGCGGGCCTGCACGTCAGCGACGCCTGGCTCGCGTCGACGTTTCGCTACGTGGTGGTCTACATCCCGCTGGCCTCGGTGCTGCTCGGCCTCGCGGTCTACCTCCGCCGCCGCGGGACCGAGCGCCGCGGCCCGAGCGACGATCCCGCGAAGGCGCCGATCGAGCCGGAGCGCAAGGTCGCCAAGAAGACGAAAAAGAGCTTGAAATGAAGCTCGCGAAGCACGCGACGACCCTGGCGCTCACGGCGCTCGCGCTCGCCGCGGGCGTCGGGGTCCTGGTCCTCGATCGCGATCGCGTCACCACCACCGAGGCCGAGACGCGGAAGAAGAACCTCTTCGAAGCGTACCGGCCCGACGACATCACCGAGCTCAGCCTCCGCGCCGATGGCAAGACCGCGCGGCTCTTCCGCGGCGCGCCGAACGACGCCGGCCAGCGTCCGTGGCAGGTGGAGATCGACGGCGCGCGCTACCCCGCCGAGGAGCGCGCGGCCGATCAGCTCGTGAGCGCGCTCGAGATGGGCACGGCCGAGCGCTGGGTCGCGAACGATGCGGTCGACGCGCACGGATTCGGCCTGGATCCAGGGCAAATCGCCGTCGAGATCGTCATGGGCCGCCTGACGCTGCGGCTCCGCGTCGGCGGCCCCGCGCCCACGCCCGAGGGCAGCCACTACGCCGAGATCGAGGGCCGCGGCGTGGCCGTCATCACCCGCGAGCTCGCGGCCGCGCTCGACGCCGATCCCGCCACGCTCCGCGCGCGCGCGCTGCTCCCCTACCCCGAGGGCGACGTCGTCGATCTCCAGATCCTCGAGCAAGGCGGCCCCACGCGGCGCTTCACGCGGATCGAGGCCGCCGGCCGCGGGCGCGGCGCGCGCTTCCTCCTCGACGCCCCCGCGCCGCAGGGCAGCTCGCGCGTGGCCGCGGCCGCGATGGAGAAGATCTGGAGCACGCTCGGCGCCCTCGACGCCGACGTGTACCTCGATCAAGCCGCGGGCGAAAAGGCGCTCGCGCGGCGCGTGACCGTGCAATTGACCCTCCGCGATCCGACCACGCCGCGCGCCGCGATCGAGCTCGGCGGCCCCTGCCCCGGCCACCCCGACGACGTCGTCGCCGTGCGGACCGAGCCCGATCGCGCGGCCGCGTGCGTCGCCGCCGGCCTCGTCGACGATCTCCTCGTCGCGCCGGGCGCGCTCGCCGATCCGCACCTCGTCGGCGCCACGACCGATCAGGTGACCGAGGTGAAGATCGAGGCGCCGGGCCGCACCGTCGAGCTCGCTCGCCAGGGCCCGCAGTGGCACCTCCGCTCGCCCGAGGATCGCAGCGTCGACGCCGACGCCGGCCACGCCTTCCTCGACGCGCTCCTCGCCGTCGAGGGCGATCGCTTCGCTCCGCGCGACCTGCAAGGCGCCCCGCGCAGCACCATCCGCGTGATCTCGCTCGTCCCCACCGCCAGCGCCGACGGCGGCGACGCCGAGCGGGTCGAGACGCTGGAGATCTTCCCCGAGCAAGCGGGCCTGATCCCGGTCCGCCGCGTCGAGGACGGCGCGGTGCTCCTGGTGCCGAAGAACGAAGCGTCACCGTTGTTGCCCGACGTTGCCGCGCTCCGCTCGCGCAAGGTCTTCGACGAGCCGCTGGCCAGCATTCGCTCCTTCCGCGTCGAGGCCGGCGCGCGGGTCCAGCGCTTCACCCGCGACACGGGCGGCGGCTTCACCTTGCAAGAGCCCCACGGCGAGGGCCTCGTCGCCGACGGCGCGCTCGCGAGCGAGGTGGCCGCGGCGCTCGGCTCGCTCTCGGTCGATCGCTGGATCGGCGCCGACAGCGGCGCGTACGGCCTCGAAAAGCCGCGCCTGATCCTCGAGGCCCAGCTCGACAGCGACCACGACGCCGGGCCGCCGCGCGCGATCCGCGTGGCCCTCGGCGCCCCCGCGGGAGCCGGCTCGTTCGCGCGCGCCGGCGACGATCCCGCGGTGTTCATCGCGCCCGCCGCGCTGGAAGAGATGGCCAGTCGCTGGCTCCTCGACCGCACCACCACCGCCGTCGCCCCCGAGACGATCCGCCGCGCCACGCTCACCGGCGAGGGCGGCAAACACCTGATCATCGAGAAGGTCGGCGACGCGCTGCGGATCGCGGGCGTCCCGGCAGATCCGGTGTCGAGCGCCCGCGCGGCGTCGATCCGCGACGCCCTGGCCGATCTCACCGCCGAAGCTGCGGTATCGGTCGGCCCGCCCGAAAAGGCCCAGGGCCTCGACAAACCCCGGCTCGATATCCAGATCGAGCGCGCCGGCGTGGGCACCCACGACACGGTCCCTCCGGTCCACCTGCGCTTCGGAGCGGAAGACACGCTCCACGGGACTCGCGTGGTCTACGTGCGGCGCGAGGGTGTCGCCGCGACGTGGGCAGTCGCCCAGGGCAAGGCCCGCGCGCTCTTCGACGCGCTCGACGGCAAGTAGGCGACGCTGGCGGTCGTGGCGGGACGGCCCCATACTCGCGCCGTGAAAAAGCTTCCCAGCGACCGGGGCGAGGCCGCGAGCGCGCTGATGGTCGAGGCCAAATCCCACGCGAAGATCCTGGGTGGGTTCGTCGGGTTGCTCTGGCTCATCCAGATCGTGAACAGCCTGATCTTCAACGGCGCCCTCACCGACCTCGGCATCCAGCCGCGCTCGTTCGAGGGCCTCCGGGGCATTCTCTTCGCCCCGTTCATCCACGGGAGCTTCACGCACCTCATCGCCAACACCCTGCCGCTCGCCGTGCTCGGCTGGTTCGTCATGCTCCGTCAGAAGCGCGACCTGCTCACCGTGAGCCTCTTCGCAGCGCTCGTGGGCGGACTGGGCGTCTGGCTCATCGCCCCCGCGCAGACCTCGACGATCGGCGCGAGCGGGCTGGTCTTTGGCTACCTGGGTTACCTCCTTTTCCGCGGGATCTTCGAGCGCCGATTCTGGCCGATCCTCGGCAGCGTGGTGACGTTCTTCGCGTTCGGCGGCTTGCTCTACGGGGTCGCGCCCGGCACCGCCGGAGTCTCCTGGCAATGCCACCTCTTCGGGCTCCTCGGCGGGATCATCGCGGCGCGCTGGCTGACGGCAAAGCCCGCTGCCCAGGAGGCCAAGAGGATGCCTGTCGGCCGGCGGATCCCGGAAATCGAGGCGCCTCGCGTGCGCTTGCCCGCCGAGCCGAGCGACGACGACGACACCGAGGAAGAGCTGGCCCGGATGAAGGCCCGACTGCCACGCTGACGGTCTGCTGCGTCTTTCAAGCGGTTTCCGCTACTCGGGGACCAGCTGCGAGCGCTCGAGGGCGCCGTCGCGCGAGACGCCGTCGGCCTCGATGTAGAGGTGATCGCCGACGATGGTCACCGACCATTTCTGCCGCCGCTCCTGGTTCTCGGCCAGCGCCGCGACCAGGGCCGAGTCGACCTTCCAGACCTCGATCGAGCTGGCGACTTTACCTGCCCGCGCGGCGGGATCGCGCGCCGTCTCCAGCAGCTCGTCGCGTCGCCTCGCGTCGGAGAAGACCGCGTGCACCGTGACCCCGGTGTTGTGCTGGACCACCTTCTTGAGCTTCTCGAACGCCGCGGTCCCGCACTCGACCCAGGTCGTCGTTCGCCCTGCCGCGTCGCGCGTCCAGAGATCGGATCCCTCGGCGTCGGCGAGCCCGGGGCCGAACGCCAGGCCCTCTTCGTGGAAGAGGCAATACGAGATCACCCGCAGGACGACGTGCTCCGCGGACTCGGACGGGTGCCGGGCGACGGCGACCTTCTCGCTGGCCTCGATCCCGCGATCGACATGGGAGAGGGCGATCACGAAATCCATCCGGTGAGAGGGCAGCGCCATGGGGGCGGCGAGCCTACTCCAGATCGACGCCGACGATCAGGGCTGCGCGATCGGGCCATTCCTGCTCCTCTACCCCACGAGAGGTCTCGCCATGAAGATCGCCATCCTCGACGACTACTTCGACACCCTGCGCACCCTGCCCTGCTTCGCCCGCCTCGCCGGGCACGACGTGACGATCTGGAACGATCCCATGCAGGACACCGACACCCTCGCGACCAGGCTCCACGACACCGAGGCGTTGGTGCTGATCCGCGAGCGCACCCGGATCGAGGCCGCGCTGCTCGAGCGCTTGCCCAACCTGCGCTTGATCAGCCAGCGCAGCGTGTATCCCCACATCGATATCCCGGCTTGCACCCGGCACGGCGTCGTCGTCTCGTCTAGCCAGCACGCCGGCTCGCCGTCCTACGCAGCCGCGGAGCTGACGTGGGCGCTGGCCCTGGCCGCCGCGCGCCGGCTCCCGCAGCAGGTCGCCGCGCTCCGACAGGGCCGCTGGCAGACCGGAGTCGGCACCACGCTGCGCGGCAAGACGCTGGGGATCTTCGGCTGGGGCCGGATCGGGCGAACGGTCGCCGGCTATGGCCGCGCCTTCGGGATGAGCATCCTCGCGTGGTCGAGGCCCGCTTCGCTCGAGCTGGCCCGCGAGGAGGGGGCGAGTGTGGCGGCCAGCAAAGAGGCCTTCTTCGCCGAGAGCGACGTGCTCTCTCTGCACCTCCGCCTGGTCCCGGCCACGCGCCACATCGTCGGTGCCGACGATCTGGCCCGCATGAAACCGACATCCATTCTGATCAACACCAGCCGCGCTGGCCTGATCGCCCCGGGCGCGCTCGCCGCCGCTCTCCAGGCCGGGCGCCCCGGGAGGGCCGCGGTCGATGTGTTCGAGCAGGAGCCGCTCACCGATCCTTCCCACCCGCTGCTCACCACCGACGCGGCGATCTGCACCCCGCACATTGGCTATGTCACCGCCGAAGAGTACGAGACGCAGTTCAGCGAGATCTTCGATCAGATCACCGCCTGGGCCGCCGGCAGCCCGATCAACGTGATCAACCCCGAGGTGCTCGCGCGATGCCGCTCATGAGCCCCCTCCTTCCCGTGATCCTCGAAGGCCGCCACGTCCGCCTCGAGCCCTTGCAGCTCTCCCACGTGCCGGCCCTCGTCGCCGCGGCGAGCGGGCGCCGCGACACGTTTCGATTGACCACCACGCCGGACGGCGAGGCGCAAGCGCTGGAGTACGTGACAGCCGCTCTCGACGCCCGGGCCGCGGGCAACGGCCTCCCTTTCGCGACGGTGAGCCTGGCGCTGGGGCGGGTCGTCGGCTCCACCCGCTTTGGCAACCTCGAGCGCTGGACCTGGCCCAGGGGCCACGCGAGCGCCCGCACCGACGGCGCCCCCGACGCCGGCGAGATCGGCTGGACCTGGCTCGCCGAAGAGGCCCAGCGCACCGCCGTGAACACCGAGGCCAAGCGCCTGATGCTGGCGCTGGCCTTTGAAACGTGGGGATTCCATCGCGTCACGCTCAAGACCGACGTGCGTAACAGGCAGTCTCGTGCGGCGATCGAGCGCCTCGGAGCGCGCTTCGACGGTGTGCTCCGCGGGCATTTCCCCGCCGTCGACGGCACGATCCGCGACAGCGCCACCTATTCGATCCTGGCCTCCGAGTGGCCCGCGGTGCGCGAGGGCCTCGACGCGCGGCTCAGCGCAGCTCCGTCGGCGCGACGCGCAGATCCGCGATAGCGGTGTTCGCCGCGGTGAAGGTCATCGCCGCTTCGAACGGGATCTCGGCGTCGGGCGTGGCGCCGCGGAGGCCGGAGGCCACCGTCACCCAGGCATACTCGGTGGGCAGCAGCGTCGGCGGGATGGTCACGTTGCTCGGGCAGTCCCGCGGGCACGAGCTCCAGTCGAGGGTGACGTCGAGGGGAGTCCCCGGATCGCGCGCCACCACCAGGAGCGAGAGATCGACCGGCCCGGCCACGCGCAGATCCGTGACCGCGAGGAGATGAATGATGACCGAGCCGTCGGTGAGCTCGAAGCCATAGGCGTCGTCGGTCACGCCGGCGACGATCGCGCCGACGCCCGAGAGCTCGCACGCGGGCCCGGCAGCGAGCCGGGATCTGCAGATCCGATCGAGCGCGCGGGCGTCGAGGCTGCCAGTGCAGCCGGTGAGCGCGAGCGTCGCTGTCGCGAGGAGAAGGAGCGCTGTCCGCGCGTCAGCCGTCATCGAGGAGCACCCCCACCGAGAAATAAAGGCCCCCGAGATCCTGCTCGCGGCCAATCCCGTGGACCGGCGTGAAGCGGCCCGAGAGGTAGCTCATCGAGGCGCTGAGGTGATACCGCGACGAGACCGCGCCCACCTGCGCTCCCCCCACGAACGCTTGATGCGAAGGGGACTCTCCGCCGAGATCGAGCGAGCCACTGACGATGCCGACGCGGGGCGCGGCGAAGAGCGCGAGATCGCGGGTCCCGAAGCGCACCGGAAGCTCGATCCCCAGCAGATAGTCCACCTCGGTGAGGGCGGGTGTCCGGGCGTTCCCGGGGCTGAACCAGCGGCCGAAGCCGGCCCAAACGCCGACGCCGACGTGCCTCCCCAGGCCGCCGATCATGGTGCCCCCGTCGAGCTCGAGCCAGAGCTTGCTCCCGCCGTACCCTTCGAGGCGAAGCAGGCTGGTCTCGGGGGAGAACGAGGGCGGACCGAGCCCGATCTGGAAGCGACCAAACCCCGAAGCGAACCCCCGCGTCGGCGTCGGACCACGAGCCGGTGCGGCCTGCTCGTCGTCGATCGGCAGGTGCACCTGGACGTGCGCCGACGGAGCGGGAGCAGGCGGCGGCGCGACCCCGCTGAGCTGCAGCACGAGCGCGAAAGGCAGCATGAATTCCCTTCTATCCTGATCGGGTCGCGCGGGGAGACAAACCGCGGTTGCCCGCCCAGGATCCTCCGCCGCGCGACGCCGGGATCGCCCTGGCCGGGCCGGACGCGTTAACGGAGTATTTCCGCGCGCTGGCTCATTCGTGCTAGCCAGGGGTCCGAATGGGCAAAACAGACCGCCCCCTTGCAGTCGAGATCCCGCGGGCCGGGAGCGAGCACCCGGCGTGGTCGCGCGTGGGCGCGATCGGGCTCTGCGGGTTCCTGATCGGCATCGCCTGGCCGCGGATCGCCGGCGTTCGCATCGGTCCGAGCGTCCCGGGAGATCTGCGCGCCCAGATCGAGGCGACCGCCTCGCCCACCGGCTCGGCCGCGCCGCGCGCTTCGGCCGCCGCGTCGAGCGCGCCCGCCCCCTCGGGATCGGCCACCGTACCCATGGGCAGCGCCGCGCCGAGCGCCGACGCCGCCGTCGTGCCGGCCAATCAGGAGCTGGTGGTCGTCGGCGCCGGGAAGATCACCAAATGCTTCGAGAAGAAGGACAAGAAGATCGAGGACTGCGAGAAGCTGCTCTTCGATCCGATCGCCGTCCCGCGCCTGCGTGAGCTCGCCAAGTGCTCTTCGGCTCTCGGCCTCGAAGGCAAGATGACCATCGGCTTCGAGGTCAACTTCGAGAAGAAAGAGATCCAGGTCGCCAAGGCGAAGAAGGTCAGCGGGATGCCGTCCACCACCGTCAACGGCATCCTCCAGTGCGCAGCGCACGAGTTCGGCAACGCCTCGCTCGAAGAGGTGCCGCACAAGTACCGGCGCTACACGCTCGCGTACTCGCTCAACTTCTACAAACCCGGCAAGCACCCCGGCGCGACCGACGGCGGCGCCGACGCGGGGGACGGCGGCGAGAACGCCGCGGGCGCGACCACGAGCGAGACCGAGGCCACCGGCAACGCGGTGATCGCCAGCGACTCCGTCTCGCTCCGCAAAGAGGCCAAGGGCAAGGAAAAAGTCGGCCGCCTGGTCCGCGGGACCAAGGTGAAGATCCTGGCGAAGCAGAACGACTGGTACAAGGTCGAATCCGGCTCGAACGTGGGCTGGGTGTACCGCACCGCCATCGGTCTTTAGCGACACCCACGGGCGCGCGGATGTAGTCTCGGCGCTTGCGCGTTCTTCACCGCATGAGCCAGGAGCAGCACCGCGACGCCCCGCCCCGCCGAACCATCGCCGCCTGGCGCTGGATCGCCGCGGCCGCGCTGCTCGGGGCCGCTGCGGGCGCCGCGATCTGGAGCTCGCGCGAGCTCCTGCCGCGCGAGGGGGAGCTCTCGCGGGGGCTGCTCGTCGGCGGCGCGCCGGTTCTGGCGGGGGCCTCGGCCGAGGCCGTCGCGGAGGCCGCGGCGCAGCGCGCGCTCGAGCAGCGCGTCACGTTCACCTGGGGCGGCGAGAAGCTCGTCGAGGCTTCGCTTTCCGAGCTCGGCGCCACGGTCGATACGCGCGAGCTCGCCGTTCACCTCGCGTCCGTGGGGCACGAGGCCGGGCTCGTCGCGCGGATCGACGCGGCCCTCGAAGCCCGGCGCGGTCACACCGATTTCCCGGTCCACGTCCGCTTTCCGATCGAGCCGCTCGCCGAGAAGCTGGAGCGGCTCAAGGACGAGCACGACTCGCCGCCGCTCTCGGCGAAGCTCGATCTCGCGCACCACACGGCCACCGAGCACACGCCGGGGCGCTACCTCGACGTCTACGCCGCCGCCGAGGCCCTCGATCGCGCGGTCGCCACCGGCGCGCCCCGCGGCCTCGTCGCGGTCGCGGTGCCGGCCTTCGAGATCGCGCCCCACGCCTCGCGCGAGGCGGTGCTCGCGGTCGACACGTCGCAGGTGGTGTCGCGCTTCGAGACCCGCTTTTCGGAGGGGCAGATTGGCCGCGCCGGCAACGTCCGCCGCGCCGCGGGCGGGATGGATGGAGTGGTGTTGATGCCCGGAGAGACGGTGTCGTTCAACGCCAACGTCGGCGCCCGGAGCATCGACAACGGCTTCGCCCTGGCCCCGGAGATCTACAAAGGCGAGCTCCGCGACGGCATCGGCGGCGGGACGTGCCAGGTCTCGGGGACGCTCCACGCCGCGGCGTTCTTCGGCGGCCTCGACATCGTCGAGCGGATCAACCACTCTCGCCCGAGCGGCTACATTCACCTCGGCCTCGACGCCACGGTGGTGTTCCCCACGGTCGATCTCAAGCTGCGAAACCCCTACGATTTCCCGGTCGTCATCCACGCCGTCGTCGACAAAGGCACCCTGGCGTTCGAGATCCTCGGCCGCGAGAAGCCGGCCAAGGTGGATTACGAGACGGTGACCGTCGGCACGGCCTCGTTCAAGCGCAAGATCGAGGAGGACGCCGGCGTGAAGGAGGGCGCCGTGGTGGTGAAGCAGAGGGGCATCCGCGGCGTCTCGGTGCGCAAGACGCGGACAATCCACCTGGCCATGGGCCGCGAGCGCGTCGAGGTGAGCACCGACGTCTACCCGCCGACGTTCGAGATCCTCAAGGTCGCTCCGGGCACCGATCCCGACAGCCTCCCTCCGCTCCCCGGCCCCGACGACAAGCCGACCGACGCAGCGCCCGCCGCGCCGCGCACCGCCGCGAACTGACGCGGTTCCCGCCGGCGCGAAGTCGTGTACCTTCGATCCATGATCTGGATCGGCGTCGGCATCGCAGTCCTCCTCGCGCTCGTCGTCGCCGTGGTGGTCCTCGGGGGCAGCGGCCCGGCGTTCAAGCCCGGCACCCGCGCGTTCGAGGCGTACCTGACCCTCGACCCGCTGGTGAAGACCATCGCCTCTCGAAAGCAAGAGCTGGCGAGCGAGACCCACGAGGGAAAGAAGGATCGTTTGACGCGCGAGATCGCCTTCCTGGAGCGGCAGATCCCCGAGCTCCAGGCCATCGTCGATGCCAAGGACAGCTCGCCCGGCCGGGGCTACATCGGCTTCGATAACCTGCCGAAGGATTGAGAGAGTGGCAATCGCGCGCGGAGCGCCGGTCCCGGGGATCGACGCTCCGCAGGCCGCCTTCAGAGTCACGTACGGGGAGGCAACTTGCCTCCCCGCCCCACGGAAGTTCCTTCCGCGGG
>JBDTXR010000288.1:0-11508 GCA_040006075.1 Byssovorax sp. | reverse complement strand
CTTCGCCGCCCGCGGGCATCGGCGCGCCGACGACCGCGCGCACGTTGGGGTGATGAATCCGCGCGGCGGCGGCGGCCTCGCGATCGAAGCGCGCCACCAGCTCGGGCTCGGCGCGGTGCTCGGCGCGCAGCACCTTGATCGCCACGCGTCGCTGTGGCGCGGCGCTCTTCCGGTCGCGGCGATCGTCGCACTGCTCGGCCAGGTACACCTGCCCCGTCCCGCCGCTTCCGAGGAGCTGGATCACCCGATAGCGCCCGCCGGCGACGGTCCCCACGACCGCGGGCACGGGGACGGGGACGGGGGACGTTCGCATCGAGCCAGCGTCCTAGCACTGCGGCAGCGCGTACTCATGGTCGTCGTGCCCGCCGCGCGAGAGGAGGACGCTCGCGATCACCTCGCGGAGCCGCCCGCGAGATCGTCGTCGACGGTCACGGTGAGCCCGCGCAACGAGGCGAACGAGAGGCGCGCGGCGAGCGCTTCGAGCGGATCCGCTGCGTCGCCGAGATCGTGCGCGTACGCCCGAGCGATCGCCCGCGCGAGCTCGCGTCCGTCGCGGCCGGCCGCGCGCTGATCGCGGAGTGTCATCCCGCGCGCCCGCTTCGCGAGGCGCGCGCCGTCGGCGCCGAGCAGCAGCGGCACGTGCGCGAACGACGGCGGCGTCCCCCCGAGCAAGCGCGCGAGCAAGATCTGCCGCGGCGCCGAGGTCGCGAGATCGGCGCCGCGGACCACCTCGGTGACGCCCATCGCCAGATCGTCGACCACCACCGCGAGCTGGTAGGCGAAGACGCCGTCGCCGCGGCGAAGCACGAAATCCCCCGTGGTTTCGGCCACATTTTCCTCGATGCGGCCGAGCACGGCGTCGTCGAGCGCGACCGTCGACGCCTCGCCTTCGGGCACGGCGAGGCGCACCGCCGGAGGCCGCCGGAACGCTCGCGCGCGCATCCCGTGCGGCCGGCACGTGCCGGGGTACCGAGGCCCCTCTTCGCCCGCGTGCGGCGCGCTCGCGGCGCGGGCGATCTCGGCGCGCGAGCAATCGCAGAGGTACACGTGATCGCGCGACGCGAGCTCGGCGACCGCCGCGGCGTAGAGCGCCGCCCGCTCCGATTGCACGTACGGCGCGGCCGCCCCGCCGCGGTCGGGCCCCTCGTCCCAGGCGACGCCGAGCCAGCGTAGATCGTCGAGGATCGCTTGATTTGCCGCGGGGATCACCCGATCGCGATCGAGGTCTTCCATCCGCAGCACCAGCGCTCCGCCGCGCGCGCGCGCCGCGGCCGCGCAGAAGAGCGCCGCCGCGGCGCTGCCGAGGTGGAGATCGCCGGTGGGCGAAGGAGCGAACCTGCCGCGGTACATGCGGCGTGGAGCATAATCGCTAGGCCGTCACGCGCGTCGCGGGGACCGCGAAGACCCGCTTCCACACCGGGTAGCTCCAGAGCAGGAACACCAGGTTGGTGGTGATGGCGCGGGCCAGCACCGCCGTCGCCGGGACCAGGTGAAACACGCTGGCGACGCCGTGGTAGAGCGCGGCGTTGAGGACCAGGGCGACGGCCTCGGTGGCGACGAAGAGCGCCGCCTGACGCCGCAGATCCCCGCCCTTCGCGCGGAAGGCGAAGTGCTTGTTGCCGAAGAACTGCACCACCGCGCCGACGAGCAGCGCGGGGACATTCGCGGCCTTCGGCGACGCGTGGAGCACGCCGGTGGCGAAGGCGATCACCGCGAGATCGGCCAGCGTGGCGGCGCCGCCGGTGAGCGCCGAGCGAGCGAAGGTGGTGAAGCGCGCGAGCGCGGGGCGGGCGGCGGACGACCTGGGCTGCATTGACGAGACCATGCCCGGACCTGGTGCAAGGCCCGTGACGACGCCGCGTCACGCGAGAAAAGCGCCGGGATCCACGCTCGCCGAGAATTCGACGGTCCCGCGCCGCGGCGGCACCTTCGCGCCGCGCGCCCGCGTTCGCAGGGCGAATCGGGTTGAGCCGCAGCCACGAGACAGCCACGCTAGCCCGCAGATGTCCCAGGACGAGCCCCTCGCCTCCCCCGCCCCCGGTCCCCACGCCGCGGTCGCCGACGATCTGGACGAGCCTGGAGGCTCCGAAGCGCCCGAGCCGTTCCGCTGGAAGCTCAACCTGATCCTCTTCCTCGCGACCGTCGGCTCGGTGTTCCTCACCGGCGCGCGCTACGTCGACGAGGGCCCGGGGCCGCAGGGGTGGCGCGACACGCTACGCACGCTCCCGAGCGGGTGGTCGTTCGCGGTGCCGCTGCTCGCGATCCTGCTCACCCACGAGTTCGGCCACTACATCGCCGCCCGCATCCACAAGGTCGACGCCTCCCTCCCGTTCTTCATCCCCCTGCCGCGCTTCAGCCCCTTCGGCACCATGGGCGCCATCATCTCCATGCGCGGGCGGATCCGCTCGCGCGACGCCCTCCTCGACATCGGCGCCTCGGGCCCTCTCGCCGGCCTCGTGGTCGCCTTACCGGTGCTGATCGTCGGGCTCGCCCACTCCCATGTTGGCCCGGCCGAGCTCCACGGCGTGCAGGAGGGCCAGAGTCTGCTCTATCTCGGGTTGAAGCGCCTGGTCCTCGGCCCCATCCCCGCAGGACAGGACGTCTTCCTGGGTCCCATGGCCTTCGCCGGCTGGACTGGCCTCTTCATCACCGCGCTGAACCTCATCCCGATTGGCCAGCTCGACGGCGGCCACATCGCCTATGCGCTCTTCGGCCTGCGGCAGAACCGGTTCGCGCGCGTTCTCCATGCCTCGCTCCTCGGGATGTTCGCCCTCAACCTGCTCCGCTTCATGATCCCGATCGCGCGGGCGCACGCGTGGAGTCAGTCGGGGCAGGCCTTCGGCAACTCGCTGCCCTGGCTGGTCTGGTACGTGGTGCTGAAGCTGATCATGCGCTCGGGCGGGCAGAACCACCCACCGACCGAGCCGGGCGAGCTGAGTCCGGTGCGCAAGGGGATAGCGCTGTTCTCTCTCCTGCTCTTCGTGCTGCTGTTCATGCCCACGCCGATGGCGCAGTATTGAGAGATCGTCCCCCGCTCCCTGACCGCGATCTTCTCTACGGCGCGCTCTTCGTCGCGCTGAACTTCCCCTTCAGCGCCGCGCACACCGGGGCCGGAGCGTAGTGGCTCACGTCGCCTCCGTGACTGGCAATCTCGCGCACGAGCGAGGCTGAAACGAAGCCGTATTGCGTGCGAGTCGGCAGGAAGATGGTGTCGATGGTCGGCACCATATCCGCGTTGGCGTGGGCGATCTGGAGCTCGTACTCGAAGTCCGTCACCGCGCGCAGACCACGGACGATGAGCCGCGCGCCGATGCTCTGGCAATACTGGATGAGCAGGCCGTCGAAGCTGTCGACGCGCACGTTGGAGAAGCCCTTCGTCACCTCGGCCAGAAGGTCCATCCGCTCCTGGAACGAGAAGAAGGCCTTCTTGGTCGGGTGACGGCCGACGGCGATGATCACCTGATCGAACAGGTTCCCGGCCCGCTCGATCAGATCGAGGTGCCCGAGCGTGACCGGATCGAAGCTCCCGGCGTAGACCGCAAGCAAGTCGCGCATCGCCTCGTCTCGTTTACTTCTTCTTCGGGGCCGCGGGGGTAGGTGCGGGCGCGGGGGTGCGACCGGGCGGCAGCGCAGGCGCGGACGGCGGCAGCTCGGGCGCGACGTCGCGTCCGTTGCTCGGCCCCTCGGGCTGCGAAGGCTGCGACATCATCCGCAGGAGATCGCTGTCGTCCTCGATCCAGAGCACGCGGCCGTCGTCGCCGAAGGTGCAGCGGAACTGGTAGAGCAGGCCCGCGCCCATCACGCCGTCGAGATCGACGCCCATGGCCTTCTCGAGATCGGCGATGGGCACGCCGCTGATGCCGAGCTGGCGGGGCACGTCGAACGCGCCGAGGCGCAGCAGCGGGACGATGCCCTCGCGGAGCTTCTGCTCGGGATCGCCGGCGACGAGCTTGAGGGCGTCCACCGTGGTCCCCGCCTTGACCCAGCCGGCCGCGTCGAGCGCGAGCGGGAACGGGCGCGAGGTGTCGACGAGCAGCGCGGTGGCCGGGCCCTTCTCGCCGCCCATGGTTCCGCGGATGATCATCCCGCCTCCACGGACGTAGTGGGCGTTGAGCCGCGTCGCGCTCGGCGGCGGCGGCGGCGCGTAGGTGCGGGCCACGAACTGCCGGCCTTCGTAGTCGATGGTCGCGTTGACGTGCCGGAGCAAATTCACCCCGAGCAGGGCCTTGATCGGCGCGCCGACCTCTTTCGAGATGCCCGAGAGATCCTGCGCGAGGGCGGGCACGTCGTGCACTTCCAGGCGCTGGCCGAGGCGGAGCGAGACCCAGCTCGGCTCGGGCCGCGTCGCGCTGTCGAGCACCACCTCGGCGCTGCCGGTCGCGAGCATGGCGAGGGCGCTCTCGCCGTCGATCTCGATCGGGATGATGAAGTACGGCGCGACCTGGCTGACGTGCACCATCTCGATCGCGGCGAGCATGCCGCCCGAGAGCACGAACGGCGTGCGGCCCGCGCCGCGCCGCGCGAGCTTGGAGATCGACTTCGCCCACTCGTCCTTCACCTCGGGATCGGTGAGCATCGCGTCGAGCTCGTCGGCCGCGGCCTCGAGCTCGCCCTTGTACCAGAGCGCGCGGCCACGCAGGCCCGCGGCGTCCGAGGTGCGCACGCCCTTCAAGAGCCGCAGCACCTCGGCGTAGTCGAGCGACGAGAGCGCGATCTTGGCCGCGAGCGTCTTGACCTCGATGTCTTCCGGGACGAGCTGCGACGCCTTGGCGATCGCGTCGTGGGCGTCGTCGAAGTCGGCCTGCGTGAAGTCGGTCTGGGCGCGGCGGAACCACTTCTCGGCGCCTTCGGGGCGGCCGTTGTCGGGCGAGGCGACGGCAGGACCGCAGCCGGAGAGCAGGGCGGCAGCGCCGAGCACGAGACCGGGCAGGAGACCGGACGCGAGCGCCGAGGCGCGGGCGCTGCGAGAGAGAAAAGAGCTTTGCACGTCGGATCTCACGGAGGGTTCACTTGCGGCCGGGACGAGCGGCGGGAGGGTCGGGAAGGGCGGGCTCGATCGCCAGAATGCGGTCGGACCGAAGCTCCCGACGGCTTCGCGCGGGCAGGAGATAGCCGAGAACCCGCGGTGGGTCGAGGTCCGTTCGCACCCCGGTGATCCGCAGCGTCAGGTCCTCCGTGCCGCGACGCGCGGGGCGATAGCGGATCTTCACGGGGACGTCGCCCTCGAGCGCGCGGAGCGCGGCGGCCACCACGTCGGGCCGCGCGTGGCGCTCGCCGATGCGGACGTGCCAGAGATCGCGCGGCGTCGCGGGCGCGAGCACGGTGATCACCCGATCGAACACGGCCCGCAGCGCCTGCACGTCGTCGCCGGCGCGGTGGGCGCGCTCGCGGCGGATCCCGAGCGCGTCGCAGAGCGCCGAGAGGCGGTGGCTGGGCAAGGCGAAGGCCCGGCGCGAGAGCGTGAGCGTGTCGAGGTAGTGCTCGATCGTCCGCGGGCGCCCGGCCCGGGCGAGCTCGGCCTCGAGGAACGCCACGTCCCACGCGGCGGCGTGCGCCACCACCACCGCGCCCTCGAGGATCCGTTCAATATTTTCTGAGAGATCTGAAAACAGAGGAGCCGACTCCAGATCCGCGGGCTCGATCCCGTGGATCTGCGCGTTGCCCGAGGCGCCGCAGTCGGGGCGAACCAGCGTGGTCAACGTGGCCTCGACCACGCCCCCGCGCACCCGCTCGGCGCAGATCTCGATCACCCGATCGGTCGCCGGCTGGAGCCCGGTCATCTCGAGATCGAGGAACACCAGCGGGGCCTCGCCGAGGGGCAAATCCCACGGCGGGCCCGGCGGCGGCGGCGTCGCCCCACGGCTGCTCTCGAGGGGCGACGGCTGCTGCTTCATCCGCTCTTCTTCTGGGCCCCGCGCATCGCGGCGATCATCGGCTTCACGGCCTCGGGATCGGCCATCGCGAGCTGGTTGAACTCCCCTGCTCCGGCGAGCCACTCGCCGCCGTCGATGGTGATGCAATCGCCGGTGATGTACCCCGAGTAGTCGCTGACGAGGTACGCCGCGAGGTTGGCCAGCTCTTCGTGATCGCCGAAGCGCTTGAGCGGGATCTTCTGCTTCGCGGCGTCGGCCATCTCGGGGGTGGGCAAGAGCGCCTTCCACGCGCCCTCGGTCGGGAACGGGCCCGGCGCGATGCCGTTGACGCGGATGCGGTACTTGGCCCACTCGACGGCGAGCGAGCGGGTCATCGCCAGGACGCCGGCCTTGGCCGCGGCGCTCGGCACCACGAAGCCGCTCCCCGTCCACGCATAGGGCGTGAGGATGTTGAGCATCGTGCCGCCTTTTCCCGAGGCGATCATCCGGCGGCCGGCCGCGAGCGTGCAGTGGAACGAGCCGCTTAGCACGATGCCGATCACCGCGGCGAACCCGTTGGGCGTGAGGTCCTCGGTGGGACAGAGGAAGTTGCCCGCGGCGTTGTTGACCAGGATATCGAGGCTCCCGAGGTCCTTCTCGGCGCGCTCCATCATCGCCTCGACCTCCTCGAATTTTCGCACGTCGCAGGCGACGGCGATGGCCTTGGCGGCGCGCGCCCGCACCTGCTCGGCCGCCGCTTCGCAGTGCTCGAGGTTGCGGCTGGTGATCACCAGGTTGGCCCCGAGATCGGCGAATTTGAGGGCCATGGAGAGGCCGAGCCCCGTCCCACCGCCGGTCACGACCGCCGTCCGCCCTTCCAGACATCGTTCCTTGAACATGAGGGCTCTCGTACCCGAGCTTGGAGCCGGCTCAAAGGGCGCCGAGCCAAACTCGCCGATGGGGACGTGCGAAGCGGTCGGATCCGTTGCTACACTGCGCGCGTGCCACGGGGTTCTGGATCAGATGGGCCGCGCAGCCCGCGCGATGTCGACGACGCTCTCGCCGGAGGGACGCGCGCCGCGCCGACGTCGGCGAGGCCGAACGGGGCGGCTTGCACGCCGGAGAACGGCGCGGGCGAGCCGGCTCCGGCGACGCGGCGCAAGCGTGATCCGCTGGAGATCCCGGTGCTCGTGGTCAATCGCTTCTTTCAGCCCGTCCAGATCACCTCGGCGCGGCGGGCCTTCCTGCTCCTGTTCGGCGGCTCGGCGCAGGCCATCGACGAGGACGGCGATCTCCACGATTTCCCGGCCTGGCGGCAGCTCCCGGTCCGCGAGCACGACGACGGGCTCCCGATCCTCTCGGGCGCGCTCCGCGTGCCGCGCGTGCTCCACCTGCGCCGCTACGAGCGCGTGCGCCGGCAGCCGGTGCGCTTGAACCGCAAGAACCTGATGCTGCGCGACGCGCACCAGTGTCAATACTGCGCGCGCCGCCCCCCCGTGCGCGAGCTCAACATCGATCACGTGCTCCCGCGCTCGCGCGGCGGCGAGGCCTCGTGGGAGAACCTCGTGACGGCGTGCCGCGTCTGCAACCTCCGCAAGGGCCGCCGCACGCCGGACGAGGCCGCGATGCACCTGCTCAAGATCCCGGGCCCGCCGCGCTGGACGACGGCGATGGAGCTCTTGCTCGGCGCGCCGGATCCGTTCGAGGAGTGGGGCCCTTTTCTCAAGACCGGTTGAGAGTCAGTCTGCGGGCTGGAGCTTGACGGTGACGGGGATAGTGAGGCGCCTCAGGTGATCGACCTCGACGGTGATCGACGTGGTCCCCGCGCCGACGCCGAAGAATACGAACGATCGGTCGTCGAGCGAGGCTTGCACGCCGATCACCTCCTGGTTTTGCGGGGTCATGTCCAGCACCACGTCGGTGTCCATCTTCTCGCCGTTGGTGTCGAAGGGCGTGGCCGTGACGCCGACCGCGATGCCCACCGGCAAAGCCACGTCGGTGGAGCTGATCGCGACCGCGAGAGGAGGAGTGGTGTCGATCTTCATCTCGAGATGATCGAAGTCGGGCGCGCAGCCCACGAGCGCGCCGCCGAGGAGGGCCAGCAGCGCGTGCGCCGCGGCCGGTGCGAGTCGAGTCGTCTTCATTTGCCACCTCCCGCGCCGCCGGCGCCCGTCGTGCTGCCGCTGCTCCCGCTCCCGCCTTGCCCCGTGCCCGAGCTGCCGCTGCCGCTGCTGGTCGTGGTGTTGCTCCCCTGCGTCACTGTGACCAGGACAGCCATCTTCAGGCCGCCCGGCAACGTCACCTCGACCGTGGCTGTCCCCGCGGCGAGCCCGGTGAGGACCGCGATCTTCTTCGGGCCTTGCACCCCGAGCGCGACGATTTTCTCGTCCGACGAGCTCCAGGTGTAGGCGAGCGCTCCGGCGAGGGGCGCGTCGCTGACGTCCCTCGCGCTGACCTCGAGCGTGACGTTGCCCTCGGTCGTCATCTCCACTTTGCTCACGGCCTCGCCCGAGCTGGGCCCGCCGACGTTGAGGTGATCGACAGCGACGCCGCGGAGGTGGACGAAGTCCGCGACTACCCCGCTGGTGTTGCGCGCCAGCATGGCGCCGATCCCCGGGATGCGGAACTTGAAGTTGCCTGAAGCGCCGGAGATCATCGTCTCCGAGGCCGGCTGCACCTGCACCGGAGCGCTGCCCTTCGTGTCGCCGGCGTACTCGAGATCGAAGGTGCCGCCGACCGCGATCCGATCGGGGATCGCCGCGTTGCCGAGGACGCCTTCGCAGGTGCTGTCGCTGGAGTCGACGCACAGGTACGAGAAGCGACCATTGTTGAGCTCACCAGTCGAGGAGTCGAACGGGCCGCAGCTCGCCAGCGCGAGCAGGCCGGACGCGGCCACCATCAGCAGGAGTTTTCGAGTCATCTCGGTTTCCTTCCAAGAAAGCGTTCGCCGGCGCCCCTCGCAAGAGGCGGACCACGCGGCGCTACCCGGCAGAGTATCCGAAGCGCTCGGGCTTTGTGAAGATCCGTTCCGGGGTGCGCGACACCACCGTCAGGGGGCGAGCGGCGCCCCTTCGGCGAGCGGGCGATCCCGGGCAGCGACAGCAGGGCTCCTCGGCTTGCGCTCGCCACCCTCGAGTGAGCGCCGGAGGAGCAGAGATCAGAGCCAGGTGGTGACGCCGAGCGTGAGCGTATCTTGCCCTCTGGCGTTGGGCACGAACGGTGTCGCGGTGGACCCGTCGCCGCTGGCTCGGCCCTTGAAGAACATGTCGACTTGCCCTTGATCGTGGCGGTACTCCACCCGGATCGAGATGTTGTCGCGCGGCCTCACGTCGACCGTCGCCGTCCCCGAAGCCACCCAGTCGCCGGGCCAGAACAGGCGCGCCGCGGTGCCCGAGGCGCTCTGGGCGGCGTGCTCGTGGAAGTAGTCGCCGCGCGCCACGAGGTAGAGAAAGCTCGCGGCGCGCACCTGGGCGTAGAGCGCGGCGGCGGCCCACGACGAGGTGCCGAATCGGGTGCTCTCGAATCCGGTGTCGGCGCTGGCCGCGAGCCATAGCGGGGCGGCGATCCGGGCCTGGATCCAGCCGTCGAGCAGGTGCCGCCAGGGCTTCCCTTCCGGCGCGCTCACCGGGCGCTCGACCCCGCCGAAATAGAGCACGCTGAAGAGCAGTTTGTCGCTGTCGGTGTACGCGAGCTGCGCCGACACCGACTTCTGAGGGTTGTTGTCGACGACGCTGTTCCACCCGTTGTACACCGCGATCGTGAGCGCGAGCTCGTCGGTGAGCTGCTGGGTGCCGCGGAGGCCGGTGTGGTAGAAGGGCAGCCCGAAGAAGAGGTTGGATCGCGACCAGCTCCAGTCGTCCTTCACCGCCATGCTCTCCATCCCGATCGGCGAGAGGAAGAGCCCGAGCTGGAACGTCAAGCCCTTTCCGACGGGCGCCTTGTAGGCGACATAGGCTTGCTGGATGTACTTCCAGGTGCTGGCGTCGGCGCTGCCCACGCTGCCCGAGCCGGGTGAAGAGGGCTCGGCCAGGTAATAGGTGCTGGGCGTGTGGCCCGCCTGGAGCGTCACCCGGCCCGAGACGGCGTCTTTCTCCCACTGGCCGTCGAGGACGACGTTGGACAGGGTGAAGGTGTTGTGGCGGTTGTCGAACCCTCGATAGGCGGTGAGGCCGCTGGAAGGATCGTTGAAGTTGTACGAGTACGCGGCCTCGACGTAGCCGCCGAGCGTGAGCTTGCCAGCGGGGGTGTCGACCGACGGCGCGGTCTGGGCGAGCGCGGGCCGAGGCGCGAAGGCCAGGAGGAGCGGCAGCGAAGCGAGCAGGTGAGTCAGGGTTCGTCGCATGGGGGCTCAGCGGGAGAGGGGCCTGGCGGCGTCGAGGGCCAGGTTGAGCTCGAGCACGTTGACCCGAGGATCCCCGAGGATCCCGAGCGTGGGAGCCTCGGTGTGCAGAGCGACGAGCGCGAGGACCCCGTCTTCGGTCATCCCGCGCGCCGTGGCGACGCGCGGGATCTGGATCCTCGCCGCGGCGATCGACACGTGCGGATCGAGCCCGCTCCCGCTCCTGGTGACGAGGTCGACGGGGATGGGCCCGGTCACGCCGGTGGCGCGGAGGAGGGCAATCCGCGCGGCCACCTCGTCTTTCAGTGCCGGGTTGAGAGGGCCATAGTTGCTCCCGCCCGAGACCAGCACGCCGGTCGCGCTGTCGATGCTCGCGGCCGAGGGGCGGCCCCAGAAATACTCCGGGTGGGCCTCGGGCTTGTCGAAGGTCTGCCCGAGGAGGGAAGAGCCCACCACCCGGCCATCCTTGACGATCAGGCTCCCTTCGGCCTTCTCCGAGAACAGGGCGGAAGAAGCGGCGATGACGACGGCCGGGTAGAGGCCGCAGCAGAGGAGCAGGAGAATGGCCGTGATCACGAGGCAGGGACGGAGGGTCTTCATGGCATCACCCGAGGTTGAGGCCGCGCACGGCGAGATCGATGAGCTTGATGGCGACGAAGGGGGCGAGCACGCCGCCGAGGCCGTACACCACGAGGTTGCGACGGAGGAGCGCGGCGGCGCCGAGGGGCCGGTATTTCACGCCGCGGAGCGCGAGCGGGATCAGCGCGATGATCACCAGCGCGTTGAAGATGACCGCCGAGAGGATGGCGCTCTGCGGGCTGCCGAGCCGCATGATGTTCAGCCCCCAGAAGGCCGAGGTCTGGGGCTTGCCGGCGGTGGACTGGAAGGCGAGCAGGCCAGTGAAGATCGCCGGGAGGATCGAGAAATACTTGGCGATGTCGTTGGCGATCGAGAACGTGGTCAGCGATCCCCGGGTCATCAAGAGCTGCTTGCCGATCTCGACGATCTCGATGAGCTTGGTCGGATCCGAGTCGAGATCGACCATGTTTCCCGCCTCTTTCGCGGCCTGCGTGCCAGTGTTCATCGCCACGCCGACGTCGGCCCGGGCCAGCGCCGGAGCGTCGTTGGTGCCGTCCCCGGTCATGGCCACCAGACGGCCGCCCTCCTGCATCTTGTGGATGAAGGCCAGCTTGGCCTCGGGGGTGGCCTCGGCCAGGAAGTCGTCGACGCCGGCCTCCGCGGCGATGGTCCTGGCCGTGAGGGGGTTGTCGCCGGTGATCATCACCGTCTTGATCCCCATGGCCCGGAGTCGCTCGA
>JBDTXR010000287.1:0-11517 GCA_040006075.1 Byssovorax sp. | reverse complement strand
CGTCGGCGGATCGGTGCTGGCGAAGGGGTGTGCCGGCAAAGGTCCGGACATCGCCGTCGTGGCGCCTCCTCGGCCGGTGAGCACGGCGCCCGCGCCGTCGACACGAGGGGAGGGGAGCGCCGCGACGGCGGTGCCGTCGGCGTCGTCGATGCCAGTCGCGCCTTCCTCCGCGGCGTCGGCGTCGGCGACCGTGCCAGTCTCTCGCCCCGTGATCCCGCGTGTCGCCAGCGCTCGGGTCCTGCCCAGCGCGGCGCCGTCTGCCGCCACCGCGGCTCCGGCGGCGAGCCCGCCCGCTCCGCGATCGGCGGGAACGGGCTTGATCATGGAGCCCTACTGACCACCCATGACACACCGCCAACGCTCCTGCGTTCTCCGCGCACCCCGCTTGCCGTCGCTCGCGCTGGGTCTCGTGCTCTTCGGCCTTTCGGGCCCTCTCCACGCCCAGCCGACTCCGGATCCGGCGCCCACCACCGAGGCGGCGGCGCGTGCCAAGGATCTCTTCGTACGGGGCATGAGCCTCTTCAACGAGGGGCGCATCGAGGAGGCGACGGATCTACTGCTTCAGTCGCACGCGCTCCGGCCGACGAGGGGGAGCACCATGAACGCCGCCAACTGCCTCGCGAAGCTGGGTCGGGACGACGAAGCGCTGGAGCTCTACGAGGAGGTGTTCTTCGAGTTCAAAGACCAGCTCAGCGAGGACAACCGCGCCCAGATCACGGCGACCATCGACGAGATCAAGGGTCGAGTCGGCGGCGTGAAGATCACCGCCAACGCCTCCGACCTGCTGGTGACGGAGGGCAAGAGGCAGCGTCGTTTGCGCCGAGGCGAGCGCCTGCACCTGCTCCCGGGCGAGCACGCGTTGCAGATTTCCGCCTCCGGGTATTCACCGGCTTTGGAGCGGGTCACGGTCCAGGCGAAGACGGTGGCGACGGTGGCCGTGGAGCTCGTTCCCACGAGCCCGCGCCTGCGGATCGAAGAGGAAGGCGACGGTCCCGGCGGCGCCGAGGTGTTCGTCGACGGGGCGCGGGTGGGCGTGACGCCGTGGGAGGGTCCGGTCGCCGTGGGAGAGCACGTGATCTGGTTTGCTCGCGGCGACGTGGGTACAGCGCCGGTGCGGGTCGTCACGCCGGACCATGCGACCACGCGCGCGTATCCGCTGGCCGGGCCGCTGGGGCCGCCGCTCCAGATCGAGGTCGAGCCCGTGACCGCGAGCATTTCCCTCGACGACGTGGCCGTTGGACGGGGTCAATGGAAAGGCCGGCTCCCGCTCGGACACCACGTCGTCGTCGGATCGGAGCTCGGCTATCACACCGAGCGCGCTTCCCTCGCGGTCACGCCCACCGCTGCGCCTCCGATTGTCCGTCTCCGGCTGGCCATGGACGTCACGCACCCTCGATGGCCTCCGAGCAAGACGTGGCATCTCTGGTTCGGCGCCTTTGGCGGAGGCGCGCTCGGCCGCTCGCTCGGCAGCACCGCCGAAGCCTCGTGCGACACCTCGTGCTCGCAACGATCGCTCGTCTCCGGGGGCATCGGCGGGCTCCGGGCGGGTGTTCGTTCGCCCTTCGATCTCTCGATCGAGCTCGAAGGTGGCTGGATATCGCTTCACACCAGCCTGGTGCGCCGGCTGAGGTCGAGCGGCGTCGACGGCAATCCGCTCACCACATTTACCCTGAACGACGCGCTCGACTTCGGTGGTCCGTTCCTGGCTCTGGGGTTGAGCCAGCGAATCGCCCTCGGATCGAGGCTGGGGCTCACGGCCCGTTTGACGGCGGGCGTGGTCTTTGCCGGATCGAGCGATCCGATCAGCGGGACCGCGACCGGAAGAGCCGGGGACACGATCGCCGCGGGGCTCGTGAAGGCGAGCAAGCCTGTGCGCTCTGCCGACGCCTTCGTCCTGCCCGAGGTCGGCGTCAGCGTGCGACTCGGGGACTTCGACGTGAGCGCCGGGATCGCGCTCGGCGCCTTCCTCGCCGACGGGCCTTCGCTCGACCATGGGGTGCTCATCGTCACGCCGGGGGCCTGCAAGGGCCCGGACACGGCGGCGGTGGCCTGCGCGCCGCAATCCAGTCTCGTGGACAAAGACGTCGGGTACGGTCCATTTCTGGTGGCCATTCCCCGACTTGAACTGGGCTATACGCTCCGCTGAGCACAGCGGAGACAGGAGGGGTCGATGAGAAGCTGTCGAGGGCTCGTGATGAGCCGTTTTGTTCTGATCGGGGCGATTCTGGGTGTGGGTGCCTGTGGCGTCGACTCTCCAGGCGCGGATCGCGGGCTGGTGCCACGCGCGCCGGACCAGCCGAGCATCGTACGGCTCGACGCCGCCGGGCCGGGCCGCGTCGTACCCGTGCTCGCGCCCGACGGGGCGCGCGCCGCCCGAACGTCAGCGCGCGTGGAGCTGCCGAGTCGCGCCTCCGGCTCGGTGCGCGTCGAGGATCGCGCGTCTTCCATGGCGGTCGAAGCGGTGCTGCGCGGCGCGGCCGACGTGCCGATCGAGCTGGTCAATGGGCTCGCCGTGTACCGCGGCGCGCTCGCCGACGGCGCCGACGTGATTCACCGGGTCCGTGAAGACGGCACCGAGGATTTCGTCGCCTTCGCCACCAAGCCCGATCGAGAAGAGATCGTCTATGACGTCGACGTCAGTCGCGCCGCCGGCCTCCGCCTGGTGGCCAGCACGCTCGAGCTGCTCGACGCCGGCGGGGCGCCGCGGCTACGGGTCTCGCCGCCCAGCGTGGAGGACGCCTCCGGCGAGCACATCCCGGCCAGCCTCGCGGTGGTGGGCTGTCACGTCGACACCTTGGCGGCGCCACCGTGGAATCGGCCCATCACGGCTCCGTGCGGCGTGGGCGCGTCTTCCTGTAGCTGCGAAGTCCACGTGCGCTGGAGCGACGCGCACGTGCGGTATCCGGCGATCGTCGATCCGGCGTGGACCGCCGCGGGAAACCTCGCCACCCCGCGATCGGGGCACGTCGGCGGCGTGCTCCACGACGGCACGGCCTTCGTCGTCGGCGGTCGCAACGCCGGCACGGACTACCTCGCGTCGATGGAGCTTTACCACGCCGGCTCGGGGACCTGGGCGGCGGGAGCGCCCATGGCCGTGGGGCGGAGTCACCTCACTGCCACCGTGCTCGACGACGGTCGCGTCCTGGTCGCGGGCGGCCGGTCCGACGTGGTGTTCGACAGCGCTGAAATCTACGATGTCGCCGGCGCGACCTGGAGCCCCACCGGATCGCTCGCCTTCCCTCGCCAGTTTCACACGGCCACCCTCACCAAGGGGAGAGTGCTGGTCACCGGCGGCCTTGGCGGCATCGACCCCGGCGGCGTCAGCCGCGACACCGCCGAGCTCTACGATCCGGCGGCTGGAGCCTGGTCGAGCGCGGGAAAGATGGCCAGTCACCGGGCCTACCACGTGGCGACAGCGCTCGACGACGCCAACCAGCGCGTCCTGATCACGGGCGGCTACACGGGATCGAACCCGCCCACGTTCCACGTGAGCGCCGATATCTACGATCCCGTGATGAAGGCCTGGACCGCTGCTGCGCCGATGAGCACCGGGCGCGACTTTCACACGGCGACGCTGGTGGCGCCGGGGCAGGTCGTGGTCACCGGCGGCCAGCTCGACATCATGAATCATGTCACGGATTCCGTTGAAATCTACGATGTTGCGAAGGACATGTGGGCTGCTGGGCCCGCGCTCGTCACCGGGCGACGCGCCCACTGCGCCACCCTGCTCGGCGACGGCCACCTGCTCGTCTTGGGCGGCACCGACCTCAACGCCGCCTTGAAGAGCGCCGAGGTGCTCGTCCCCGATGGGCTGGCCTGGCTTCCCGCGGGCGCGATGGCCCACCCGGCCCGGGTGCCTACCGCCGTTCGACTCGGCCCCAGCGACGTCCTGGTGGCCGGAGGGGATGCCTCGCTCGACTCCGTGGCTTTCGCGGAGCTCTTCCACGAGCTCGCCTCGCCGCAACCGTGCATGGTAAGCGGGGAGTGCGCCTCGGGCCTCTGCGCGGCGGGCGTCTGCTGCGACAAGCCGTGCAACGAGACCTGCCTCTCCTGCACCGCCGCCGGGAAGGGCGGAGGCGTCGACGGCGTCTGCGAAAAAGCGGCCGGCAACCCGTGCAAAGAGTACACGTGCACCGCGTCGGGCAGTTGCAAGACGAGCTGCACCGCGAACGCCGATTGCACCACGGGTAACGTCTGTCTGGACGGAGCGTGCGTATCCGCCGCGGACCTCCACTGCGACGGCGACCACACGATCGTCGGCAACGACCGCAGCTCCCACAGTTGCGGCCTGGCCAGGTGCAGCACGACCACGAACGAGTGTATCCCGAAATGCCTCACGACCAGCGCGAACTGCATCGAAGGCGCGTCGTGCGGCCCGGAAGACGTGTGCGTCTCCGATGCTCCGATTGCCCCGCCCGCGGCGGGGTGCGGGTGTGTCGTGCCGCGGCGGAGGCCGACCGGTGGAGAGTGGCTGATCGGGAGCGCCGCGCTCGCGATCGCGCTCGGCGCCAGGCGCCGTGGCCGCCGACTCGCCCGGAGGGGACGATGAGCCCGAGCACGGTGCGAGCGCTGAGCCTGTTCGGGTTGCTCTGGGCGACGCAAACGGGGCTGGGCTGCGCGGGCGACTCCAGCGTCGCGGCGCCCGGGAGAGGCAGTCGCGCGGCGAGCGCCACGCTCTCCGCGACGCGGTCGAAGCTCGCCGACGTTCAGCGCCGGTTCGAGCGGGGGAGCTGGGCGCCGCTGCCCACCGACGCAGCTCGCTCCGGCGCCGCGAGATCGCGCCCGGGCCCGCGCATCGATCTGCCCGAGCGAGCCTCGGGGCCGGTCCGGATCGAAGACGCGGAGTCGGCGCTCTCGGTGGCCTTCACCCTCCAGGGCGCGCGCGACCAGCCCGGGAGCTTCGCCGACGGCATCACGGTCTACGACGACGCGACCACCGAGGGGGCAAGCCTCTTTCGCGCTGCGACCCCGGGTGGCACCGAAGACTTCGTGCTGTTCGAGCAGCGACCGGATCACGAGCACATCGTCCTGAATTTCACCACCACGCGCGTGTCCGGGTTACGCCTGACCGCCAACACACTGGAGCTGCTCGACTCGGGCGGAGCCCCACGGCTCCGCGTGGCCCCACCCTTCCTCATCGACTCGGACGGGGCGTCGCACGAGGCTCTCCTCGCCGTGCGGGGGTGCGCGTTCGACGAGTCCCCGGCGGCGCCCTGGGGCCGTCCTACCGTGGCGCCGTGCGCGGACGGGAGCGCGGGTGGAGCCTGCCAGTGCGAGCTCTCGGTGACGTGGGACGGCGCCGACGTGCGCTATCCGGCGCTGCTCGATCCTCAATGGATGACCACGGATTCCATGGCGCACGCGCGGCAGTTTGCGACCGCCACCGCCCTGAACGACGGTCGGGTGCTCGTCGTCGGCGGGGAAAAGGCGCTGATCTCGCTGAGCAGCACCGAGCTCTACGATCCGGGTACCGGGACGTGGGCCATGGGACCCAGCCTGTCGGTGACCCGCACCCAGCACGCCGCAGCGCTGCTCTCCGACGGAAGGGTGCTCGTCGCGGGCGGGAGCTGGGGAGTCAACATCCTCGACACCGCGGAGATCCTCGATCCCGCCGCTGGAACCAAGTGGCACAGCGCGGGGACCATGGCCATCGCGCGTCGGAGCCACACCCTCACTGCCCTGCCCGGCGGCGGGGCGCTCGTCGCCGGGGGCTACGGCGTCAAGAGCTATCTCGACAGCGCCGAGCTCTTCAATCCCGCGGGCACGTGGTCGGCCGCTGGTACGATGAGCGTCTCTCGCAGCGATCACACCGCGACGCTGCTCCCGAGCGGCGATATCTTCGTGGTCGGCGGGTACGCCAGCGGCTCGACCGCGAGCACCGACGTCTACCAGGTATCGAACCAGACCTGGACTCCGGGGCCCGACCTCCTCCAGGGACGCTTCAACCACACAACCCACCTCGTCGGAGCCGGAGTGAACGCCCAGGTCTTCGTCGTGGGTGGGCGGAGCTCCGACGGCGGTGTGCTCTCGACGACAGAGCTGCTCACCCCCGGAGGCGTGTGGACGTCCGGGCCAACCATGGCCCAGGCGCGCACCGAGCATCGCGCGTTGACTCTCCCGAACGGGAGCGTGCTCGTGATCGGTGGAGCCGACAAATCCCTGACCCAGCTCGAGACCACCGAGCTCATCGCGCTGCCGGGCGCCTGGACGGCGGGAGCCCCGTTGAACGAAGCGCGCATGGATCACGTCGCCGCCCTTCTTCCCGGCGGAGGGGTGCTCGCAGCAGGCGGCAACGTCCTGGCAAGCGCCGAGGTGTGGAGGTTGCTTGGGCCAAGCGTCGCCTGCGGTACGTCGAGCGAGTGCGTGAGCGGCGCGTGCGTGGGTGGGGTGTGCTGCGACAAGCCCTGCACCGGCGCGTGCAACGCCTGTCGGGCCGTGGACACCGGGCTCGCCGACGGCGTTTGCGGCCCGCGCAAGGTGACCGATTGCAAGGGCTTTGCCTGCGATCCGACCTCCGGAGACTGCCTCATCACCTGCTCGACGAACGACGACTGCGATCTCGCGAGCGCCTGCACCGACGGCAAATGCACGCCTGATCTCGGGATGTGCGACGGCGACACGGTGGTGAAGAGCCATGGTCCGCCGGAGCCCTGCGGCACCTTCTCCTGCGATCCGGCCACGAACCGCTGCCTGATGGCCTGCGACACCTCGAACCAGTGCGCCGACGGGTTCTCGTGCGTGGGGGCAACCCACGACTGCACGAAGAGCGAGCCAATCGCGCCCCCGGCGGACACCGCGGGCTGCGGCTGCCATCAGGCGAGTATGCCGGAGAGCGGGCCCGGATCGCTGCTGTTCGGCGCGACAGCGCTGCTGGTCCTCGCCCGGCGTCGCCGCAGGTCACGCGCGATCCGAACAAGGGGTTGAGCCTCGTTCGCTCCCCTTCGCGGTGCCGAGGGCCTATCCCGAGGGACCCGACGTCGGCGATTCGGGCCCCTCGCCCTGGGATCAGAGCGCCAGTCCCGGGAACGACGTATACGCCGCGGCGATCACGTCGCGCACCAGGGCCGACGAGCGAACGATCCTCGCGCCCGCCACGTTGAATTGAACGATCTCGATCCCCTGGGTCTTCTCCAGCTCCACGTCTCGCGGACTGGGGAACGCCCGCTTCGCGAGGGGCAAATAGTTGTACCAGACCTTGATCTCCGTCACCTCGCGCGGGACCAGGTGAGGGACGGTCACGATCACGCTGCCGTCGGGATCGTTCGCCACGGCGTGCTGCGCCGCGCTCACGCCGATGTCGTACCGCGCTCCGGCGATCTTGAATTTGAGCACCATCGGCCCGGCCTCCGCCAGGGACTCGTTGCGGACGCGCAGGATCCAGAGACGGTTGGGCATGGTGTCGCGCAGGTAATTGCGCGCTTTCTCGACCTCGAAGAAGGCCGCGGCGGTCTTCTTGCCCAGCTTCCGGGTCAGCGCCGCCGCGTCGCCGTGAAGGGTGAAGTTCGCGAGCAAGCGATAGCCCGAGTACTGCTCGGACACGCGGGGCCAGGTGTCGCCCGGCGCATCCGGCGCGGAAGAAAACACCTTGATGCTCGGATCGATCCGCGGGTAGAGGGTCACGAACGCGGTGATCTGGTTGGCGAGCGTGGTGCGATCCGTATCGACGCGCGGAGGCCAGACGGTGGGATTGTCGCTCTCGTCGGAGTAGTACGGGAACCCCGGGAAAACCTCCATCCCGTCGAGCGTGTCGCCTCCGCCGCTCAGCGCGAGCTCGACCACCGCGTGCGCGTCGCCGATCCGCAGCGCCGGCCGCTGCTTCGCCGCGTCGGCCACCACCTCCTGGATCCAGGCCGCGCTCCCGCCCACGTCGGTGCTCACCACGTACTTGTGGCAATCCGTGTCGCCCCACGAGGTGACCCCGGCGATCCGATAGCCGCCCTGGAATCGCTCCAGCGCCGGACCACCCGAGTCGCCGTGACAGACATTCTCCGCGCCGAGGTGGGCGCGAAACCACTGGCCGTTGGCCTGCTCCACCGGGAGATCGGCGCACCGCTTGATCCCGGCGCCCTCGTTGCCGGCGAATTTCGCGAAGCCATAGCCCACGTAGGTGAGCTGCGGTGTGGCGCCGCCGGCGAGGGGCTGCGCGCGGAGCCGGGCCGGCGTCACGTCGACCACGTCTTCCTCCAGGATCACCGCGGCCACATCGCTCCCGTTGCACCCCTGCACATAGCTCGACGGGACGACGGCGCTCGCCACGCGATAGCGGAGCGCGTCTTCGGAGGCGATGTCGTCGCCGAGGACGAAGCGCAGGCGCTGAGCGTCGTACCGATGCACGCAGTGCGCGGCCGTGAGCGCCACGCGCGACGAGATCAGCGTCGCCGTGCAATGGAGCGATTGATTCTCGAGGGTGAGCGCCCCGACCGCCGGCTCGATCGAGCAGGCGGCGCCGGGCGCCAGGTGGGCGTCGGGCTGCTCGCGGCGCGCGGCGATGAGCCCCTGATCGCCTTGATTTGCCGCGCGGAGCGCGTAATGGAAGCTGGAGACCACGCCCGGTCCGCACGCCTCGGCCGCCGGCGCGTGCGGGGGCTTGGGAGGGACAACGGGAGTCGGAGGCGTACAGGCCACGAGCGTCGCGACCAGAAGCGCGCCCGACGCGGCGACGCGGCCACTCGACCGGCGGCTCATGGCAGGGGGGTGGAGCTGAACGCCACCATCGAGAGGACCACGTTCTGGGCCGCATCGCGGTGCCACGACACCTGGAGCAGCGTGCTCCCGCCGCCGAACAGGTAGTTGCACTCCTGGTTGACCGTCATCCGTTCGCTGGTCCCCACCGCGCACGTCTTCATGCCCGCGGGCGGAGATGTCGAGGCGCCCATCGGAACGTTCACCGTCAGATCGAGCCAGAGATCGGTGAAGCTGTAGGCCCCCACGCTCACGTACCCGTGCACGCCGTCGGGCAGGTCCTCGCGGCGACCGACCAGGGGATTCTCGCTCAGCGAAATCCCCTTCTCGACATCGTCCGTGCCGCGCATGGCGAGCTTGGTGACCTCGAACTTCTGGACGAGCCCGCCCAGCACCAGGTTCTTCCCCGTCATGTGCTGGCCGTCGACGCCGGTGAGCGCGGTGTTCGCCGAGACAATGCCAGCGTCGGGCCGAGTGGCCACCGAGCTCGCGGCGTTGGCCGACATGGTGTTATCGGAGGTGAGGTCGGCGGTGCCAGCGACGACTACCCCGGTGACGATCGAGTAAACGCCGGGCTTCTTGCAGATCCCGTTGGGGTCGATGACGCCGATGGCGTGCGCGAGGCTGAGATCGCGCAGCTCGAGCCTGGCCTTTCCGCTCGCCGCGGCGCCGCCGTGAACGAGGCTGCTGAGCTCGGCCGTGAAGAGCTGACTGCTCTCGTACTGGACCGTCATCTCCGGGATCGACGGGTTCGAGGTGGCGGGCGGGGTGAAGAAGCAGGGGTTGGGCTCGATGTCGAGCCGACACTCTTTCTTCCCGGGAGTCCGCTCGTTCAGGGCCCGGTGGCCGAGCCGCGTTTCGGTGGAGAGCGGGAGGAGGACACAGTAGGCGTCGCCCAGCTCGGCGCGGTGGAAGTCCAGGGCGTCGGCGATGGACTTCGGCTGCTTGGGCAGCATGGCCCAGCCGCCGACGGCGACGAGGAGCACGCCGCCCAACGCGGCCACGGCAATCTTCTTGATCCTGGACAATGCCATGACGGCCTCCCCCTCAGTGACGACACTCGTTCAGAAAATCGGTGAACGCCTTGGACGACCGGAGAGCCGCGTTCCGGACTTTGAGGCTGGGAGCGAAGTCTCCCACGCTCACGGAGCAGGAGCGGCGGACCCACCCGATGCCGTAGAGATCGTAGTCCGCAGGCGCGTCGTTGAACCGATTCCCCCACATCGTGCCCACATAGACGTCTTCGCACCCGTTCGGCGTGGGCAGCGCGAGCGGACACGAGAGGGTGAGCACGCGTCCACCCTGGGACAGCGTGGTGAGCTCCGAGGTGCAGCCGCCGCCGACATCGCCGCCGCCGGTCTTGACCCTCCGATCGAGCTCTTCGAGGAGCAGATTGGGCTCCCAGCACCAGTCGGGGGCGCTGGGCGCCTGATAGCGGTGGAACGTGAGGAGCGGGTGCTGCGCTGTGACGCCAAACCCCCAGGCCGGCTCGAAGACCTCGGGCACAGCAAAGGCCGTTCCGGCAGGCGGCGGAGGCGTCTGGAAACCGCCGACCCGTACGAAGCGCCGGCTCTCGCAACATCCTGTCAGCAGGAGAGCGAGGAGGGTGAGGGGAGCGAATCGCCTCGCCGCGCCCCGCGCGATCCGACCCAACCGATCTGCCCCCACGCGCATGGACGGCACGATGGCCGAGAGAGCCCCCTCCTGTCAACCCTGGACCGCGGACCATGTCCACGGATCTTCAGCGGCGCGCCCGCGCGCTGCGTCGGGACCCTGGTACTTCTTCCAGGTTGCCTGTGCGATGACCGGAGCACGTCGTCCGCGGCTCCACCCCGCGCCGAGCGCCTCAGTCGTCGCCTGCGCTGTCCTCGCCCTCGTCGGCAGCCGCCTTCGCGCGCTTCGCCGCGCCCCCTTTGCCCCGCTTCTTCGCCTCGGGCCGCCAGGCGCGGAGATCGTCCCGGGTGAGCCCGAGCCCGCGGCACTCCCCGTCGAGGAAGGTATCGAAGAACTCCCCGAGCCGGAGCCCGCCATACTCCTCGCTGGGCTCGTTGTGCCACTGCTTGATCCAGGGGATCAGCTCGAGCAACCCCGCGAGCATCGGAGTGAGCCGGTCCTTGCCCCACCCTTCCTCCTGCTTGCGATTCTGGTAGAGCGCGGAGAGCGCTTGCGCCTGCTGAAGGTGGTTCCAGCCAGCCCAGCCGTAGACCGGCTCGTGATCCTGGTCGCTCTCGCAGCCGGGGTAGGAGATGAAGCGCTCCTTGGGAACGTCGAGCTTGCCGCGGAGGCGGTAAGTGATCGGATCGCGGAAGTCTTTCGGATCGTATTTGGGGGGCAGGGGGATCTCGGCGAGCCTTTCACCTGCGTCTTCGCGGCGCTGGAGGTCCCAAGTTCGCTCCCAGAAGGCATGCTTGTCGAGACCATTGTCTGTATGTCGGCAGGCAGCGAGAAATGGAACAGCATGTGGATCAAGAATCCCGCGCAGCGACGGCCCGTTCAGCGCGCCTCCGAGACAGGTCTCTACGACCGCGTGAACTGATTTGCTCTCAAATGCTCGCCAGATGGCGCTACACGATTTTAGGCTCGTCGACTCGGATGCGCTGACTTCGGCGCGCCGAGCAATCCATAGCCGAGCCTCTCCCGGAATGTCGATCTCACGAAATCCTTCCCGGAAGGTGCGTTTAAACGTCGGTGTCTCAAGAAGCGCGAGTTCCGGCGAAGCATCGATTGCTCGAATGCGATCCGTAAGTCCCCATGACGTTTCCCATTTTTCAGTCGCGAGAGCTGAACAAACCGCTCCGCGGGGGTGAACTCGTCTCCTCCGGCGGCGCTTCGTAG
>JBDTXR010000286.1:0-11603 GCA_040006075.1 Byssovorax sp. | reverse complement strand
CCTCTGGCTCGCGAACGCGCGCGACCTCACCGGCTCCCGCCCCGGGGGCGCCATCTTCAAGGCCACCCTCGCCCGGCTCGCGCCCGCGGCGCCGCGACGGGTCCCACGATGACCGGCCACCTGCGGCAGCTCCCCCCAATCGAGTGCCACTCTTCTCATGTGGGGCGGGCCTCCGTGCCCGCCGCATGGACCACCGAGAGCCACGCAGGTCACCGTCGCCTTGTTCTGAAGCAGATCCTGACCATTTTGTTCGCTCCAGAGAATCCATGCGGCGGGCACGGAGGCCCGCCCTACACGGAAGGAAACGGAAGGAAACGGCAGGAGACCGCAGGAAACAGAACGAGAGCGGAGCCGGGCGGGGACTGCGCGAGTGGGCCTCTGTGTCGCTCGCACATGGCCGTCGGTCACGCGCTGGGTTCTGGCCCTTCTTGCTCCAGGGTGGGGCGACGGCTCAGGACAACGCCGCTCGCCCCCCGGCGAGACTCAGCCGCCGCAGACCGGAATCAGTTGCAACTGAAGGCGCAAAACGCGTCGACCTCGAAGATGCAGAACTGACTCCACGCCGACGTGCAGCACGGGTTGTTGTCGCCCTCGACAATACAGATCGTGTGCGCGCAAGCGCTGCAATTCGCATTGAGCGGAGCACCGACAGTGCACTCGTCGTGGACGCACCCCACGACACCGGTCGAGGACGACGCGGCGGAGGACGAAGCAGCCGTGGAGGACGCCGCGGTGGACGAAGCAGCGCTGGACGACGCCGCACTCGTGGACGACGCCGCGCTCGTGGACGAAGCAGCGCTCGTGGACGAAGCAGCGCTCGTGGACGACGCGGACACCGAGGCCTCGGTCGACGAGCTCGAAGCCCCGCCGACAGCGGCGCTGCTCGACGTCGATGATTTCGAAGAGCCGCCGGCGCCCGCGGCCGTGACGGTCGCGCTCGACGAACCTCCGGAGCCGAGCGGCGCGCCGCCGATCCCGCCGGTGCCTTCGCCCAGATCCGGTCCCCCCGCGGCCTTCGCGCATCCGGAGAACATCGCGCCGGCGACGGCGGCGCCGAGTGCTGCTCGAACGGCGAATCCTGGATTCACGGTGCACCTCGTCGCGTGGATCGGCCCTTGTTCAACCACAGCGTCTCGCCGATGGGTGCTCCGGGTCAAGGGCCTCGGTCCCGGTTTTCGCTCGCTCCCCGCTCAGCTCACCACGTTGAGCGACACGAAGTCCGTGCCCGGGTTCGGCACGGGCTGACCGTGGTTATCGACGGCGACCAGCGACATCGTCACGGCAGAGAGCGTCTTCGCGAGCTGATGAAGCGACTCGCTCACGTCGAGGCGCAGGTTCATTGGCGTCAGGTGGTGGGGCAGCCGCAGATCGTCCTCGGCGCGCGGCTCGGTGGGGACGTCGCAGTGACCGGCGCCGCCGGCGCACTCGCCGTGACCGAAGAAGAAGAGCGAGCCGCCGAAATGGGGGTTGCCCTCGGTCGGCGTCGTCGCGTCGGCGTCGGGCTGGTTGAAGAACACCCGGAGCTCGAAGGACTTCTTCGGCTGGGTCACCTCCTGAAACTCCAGCATCACCGGCGGTGGATCCGCGAGCACCTCTTTCAGGCTGAAGTCGAGCAGCGGCGTGTTGAACTTCGACGCTCCGGCGACCGTCCGGAAAGCGTGCGCCATCTCGGGCACGGGGAAGTCCTCGTGGAGCATGAGCGCGCCGTGCGGAGGGGCGTAGTCGTAGCCGAGCATCGAGGTGGTCCAGCTCTGCTTGACCGTCAGCGAGAAGGGGGGCAGCGCCGCGTTGTAGATGCTGTCGATCGGCCGGACCGAGGGGTGAGCGGCTTGCCAGGCGGCAAACAGACGATCGATGTTGGCGTGGTGAGCCCAGAAGATCGGATCGAAGGCCGCATAGGTGACGCTCCCCATCGTCCCGCTCACCCAGCCATGAAGGCCGTTGTGCGGGTTCTCCAGCGCGGGGGAGTAGAGCTCGTACGTCTTCTGCTTCTGGGCGCCGAGGACCTGCTTGGCGAGGGTGCCGAGGTTTCCGGGGAGCCCGGGATCGCGGAACGTCTCCGGGATGGTCGAGCCCGTGAACTTGATCAGCGACGACAGGAGCGGGTTGGGCTTCACGCCGCCGGCGCCGTCGACATACGTGGCGTCGGTGAAGATCCTGGGCATCCCCTCGGCGCGCGCTCGCGTCGAACCCCAGTCCCAGTACGGGAGCATGACGCCCGGGACCTGATCCTGGAGCGCCTTCTCGAACAGGTAGAGGTAGGGACGGTGCCAGACCGCGAAGAGCGGAGTCCCGTGCTGGCAATAGCCCGGAGGCGGCGAGCCGTGGATCCCGGCCCAGTGCTGATAGCCACGGTCGTCGGGGATGGGGGCCACCTTCTCGAACGCGTGGCGCAGCGCCGTGACCTCGGCCGGGGTGAGGTCGTAAACGTCCTTCCGGTGCTTGAGGACCTTGGGCTTGAGCAGGTCGGCGATGGCGGGGTTCATGGCATGGCTCTCCAGGAGCGGGCCAAGAGCCGATTTCGCGAGCATGGCTGGCGCGGAGAGCAGCGCCGCGTCCTTGGGGGCCAGCGCCGCGGTGGGGAGGGAGTTCTTGAACACGAGCTTGGTCATCGAAGCGATCTCCTTTGGAGGGGACAATTCAGAGCGTGGGGACGGCAGAGCGCCGCCGCGGCCAGGTGTTCCAGGCCGAGGAAAAGACCAGGAGCGCGGCGCCCACGGGCACGAGGGCCGGCCACGAGGGCAGCAGGAACTTCCCCGCGAACAGCGCCGCTGCGGCGACGACGCCGACCAGCAGAGGACCGTGGCCGCGCCGACGATCGGCGCGAAAGCCCAGCGCCCCGAGCGCGAGCAACAAGCACGCTCCCGCGATCGGCGGCCCCCAGGCCGCGACGATCCACGAGTCGGCGCCAATCCAGCCAAACGCGCCGAGATACGCGGCCAGGCAGAGAGGGCACTTGGGCAGCAACGCCACCACCACGGCGGGCAAGATGGCCAGTCGAAGCCGCGCCCGCGGCGGCGGGGAAGGTCGAGCGGGCAACGCCGCACAGCCGCACCCGGCCGGCTGGACCGGAGCTGGCCTGATCGAGTCCCACAATGCGCTCATGAGCGACCTTCCTTGCGCGTCGACCTCCCCCGGAGGCGGCGTGAATCAATCCGAGGCGAGCAGGACCATCGCGTCGAACGCGATCTCCGGAGCGGCGATCTCACGGCCCTTGTTGTCGACGGCGACCCAGGTCACCGCGACCGACGCGCCCGCGGCGACGCGCGCCTGGAGGGCCTCGGTGACCTCGAGTCGGAGGACCATCGGCGCAGCCAGAGGCGCGCCGTCTCCATGGCCATAGAAGAACAACGATCCGGCATAGCGCGGGTTGCCCTCGGTCGGGGTGGCCGGCCCGGCGCCCTCCTGATCGAAGAAGATCCGCAGCTCCAGCGAAGCACGGGTGGCGCGAACCCCGCGCAGCTCCAGCGTCGTTGCTGGCAATTCCCGACCGGGCCCCGTGGGAGGCAAAGCGAGCATCACCGTCCCCCGTAACGATCTGTCCCCCACACACCCCCGCTGCACGCCCCGCCGTTCCGGTCCGACGCGCACCGGCCTTCACAGCACAGCGTGGGCCAACCGGAATTCAGCGCCTTGATCGCGTTCTTGGCGCAGTTTCCGGGCCGCCTCGGAGCCCGACTCGCCCCTTTTGCGGGCACGGTGCCCGGCACGTGCCGGGCACCGTGCCCGCAATTCCCCGAGCCGAGCCCACGGCGAGCGCGAGGCCACTCTCCGGATCTCGCGCTCAGCTCCTCCACCCCGCCGCGCTCAGCCGCTCTCTCGCCCCTTTGACACCAAAGATGGTCCCCGCCCCCGGCGGCACGATCGGCGCGAGGAGCAAGGAGGCCAGTACCCCCGCCAGCGCCAGCGGCGCGAGCGGATTGCCACCTTCCTCGACGCTGCCCGCGATTTGCCAGATCCGTTTGGCGCGGGCCACCAGGACATCCATCCCCGCTCCGCCGATCGCCCGCGCCCCGGCCTCGCCGGCCCGCTGCGCCGCCGGCAAACGATCGACAGGCATCGTCACCACCAGCACGCGAGTCAACGCCTCGACGCCGCGCGGGGCAATCTCGATCTCCACCGCGTCGACGATGGGCAAGGTCCCCGAGGGATACCGCTTCTCCTGGACGACGCGGAGCGTGGCGCGGAAGAAGGTCTCGGCCTGGTGCGCCCAGCGCGCCGCGTCGACGCGGGACTCGCCCTCCGGCGCGAGCAGTGTCCACGATCCATCGACGGGCAACGGCGCCACGATCCCGGCTGCCCACCCTTGCTCGTCGAAGATCACCACGCGCGAGACGCTACATCACCGCGGCGACGCGTCCAGGATGTGCCGTCTCGACGACGCTGCGCGGGTTTGCTAGTTCCATTCGGATGCGAACTTACTTCTCTGGGCTGATCTCGGTCGGTTCGCTGGCGACGGCGCTGGTGCTTGGCTGTGGGAGCAGCGTGGCGACTGGAGGCGGCGGATCCGGGGCGACGGCGACCGGGACGGGAACAACGGGAACCGGAACGGCGACGGCGGCGACGACCGGAGCGGGTGGCGACGCGTCGACGACGGGCGCGGGCGGAGCGGGTGGGAGCGGGGGCTCACCGCCGCTCGGGCCCTTCGTCTGCTCGGGGGTCGTGGTGAAGTTCGCGGCCGACGTCGCGCCGGTCTTCAACGGGTGCAGCGGTGGGGACGCCTGTCACGCGCTCGCCGCTGGATTCCAGACGCCGGCCAAGAGCTACGCGTACCTCGTCGGGCAGATGACCAACGAGTGCATGGATGGCCGCCTGCGCGCCACGCCGGGCGATCCCGAGCACAGCTACGTGATCGACAAGCTCACCGGCCACAACCTCTGCAGCGGCTCGGGGATGCCGAAGGGCTTTGGCGTCAACGGGAAATGGAAGCCCCGGCCCGCCGCCGAGATCCAGAAGGTCTACGACTGGATCTGCACCGGCGCGAAGAACGACTGAACGCGCTGGATCACCTTCATTTCCCGCTCACGGCGCTCTTCTGGATCTCGGCGTAGACGTCGGCCTGGTGGACGCCGCCGGCGATCAGGGTGTCGGCGTGGAGGATCTCCTCGTCGATCATCGTCTTGAATTTCTCGAACGGCTGGGCGCCGACGAGGAGGCGGCCGTTGACGAAGAACGTCGGCGTGCCCTTGGCGTCGAGGCTCGTCGCCAGGCGCTGATCGGCCTTGATCTGGGCCTCGAACTTCTTCCCGGCGAGGGCCGCGGGGCCGCCGCGGACGCGGAGGCGCCTGCCGAGCGCGAGGAGATCGCTGTCTTCCAGGTGCGCCTGGCTCTCGTAGAGGGCGTCGTGCACCAGCCAGAAGCCGGCGTCGCCTTGCTCGGTGAAGGCCGCGAGCGAGAGCTCGGCCGCGGGCGCGGCGTGGACGTGGAACGCGAGGGGGTTGTTCTTCCAGACGAAGCGGATCCGCGCCCCGTAGTGCTCGCGCACCTCGGTCAGCACCTTCTCGGAGCGCATGCAGAACGGGCACTGGAAATCGCCGAGCTCGACCAGGGTCACCGCGGCGTTCGAGGGCCCGCGCGAAGGCGATCCGGCGATCGGCACGCGCCACACGGTGGTCTCGTCCTTGGCCACGCCGTCGTCGCCCGCCGCCGCGTTCTTCCCTTTGTTCGCGAGCGAGAGCTTGGCGTACACGTCCTCGGGGAGCGTGCCCGAGGCGATCGCCGCGCGCGCCGCGGTCTGCTGCTGATCGATCACCTCGGTGAACCTGGTGATCGGCTGCGCCCCGCCGAGGTGCACGCCGTTGATGAAGAAGGCCGGCGTCCCCTTCACGCCGGCGGCCTTTCCGATGGCCATGTCGGTGTCGATCTTGAACGCGCCCGCGTTCGCGGCGACCGCCGCGCGCCACTTGACCATGTCGACGCCGGAGTCGAGCGCCCAGGTCGCGAAGCTCTCGTCGGTGAGCGCGTCCTGCGCGGCGAAGGCGTGATCGTGAAAGCGCCAGAAGGCTTCGTTTCCGCCGAGATCGAACGCCGCCATCGCCGCGATCGAGGCGGGCCGCGCGTTCTTGTGGGACTCGAGCGGGTTGTTCTTCCAGACGATCCGCAGCGTGGTGGGGCCGTACTGGGTCTTCAGCGCGGCGAGGGTGACGTCGACCTTCCTGGTGTACGGGCACTCGAAGTCGCCGAACTCGATGATCGTCACCAGCGCGTTGCGGTCGCCCCACGAGGGATCGGCCGACGAGATCGCGATCGATCCTTCCTCGGTGGTGGCCGCGGCGCTCGCGACCGCGGCCTCCATCGCCCGCGCACGGTAGCGCGCGAAGGCCGCGGCCCCGACGAGGCCGCCGATGATCAGGAAGACCAGGAGCCCGACGATCGCCAGGATCCACGGGAGCGGGTTGCTCGCCGGCCGGGTCGGCGCGACGCCCCAGGTGGGCACCGGCGGCGCGCCGTAGCCCTGCTGCGGGTAGCCGTAGCCTTGCGGTGCGCCGGCGCCGGGCCCCATCGGCGGCGGCCCGAACGAAGGTCCAGCGGGCGGCGGGTTCGAGCCCGAGCCGCCGCCTTCGAAGCCGAGCGGGAAGCTCGGGAGCGGGCCGCGCGAGGGCCCGGCGTGGCCTGCGTCTTCGAGCGAGAAGCTCGGGAGCGGGGCGCGTGGCGCGTCTTCGCCGAGGGCAAAGCTGGGCAGCGGCGCGCGCGCGCGGACACCCCACGTGGAGAGCAGCGCGTCGAGCGCGGCGCGCGCGTCGGGGAAGCGCTCGGCCGGCGAACGCGCGACGCAGCGGGCGAACCACGCATCGAAGCCGGAGGGGATCCGCCCCATCACGCCGAGCTCGGCCGCGCGCGTCGACGCCGCCACGATCGGATCGAACACCACCTCTTGATGCACCGCCGCGGGGAGCATCGATCCCGCGGACGCGCCCTTCCAGAACGGCTTCCCCACCAGGAGAAAGAAGGCGATCAGGCCGAGCGACCACACGTCGGCGGCGGCCTGGATCGGCGGGCGCGCGTCGGCCTGCTCGGGCGCCATCCACAGCGGCTCGCCGACGGCCGGCGTGCGCCGCGCAGCCGCGAGGAACGGCGCCAGGCCGAGATCGATCACCCGCACGTGCCAGGCCACGCCCGGTGTCTTCGGCGTCTCGAGGAAGATGGTCGCGGGTCGCAGATCTTGGTGCGTGAGCCCCGCCGCGTGGATCGCGCCGACGCCGTGGCAGAGCTGCTCGAAGAGATCGGCGATCTCGCCGACGGTGATCGCCCCGCGGCCCTCGGCGAAGCTTTCCAGGCTCTCGCCCTTGAGCGCCTCGCGCGCGAGCCAGGGCCGGCCGCTCGCCGGGTCGACCCCCGCGTCGAGGATCGGCGCGATGCTGGGGCTGGCGACGCGCGATCCGACGCGCAGATCGGCCTCGAAGCGCGCGCGCAACGCGGGATCCTGGGCGAGCTCGGGCGCGAGGATCTTCAGCGTGCGCGGGGTGGGCGCGCCCTGCTGCTCGGCGAGGTACGAGGCGACGCCGTCTTGCTCTCCCAGCGACTTCAAGATGCGGTAGACCCCGGCGAACACCGCGCCGGGCGCCGGAGAGAGGCTCTCGATCATGGCCGCGATACTACCGGAAACGCGAGCCGCCGAGGAGCTCAGCGGCGCAGATCGAGCGCCATGAGCACGTCGTCGACGGCGACGCCGGCGTCGATCCGGAAGGCGTCGGGCCGCTGGCCCTGCTCCACGAACCCCATGCGCGCGTACAGCGCCCGCGCCCGCGCGTTGGTGGCGAACACCCCGAGATCGATCCACGCGAGGCCGGCCTCGTCGCGCGCCCAGGCGACGGCGGCGTCGATGAGGCGGCGGCCATGGCCCTGCCCGGTGTGGCGGCGGAGCACGCCCATCCCCAGCGCCGCGCGGTGCATCTCGGCGGGGATGCGGCCGCCGCGGAGCTCGAGGTGCCCGACGACGCGCTCGCCCGCGAAGAGCAGGAACGTGCGCCCCCAGAGCGCCTCGTCGAGGCGTCGCGACCAGCGGGCCTCGGCGGCGGTGCGGACGTCGATCCGCGCGAGCGATCGGGAGGGGGCGAAGTGGATGGATCCGTCGCGCCCCGACTCGGCGAGGTGCTCGACGAGGTAGCGCGCGAACCCGTCGGCGTCGCTCTTCACGGCGAGGCGAAGGTCGGTGACGGCCTCGCTCGGTGCCGGAAACGAAGGGAACACGCGCTCTCCAGAACTCTCGCGAATCGGGCCGGGATCGAGTCTAGTCGAGGCGAGTATACTCCGCGCCATGGCCCTGCCGCGATCGAAGGTCTCCGCGTTCGCTGCCCGGCGCAGCGCCCTCCTCGCTCGCCTGTCCGGCCCTGCGCTGCTGGCAGCCGGGCAGCCGCAGGCGCGGAACTTCCGCAACAACACCCATCGCTTCCGCGCCTCCAGCCATTTTCTCTACCTGCTCGGCGCGGCGATCCCCGGCGCCGCGCTCCTCTTCGCCCGCGGCGAGGCCCAGCTCTTCGCCCCCGCGCCCGAGTCCGACGACGCGCTCTGGCACGGCGTTCAGCCTTCGTTTTCCGACCTGAAAGCGACGCACGAGCTCGCCGCGGTGCGCCCCCTCGAAGAGCTTCAAGACGCGATCCGCGACGCGGGCGGCACGGTCGCCACGCTGCCGACCGAGGACGCCGCGAGCGCGTCGTGGCTCTCGAGCGTGCTCGGCCGCCGCATCCTCCCGGGCACCGGGAACATGATCGCCGACGGCACCCCGGATCACGCGCTCGCGCTGGCGATGATCGCCCTCCGCCTCCACCACGACGCCGCGGCAATCGACCAGCTCCGCGCCGCCGCGGAGGCCTCGGCCCAGGCCCACGTCGTCGGCATGCGCGCCACGCGCGGCGCGCAGCACGAGTGGGAGATCGCCGCGGCGATGATCGGCGAGCTGCGCCGCCATCACCTCGACGACGCCTATTCGCCCATCGTCACGGTGCACGGCGAGGTGCTCCACAACCCGCACCACGACAACGCCGTCGCCGCGGGCGATCTCCTGCTCGCCGACGTCGGCGGCGAGACGCCCGAGGGCTGGGCCGCCGACATCACCCGCGTCTGGCCGGTGAGCGGAGCGTTCTCCCCCACGCAGCGCGCGATCTACGAGGTGGTCCTCGGCGCACAGGAAGCGGCGATCGCCCGCGTCACCAAGGGCACGCGCTACCGCGAGGTCCACGAGACCGCGGGCCGCACCCTGGTGGCGGGCCTGCGCGATCTGGGGATCTTCAAGGGCGAGGTCGACGGCCTCTACGAGCGCGGCGCGGCGGCGATCTTCTTCCCCCACGGCGTCGGCCACCTCCTCGGCCTCGACGTCCACGATCTCGAGGACCTCGGCGATCGCGCCGCCTACGCCCCGGGCCGCGTCCGCTCCGAGCGCTTCGGCGACCGCTATTTGCGCCTCGATCTCGACCTCGCGCCGGGCATGGCCGTGACCATCGAGCCGGGCTTCTACCAGGTCCCCGCCATCCTCGCCGACGCCTCGCTCACCGGCGCAGTGGGCTCCGATCTCGATCGCGAGGTGCTCGCCCGCTTCGCCGACGTGCGCGGGATCCGGATCGAAGACGACGTGCTCTGCACCGAAGGCGCCCCCGAGGTGCTCACGCGCGCGGCCCCGAAATCGATCGCGGCCGTCGAAGCGACGATGGCGAATCAGTAGTCGTTCGTCGGGTCCTGAAGGCGATCGGTCACCGTCATCAACCGCTGCCCGAGCATCGCCAGCAGGTTGAGCGCGACCTGCGGGTTCTCGGTGATCTGCTTGTGAAATGCCTCGCGCTCCAGGACCATCAGATCCACGTCGGTCAAGGCGATCACGTTCGCCGATCGGGGCTTTGCCGTGATCAGCGAGAGCTCGCCGAAGACCTCGCCGGGGCCCATTTCGCGCACCGGGATCGGGGTCACCGGGCGCCGCCTCCCGATGCTGGGCGGGGCCTCGTCGCCGTTGCGGCTGCTCGGCGGGCGGACCGTCACCGGGCCACCGACGCGGCTGCTCGGGGGCAGGTCGTCGACGTTGAACGGGCTGGTCACCGGGCCGGGACCGACCGACACGCCGACCCGGCCCTCGACGATCACGAACGCGGCCGATCCGGGCTCGCCGGCGGTGATGATCGTCTCGCCCGCGGCGTGGAACTGGCGCTCGAACCCGGTGAGGAAATGCCGGATGTCGTGCCGATCGACGAAGGTGGCGAAGCGATCGTGGAGGCGGCCAATCTCGAGCACCACCGGGAGCATCCACAGCTTGGTCGGCTCGTGGAAGAAGCGCGGCTGCACCGGCTCGTAGCCGCTGCCGATGAAGAGCTTCTCGGCCTCCGGGGCGGCGACGCCGGTGATGTGCGTCAGCCCCTTCACCAGCGCCCAGTAGTACATCATCCCGAGCATCGCGAAGGTGACCCGGGGGATGCGGCGGTACTCGGCCTCGACCACCAGCATGCTGCCGCTGCCGATGCGGACGTTGGCGTCGGGGAGGTACGGTCGGAAATCGAAGAGCTCGTCGGCCGGAGCGCCGACCGGCGACGGCTCGACGATGCGCACCCCGCCGACGACGCGGCCATTCGCCGACGCCACGATGTTCGCGGTGGTCGGGAACGCGTCGAACCGATCGACCAAGCGGCCGTCGAGCGCGGGCTCGAAGTAGCGCTGCTCCTCGACGAAGACCCGGTGGCGGACCTGGAAGAGCTGGTCGAGATCAGTCGGTGAGGTCGCCTGCCGGATACGGACTGCCATCGTTCAACCATCCTGCGCCGGGGAAGCCCATTCGTCCCAGCACACCATTGCACACGAATTCAATCACGAGCCAAGCGACATTCGTGTCACCCCGGCCTGTCACCACCTCACGCATCATCCGGGGGCCACGATCAGCAGCCGGCACTCGAGGTCACCATTGTAGACGGCGAGCGATCGCGCGGCGTCGTGGGCGAATGCTCTCGCAATGGCGGGCGACCCCGCGAGAATGGCAATCCGGTGGCCGCCCAGGGCGAGCAGGGCCTTCGCCATCGCCGCGTAGAGCTCGTCGGATCCGGCCAGCCGCTCGCCGTACGGCGGGTTGGTCACCACCATACCCGGCGGAGACAGCGGCGCGATAGCGGAGACGCTCTGGTGACGAAACGTCACCTTCACACCGGCCACGCGCGCGTTCTCGGTGGCCACGGCGATGGCCGCGGGATCGATGTCGCCGCCGAAGATCGGCGTCTTCGCCGGGAGGATCCGCGCGAAGGCCGCCTCGCGCAGATCGGCCATCCCGCGCTGCTGCGCCTCGTCGTGGCAGGCCCAGCGCTCGAAGCCGAAGCGCTCGCGCAGGAGCCCCGGGGCGATCCGCCGCGCCCAGAGCGCCGCCTCGATGGCGATCGTCCCCGAGCCGCACATCGGATCCAGGAACGGCCGCTCGCGATCCCACCCCGCGAGCCGGAGGATCGCCGCCGCGAGGCTCTCCTTCAGCGGTGCTTCCATGGCCTGCGCGCGGTAGCCGCGGCGGTGGAGCGACTCGCCCGAGAGATCGAGGTACACCGTGGCCACGTCGCGCACGAGGTGAACGAAGAGCGTGAGATCGGGATCGGCGCGATCGACCGAGGGCCGCGCGCCCCAGCGCTCGCGGAGCTGATCGACGA
>JBDTXR010000285.1:0-11605 GCA_040006075.1 Byssovorax sp. | reverse complement strand
GACGACGTGGATCTGATTCGCGAGCGGGTTCCTCGGCTCGCCGGCGACACGACCGGTGATCATGCAGTCCACCTGATACGGCGATCCCTCGAACTCGGTCCGGACGCTCCAGGTCTTGTTGATGCTGGCGGTCGCGCCCTTCACATACGCCTCCGTGGCGCCGTCGCCGTTGAACTCCTGGACGCCGACCATCATGATCGTATGAGCGTTTCGGTTGGTCACGATCAGGATGTTGCCCCGGCGTACCACCGTGACGCCGGGCGGCGGGTCGCCGATCAGCACCGTGGGGAACCCGACGACGACCGAGCCGCCGTGCTCGGTGCTCTCGCCCATGCGGCCCGCCAGGAGCTTCCCGATCACGACCGTGGGCGATCCCATGGATACCGCGTCGGGCGCCGCCGTCCCGGTGCATTGCGCCATGTCGCTGTAGCGGGCAGCGGCGGCATTCCCGATCAAGACCGTTGGATCTCCCGGTTGGGTCAACGGGCCTCCGGCGTGGCTTCCCACGGGGCAGATATGGAAATCGTTCATGCGTGCAGCAGGCTTGGGCATGGTCAGCTCCTCGCGGTTCGACGATTCAGCAGTTGAGCTTCACGACGGCGCCGTTCACGCTCACGGCCCCGGCGCTGGTGATCGCGATGCTGCCCTCCGTGATCTGAATCGAGGAGCCTCCTACCTTGAGGGTGATCGAGCCGGGATCCACCACGATCGAGGCACCGCCGCAGTACATCCAGACTTCTTTCTCGCCGACGAGCTGCACGGTCCCGGCGGTCACCTCGTGGAGCACGTTGGCATGGATGAGGTTGTTGTCGGAGCTCGTCCGGACGTCATGCGCGATCGTCGCAATCAGCGCGTCGGCCTCCAGGGCGAGCGCGCCGGTCACCTGGAAATCTGCGAAGCCGGCGACCTTCGTGGATTGATCGCCGCCGACGCTGAGCGATTGGCCAGCACCCACGCTCACCGACTGGCTCTGTCCGACGACGGTGCTGGAGTTGCGGCCGGTGAAGAACTGCGAGTCCCGGTGCCCGTGGAACGAGAGCTTCTCGTTTCCGGCGGCGTCCTCCATCATGATCTCGTTGAAGCCGGCGCCCCCCGGCGAGCTGCGCGAGCGCCAGGTGGAGCGCGTCTTCTGCTCGGGCAGGTTCAGCGGCGTGGTCACGACGGCGTTGTGAACCCGGCCCACGATGATCGGGTGATCTGGATCCCCGTCCTCGTAGGCGATGACCACCTCGTCGTTGATCCGCGGCAGCATCACGAAACCGTACCCGGCGCCGGCCCAGCCCTGAGCCACGCGCACCCGCCGCGAGAGGCTCCCGGTGTGCAGGTCACGACGGTCCCACCGGAACTCGACCTGGACTCGACCGAAGCTGTCGACGTCGATCTCCTCGCCCGCGGCGCCGACCACCATCGCGGTTTGCGTGCCATGGATCCGCCGCTTCGGCAGCCGAGCCGGCCGGAAGGCGCTGTCGAGCTCCAGGCACTCCATCTCGTGCCGTGCCGTGCCTCCGAAGACGATGGTCGTACGAGCGCGGACGACGAGGAGAGGAATGTTGGCGTCGGCGCGCGGATGGTCGGTGAGCGTCATCGCCGTGCCCGGCGGGAGCGCGAAGCTCGCCTGACACGTCATCGTCCGCGCCCGCGATCGGAGCGCTTCCAGGCGCGGGACCGCCTGGTCGGCGCCCTGGGTCTCCGGCCGGAACCAGCCCAGCTCGTAGGTGTAGGCTTCCAGGCTGGCTTCGCTGGAGAGCGTGTCTTCCGGCGCGAGGTGGCATGTTGCCTGTAGGAGCGCCTGGGGCTTCTCGAAGTCGTAGTCCCGGATCGTCAGCGCCGAGGTCTCGATCGAAGAAGCGATCTCGACCGCGGAGATATGCGGCGCGCCGGGGTTGCCGGCGAGGACCGGGTTCAGATTCGAGGGATCCGAGAAGGGGATCGCGGCCCCGGTGAGATCGAGAGTAGTGGCCGACGTGTCGTCCGTCAGCGTCCAGGTGCTCCCGTTCGCGTGGTCGAAGAAGCTGGCGATCCCTTCCTCCGCCAGGATGCGCGAGATGAACTCGTGATCGGTCTCGCCGTACTGCACGCAGTATTCGCGAGCCGGCGGCGGAGTCGCGATCTTGATCGCCGGGGGCGCGACGCGCGCCTGGTAGGAAGGATCGGCGAGCAAGCCGGCCACGATCGCGACGACGCTCGAATTCTGGAAGATGCGATGATCGCGACGCCGCGTGGTGAGCCACAGCGCTGGAACCACCTTCCATTCGTACCTGGAGTCACCGGCCGTGACCGAGGTGTGTTGCACCGCTCGGCGCACGATGCCCTGGATCTCCTTCAAGAACGGCTCGTCCCCGAAGTCGACCACGATCGGCTGGCCCACGATGGCGGCCACGTCGATCGCGGGATCCGACGAGAGAACCTCCAGAGTAAGCTCGAACAGCTCACTCAGGCCTTCGTTCAGCTCGTAGCGTTGAACCTTGAGGCCCGCCGCGACGATGGCGGACGCGCTCGCGGACGTTGGGAAACCGAGCGTGACATTGAGAGGCATCGAATTGTCCTTTCCGGCGAGATCAGGCGGGTTTCTTCGGATCGGTGGGATCGTCGATCCACACCGGGACCGGAAGTGGTGCGCCGGTTTTCGAGTCGAAGCGATGGAGTCGTTTGCCGGGCGTCGCGATCTCGGGGGATATGCGCAGCGACGGAAGCGGGAGCGATGCGCCAAGCTCCAGTGTTGCGTCGGGTCGGCGAGGATCGGCGGGCGGCGCGACGGGGCTCGGCGTGGTGATGTGCGCCGCGGGGCGGCTTTTCAAGAACGGGAGCGAGGCGCGGAGAGCGGCCCCGGCGTCGGGTTCGAGCGTGCCGTCGATGCGCCAGGCGGCGATGGGCTCGGCGACGAGCGGCGGGGGCTCGGGCTGCGAGGCGCTCGGGGCGGGCTCCGGCGTGGGGGCAGGCGTGGGCGTGGGTGCGATCACGCTGACGGGCGCGATCGGCGCGATGTCCACCGGCACGCGGCCCTGCTCAACGGCTCGGTAGTGGACGACATAGCGATCGACGAGCGCCGGATCGGCTTCGAGGCGGGCGATCCACAGGTCTTCGCGCTGGATCCAGGCGCGATCGTCGAGGCCGGCGGCGCGAAGGACGGCCTCGCGCACCGCGAACGGGGCGGAGAGCTGGGCAACGATCTCGGCGAAATGCTCGACGGAGCCGGGAGAAGCGGGAGCTGGGTTCATGGCGGGACCTCGGGCTGGAGCGCGGGAGGGAGCAGCGCACCCCTTGATCAGGGAGTCGTGCGCTCCGGCCGCCCGTACACAACGTCGTGTTGATTTTGTTCGGGCTCGACGATCTTTTTTCGAGGACCTGCCGCCGGCCCTCATTTACTCAATCACGTCGGCCAGCCCCAACTAGACATGTGAAGCGACATGGCACGGATCTTTCCGATAAGACGACGCGCCGAAGCCTCGATCCGGTCGCGGAGGTCGCTCCACGTCGCAGATCGATGCGGCACATCGGTCGGAGATGTCCTTCCACGCGCGGACCGGTGCGGCGCATCGGTCGGAGACGTCCTTCCACGTCGCGGATCGGTGCAGCACATCGAGCCGAGACGTCCCGGGACATCTCGGCTCGATGGATCGCATCGGTGGGGATGTCCTTCCAGGTCTCGGACCGATGCAGCGCATCGATCCGAGATGTCCTGGGACATCAAACCCCGGGGATTTCGAGCTATTTTACTTCGGGGATGGGCGTGGTGGGGCCGACAGGGGCGTCAGGCGCGGCTACAGCGGCAGGATCCGGCTCGGCTGCGCCGGCTGCGCCGCCCCGAGCGCGCCGGGCCTGGCCCTCGCGGTACGCGTCGATCGGACGCAGCGCGTTGCGCGCCACGGTGATCGAGGCCTCGTCGTCGCCCGCCATCGTGACGAGGGCGAGGCCGTAACGCCCGATGGAGCGCGAGAGCGTGCGGAGCGGCTCGGCCAAGGTGACGTCGAGCGCCACGGGCGCCGCGACGGTCACCGCCAGCGCGACGCCATAGGCCACATGCGCGGCCTGGACCTCGACGAGGAACTCCGGTCCAGCCAGCTCGTTGATGTCCTTGGTCAGGCCCTGGTCAGTGATCCAGCCCAGGCGCTTCTCGCTCTGGGCCCACTCGGCGTCGTACGCCAGCTTGAGCCACTCGCGATCTCCAGGAGAGATGATCTCCACGAGCTCCCCGGCGCGAGCCGCGCGGGGATGCGTGTCAGTCGGCAGACGCGAGTAGGAGACGAGGCGATCGAGCAGGATGCCCCACGCATTGTCGATCCGGATGTCGGCCTGGCGCCGATCGCGCGGCGGAGTCGCCGTACCAAAGCTCCCCCAGGCAGCCTGGAGTGCCACGGTGTCTTTGCGAAGCCTGGTTGCCGCAGAGCGCACATGCTCCGGAGCAGGCTTGGGCATCGCGGTGAGCAGCGAGCGGCCGAGTGTCACCGCCGAAGCCACATCGACCTTCGGCGGACGCGCGTAGAGCGTAGCGTCGATCTCTTCTATCAAGGTTCCCTCCTCGTTCTCCCGCGAGCTGCGGGCGAAGGGGGAGGCTCGCCGAAGAATAAGCGCGCTGTCAAGACTTACGAGCGTGGGACCGGATTTATTGCAAGGGAAGCTCAGCGCGACGACAGCGGGTGGGCGCCGTCGCGCCGGATCTCCTTGACTACTACGTCAACTCGCGGTGACGTCGGTTGGGCTCACCCCATCACTGCGGCGGCTTCACCGGGGCGCAGGTCGACACCCCGGCTCCGACGATGGTGAACCCGATGTTGGTCATGTAGGCCGGATCCGTCGTCCCGTCCGACGGCCGATACCGGCTCACGTTGGTGGTGCGGTTCGGATCCGTCGCCGGACTCGGCGCCGTGTAGAGATAGAAATCCCCACCCCAGAACGAGAAGGCCCAGGCCGCGGGCGTCTCCACCTTCGGGAGCTTCGTCGTCATGATGATGCTGCCGGCTTTACCGGGCATGCCGGGCGCGCCGCCTTTGTCGATCTCGGCGACCTCGACCGGGCTGGTGGTGAAGAAGCCGAAGAGTCGCGCGTCGCCGGTGCCGGTGAGCTCGGCGTTCTGGCCGCTGAGCGAGCCCGTGAATTGACCGAGCGGGACCACGCTGTTGGTGCCGAGATCGATGCGCCCGAGCCCGGGGCTGGAGCCGCCCATGGTCGCGCCCGTGCCGGTGATGAAGAGCTTCTCGGCGGTGCCCATCACGGCGTCGGACGAGAAGCCCATTCCCAGGCGGAACCAGCCGTCGCCGAGCTGGATCGGCGTGGGCTTGCAGCTCGCGTCGCTGGTGCTGACCTTGTAGACGGCGCCGGCGGTGTCGCCGCCAAAGACAGGATCGGACTCCACGTAGTTGACGTAGGCCACGGCGTCGCGATCGACCGCCATGGAGTTGGGCTGCATCGGGGTGTTGCAGCCGAGAGGGCCAATCTTCTTGAAGGCCTTGGCCAGGGGGTTGAAGCTGTAGAGATCGTTGTCGGTCGAGAGCACGTAAATGAGCTTCGCGGCCTCGGTGCAGTCGCTCCCACCGCCGGTCGACGCGCTGCCGCCCACGCCGGTGCCGCTGAAGTTCGTGCCGCCGACGCCGCTACCGCCGCTGCCGTCGGCGGAGGTGACGCCGGTCCCCGATCCGCCGGTGTTGAACTGGCTCGATCCCGGGGTGGCGCTGCACGCAGCGACGGAGAGGCCGACGAGGCCGAGGACGACGAGCGGAGCAAGCCAGATTGTACGCATGGGCAACCTCCAGTGAGCAGACGTGCCTGCGACTACCACGAACCCCGGGCCGATTCTACGACGGCCCGCCGTTTTCGGGCCCGGTACGCGCGATATCCTTGGCCGGGCGTCCAGCGCTGACACCTTTTTCGAGCATCGCCAGGTGGGCCTTCACCTCGGTCAGACCCCGAACGAGGGTCTCGATCCCCACCTCGTTCTTGATATTCACTTTGAAGTCCGTCTCGGCCTGAGCGCGGTCTTTCAGGCTCTGTCGGTTCTGACTCATCATGATCACCGGCCCCTGAAAGGCCGCCACGATCGAGAGCAGGAGGTTGAAGAAGATGAACGGGAACGGATCGAAGGGATCCTTGCTGAACATCATCTTCGAGACCGCGACGCCGTTGGCGATGATCCAGCCGAAGAGCACCGCGAGGAACGAGAGGATGAAGGCCCACGAGCCCACGACCGACGCGACGCGATCGGCGACGCGATCGGCCAGCGTGGCCTTCTCGTCGATCTCCTTGTTCACGTCCTTGGCGGCGCGCTGCGAGAGGAGGGCGTTGGTCTCGCGCATGGTGCGTGAGAGCTCGGCGAGCAAGGTGATCGCCACCGCGGGTCGCCGCTTGATCTGCTCGTGGAGATCGGCGCGCTGGAGGGCCAGCACCTCGCAGTCGGTGCAGGCCTGCGCCGTCGCGCTCCGCGGTTTGTCGTCGAAGAGCGAGAGCTCGCCGAAGTACTGGCCGAAGGTGACCTCCTTGAGCGGCACGCGCGAGAGGCCGTCGCCGGGCAGGTAGATCCGCACCGTGCCGTCGGCGACGAGGTACATCGAGTCCCCGAGCTCCCCCTTCTCGCAGATGATCGCTCCTGCAGAAAAGCGTTGTGGTTTGAGGTGCTCGGCGAGATCGGCGATGTCTTCGGGCGAGAGGTCGTCGAAGAGGGTCGTCCTGGCGAGCATTTCAGCGGCGTCCATGGCGCCGCATCCTAGAGCGACGCGGCCCCGTTGCGACTGGAATTCCCTTGGCGGCGTCGCGCACCGGCGCCCGGCGACGCGCTACAGTGCGCGCCATGTCGCTCGCCGGGCTCTGGGCCGCACTCCTTCGCCATCGCGCGGCGCGGGGCCTCGTCCTGCTCGTCAAGAACCTCGACATCCACCACGGCCCCCTCGCCGCCAGCGCCATCGCCTTCGATACATTCCTGAGCTTGATCCCCCTCGTGGCGATCGCCGGAGCGCTGCTCACGCGCCTGCACGAGGCGAGCGAGCTGGTGATGGGCCCGATCGTGCGCGCCGCGCCCGGCCCGGTGCGCGAGCTGGTGATCGAGGAGTTCGATCGCATCGGCGCGGCGGACATGGCCGCGCTCGCGCCGGTGAGCATCATCGCCTTCATCTGGGTCTCGTCGTCGGGCCTCTCGACCGCGATGTACGTGTTCGAGAACATGTTCCACAGCCGGCCGCGGCCGTGGTGGTGGCGCCGGATCATCGCGATGGGATCCGTCGTCGCAGGCGTGGCCGCGCTGGTGGTGGTGGTCGCGTTGACGGTGTGGATCGCCGGCCTCTCGGGCTCGTGGGGGACCCGCGCGGTGGCGTTCCTGGTGCCGCTCGGCCTGCTCGTCGGGCTCCTGGTGAGCTTCTTCCGCATCGCGATCCGCGGGCCGACGCCGCTGAAGCGCCGCGCGCTGCCCGGGGCCGTGATGACGGTCGCGCTCTGGACCGGCGCCTCGGCGGTGTTCTCGTATTACGTCTCGACCCTGTCGCGCTACACGACGCTCTACGGTCGGCTCGCGGCGGTGGCGATCTTCCTCTTCTGGCTCTGGCTGCTGGCGCTCGCGCTGCTCGTCGGCGGCGAGGTCAACGCCCAGCTCGAGGGCACGCGGATCGATCCCGAGGACGTGGCGCGCGAGGCCGCGCTCGTCGCCGCCGAGGCCGTGGCGCGGGCCGAGGCCGCCGCCGCCGTGGCCCGCGCGAGCCGGCCGGACCGGGGCCACGCGAGCGACGGCGCGAGATGATCCGCGCTGCGGATCAGGGCATCGGCGAGAACACGATCGGGTAGGTGACGAACACCACGCCGCCCTCGGGCTGCGGGAACGAGAGGCCATAGAACGCGCGCACGACGCACTGGACCACGCCGGGATCGGGGAGATCGGATCCGCCGTTCTCGACCGAGGAGACCGCGCCGTCGCGGCCGATCACGAAGCGGGTGGAGACGCGCCCGGAGAGCGTGGGGTTGTGGTCGAGCGCGTTCTGGTAGCAGGCGCGAAAGCGGCCAAAGCTCTGCCGGACGACGCGCTGGACGGCCTCGGGCGGGAGGCGACCGCTGACGTCGGAGTACCAGCCGCACCGGACCACCGGAGGCCTGGTGCGGTGCGAGCCGCCGAGTCGGCCGGTGCCGATGCCGATGCCCACGTCCCCGCTGCGGTCACCCCAGCTCCCGCCGCGGCCTCCGAAGCGCGCTCCGTCGCCGCCGGTGCCTCCGCCCGGGGGACCGTCGGTGTGACCGAAGGTGCCAATCTTGCCCAGGCCAATCCCTTCTCCGCGGCCGCCGCCGCCCTCGCCGATACCGGTGAGCCCGAGCCCGTAGATGCCTTGAGAAGAGGCGATATCGTCACCCCACAGGTTGCCGCGAGCAGCCAGGGAGTCGCGCCCGTGGGCCTCGAAATCGGCGCTCCAGGCGGCAGTGGGCGACGCGGGGCCCTGGCCGAGCAGGCCAATCATCCCGAACTTCGCCGCGTCGCTCAAGGCCTCTTCACGGGCGAGCGAGGGCGAGAGATCGTTCTTGATCCGCTCGGGGACGGCGTAGTGGCCGCGCTTGGCCGAGGTGACGTCGCGATCACCCATCTTGCCCTCGACGCCCGCCGCCTTCTGGCCGCCGCCGGCGCGCCCGTCGCCCGCGCGCGGGGTGGCGCTGCCCAGGGTTTCGCCGTTGCCGCTCATCTCGGTCAGCGGGTCGCGCGCGCGATCGGCCTGCTCGGCGCTGATCAGGAGATCGCGCGCCGTCGCCGTCTGCGCGAGCTCGGCGTCCTCGGGCACCGAGGCCAGCGCCGCTTGGAGCGAGAGGCCGAGCACCGCGAGGTGCGCGGCCGCCGCGAGGCCGACGTGGAAGAGCGCGCCGCGCGCCCGCGGGCCGCGGGGCGCGTCGAGCGCGAGCGAGATCGGGGCGACGGCCGCGGCCGAGAGCGTGAGCGCCCCGATCGGCAGCTCGATCGTGTCGCCGCGCCGGAGCCGCGTCGCGGCCGGCCCGTGGATGATCTCCACGCCGGCGCTCGCGTCGGCGCGGCGCAGCGTGGCGATGGTCTCGGGCGGGATGGAGATCGTGGCCACGCCGCCGTCGAGGCGCGCGAACGCGAAGCCCGCGCCCGGGATCGGCCCGAGCGCGTTCGGCCCCTCGCCCGCGGTGATCACCCCGCGATCGGCGAGGTGGCGGACGGCGAGGACGTCGTCCCGCCAGCGGAGCGCGGCATCGAGCGCGACCGGTTCGTTCGAGGCGAGGGGCGAGATCTTCATGGTGGGCTCCGCGCGGGTATTTCGTTTGAGGTCAAACAATCAGGGGGCCTGGGGCTGCACGCGCTCGGTCTCGGCGAAGAAGAGCGCGGGCGCCTCGCCCGGCGCCCAGCTCGCCTCGACGCGGAGCGCGTGGCCGACGCGGCCGAGCGTGAAGCCGACGATCCGCGCCTCCGCCGAGCCGGGCGCGAGCGGGAGATCGAGGCGAACCAGGGGATCGAGGCGCGGCTCGGCGGCGACGACGGCGCCCTCGATCACCCGGAGGCCGGTGACGTTGGCCGCGGTGATCCGACGCGCGGCGTGATCGACGCGGCAGAGCGCGGTGAAGCCGCCGGCGCCGTCGCGGTGGGCGACGCAGATCGCGTGCGCGGTCTTCGCCTCGCCGGCGGGCTCGGGCGGCGCGGCGAGCGCGAGCTGGCCCGCGAGGCTCGATCCATCGTGCGAGAGCGAGACCAGGCCGCGCTCGGTGACGAAGGTACCGAGGCGCGTCGACTCCCAGACCAGGCGATCGATCTCCACGCCCGGGCGCGCGTCGCGGTGCTTCCCGGAGGGCTCGGCGATCTGCACGCGCAGCGCCGCCCAGTCCTTGCCCGCGCTCCGCGCGGCGCCGTGCAGGAGCGCGACCAGGTAGCCGGGCCGATGGACCACGACGCGCTGCGATCGGCTGCCTTCCGAGGTGATTTCGAGCGTCACGTCGCTCGGCACGATCGCCGGCGCGGCGGCGATCACCGCCTCGGCGGCGGCGGGCTCGGCCACGGGAGCGTCGATCGCGAAAGGCGGCGCCGCGTCGCCCGCGGCGACCGACGGATCGATGGAGAGCAGCGCCGAGAACAGCGCGGCGGCCGCGCCGATCGCCAGGCGCGAGGGGGTCACAGGGTCCTCAGGAAGGCGGCGAGCGCCTTCAGATCGTCGGGGGAGAGGCTGGTCGTCTGCCCCATGCGATCGAGGTTGTCCGTCAGGAGCTGCTCCAGCGTGGCGTACCGGCCGTCGTGAAAGTACGGCGCCGTCGATCCGACGAAGAGCAGCGGCGGGGTGCGGAAGCCGTCGGTGGTGTCGTTGACGCCGCGCGATCCGACCACGTGCAGGGCGCGATCGCTGGCCTCGGTGTCGAGCTTGTGGCAGCCCGAGCAGCCGACGCTCTCCGAGGTGAACAGGGCCCGACCGCGGGCCGCGAGTGGATCCTTCGATCCGGTGCTTTCCCGTCGATCTGGACGGACCAGTCCCTTGCGGAGGAAGGCGGCGAGGCGGCGGAGATCGGCGTCGGGGAGCCCGGTTCCGCCGAGGCGGCCGATGGTCTCGGCCATGTTGCCCTCGAGCTGCGGGTGCTTGCCGAGCCAGCCGTACGGCCCGCGATCGAGGCGGCCCACCAGCGTCGGCGTCTGCCGCGGCCCGGCGCCGAGCTTCCAGACCACGCCGTCGTCGCGGCCGTCGGGGTGACAGCCGCCGCACGAGCGACCGTCGCGCGAGATCCGGCGATCGAGCTCGGAGAAGAAGAGGCGACGCCCCGCGGCGACCTCGGGCGCGAGCGGATCGCCCGCGGCGACGACGCGCTCGACGGCGCCCGAGTCGAGCGCGACGATCGCGAAGTCGTGCGAGAGCTGGCTCCACACCACCGCGACGCGCGAGGCCGGCTCGACGTCGACGCCCTTCGGCCCCTCGCCGACCGCGTAGCTGCGCTCGACATGCATCGCGGGATCGAGCGCGCGCGCGTCGAGCGCGTAGAGCCGGTTGGTGCCCTGCGACGCGACCAGGAGCCGATCGCCCAGGATCGCCGCCGCGCGCGCTTGCCGCGACGGAGCCGCCGCGGGAGCGACCACGAAATCGACCTGCGGATCGGTGGCGATGAACGCCGACTTGTCGAGCACGCTGGCCGGAGCGGCGGCGCCGCTCACGTCGCCGAGCGCGCGCTCGTCCCTGGTCTTCACCACCGCGACCGAGGCGAACGAGGTCTCCTCGTCGACCGGGACGCCACCGTAGGCGCCGGGGATCGATCGCGTGGTCGAGGAGCCGTTCTGCTCGATGACGTGGGGCACGAACAGGCGCGCGCCCGAGTCGGAGATCACCGCAGCGTAGGCCAGCGCGGCCTGCGGGTGGAGCGTCCCGGCGCCGAGCGCGTTGTCGACGCGGTTGCGGTAGAGCCCGCCGAGCACGCGCGATCGCCGCGGCGTGGGCGCGGGGCCGTCGAGATCGAGGACGGTGATCGCGTCGCCGACGAGGTGGGTGACGAAGGCCCGCGCGCCGTCGGCCGCGACCACGATCCCCCGCGGCTCGCGCCCGACGTCGACCGACCATTGCACCTCAAACGATTCGTCGTCGAGGGCCGTGACCGCGTGGCCGAAGGCCGAGGTCACCAGGATCCGGTGCGCGGCGGTGACGGCGATCCCGAACGGATC
>JBDTXR010000284.1:0-11633 GCA_040006075.1 Byssovorax sp. | reverse complement strand
GGCTCGATCCCGCGACGCGCGCGCCGGTGACCCTGCTGGAGCTGGGCCTCACCGCGGCGACAGGCAAGGTGATCGTGGGCTGCCCCGAGGGGTTCTATCGCAAAGGCAACGTGGAGATTGTCTGTCAGCGCGCGGGGATCCCGGTGCTGGGGAGCTTCGAGGCCTTCGTCGAGGCCGTCAGGAGCCGGATCGGCGAGCGGCGGAGGTTGCCTACGGTCGATGAACGCGAGCGACGATGAGCCCGTCGCGGAGCTGCCCCACCGTGGCGGCGAAGAGCAGGTGATCGCCGATCCGGGTGAGGTCGATGGTGCTGTAGCTGAACATCAGAGGGAGGTCCGACTCGGGTGCTTGCGGCGTCGCGATCAGGGCATCTCCCGCGAGCGTGACGTAGTTGAGGGGGCCCGGGCCGTCGGCTTGCTCGAGCTCTCCAAACGACGTTCCGTCGGCGGTGAGGGCCACCTCGGGACCTCCCTTGCTCGCGAAGTTGATGGAGTGCATGGAGGCGATCGCGCCGCCCTCCAGGACGAACAGGTGGCTCCCGTACGGCTCCGGGATGCTCACCGCGATCTTCGGGCCGTTGACCGCGAGGGCCACGGCGTCGCGGAGCCAGCGCTTCATGCCGAGGTCGATCGGCGCGCCGAGAGGCTCGAAGGCGCCGTCGAGGAGGTGAACGAGGGTGGTGGTCCCGGTGTCGAAGTCGGGCGCGCTCACCAGGACGAAGCCGCCGGCAGTGACGGCGACCAGGGTCCTGGGCGGCAGACTGGCAGTGACGCTGAACAGCGTGGGAGTCCCGAGGGCCTGGCCATCGTCGCTGACGTGAGCAATCGCCGCGTGTCCGGGGGAGCCATAGGCCATCGTCCACGCCCCCGCGCTGTACACCAGGGAGGGCCAGAGTCCCGGCAACGCGAGAGCCGGGACCGAGGCTCCGTTGGCGGCAGGGGCGAGCGCACAGGCGATCTTGCCGGCCTTCGCGTCGTCCCAGCACGCGAGGTAGCGAGACCCATCGGAGGCCAGCGTCACGCTCGGATCCGCGCTCGAGGTCACCTGACCGAGATCGACGGCCGCGCCGCGCACGGCCCCCGAGGCATCGAGTCGCTGGAGCTTGATGATCGAGTCGAAGACACCGTTGCTATCCGGCGCGCCGGACTCCACATAGGCGACCGCGCCCTCGCTTCCAGCGGCGGCGAGGGCGACCTTTCCAAAGGACCGACCGGCCGCGGCCGACCACGCGGCGCTGGTGCTCTCGGCGCCACCCGAGCCGCCGGTGCCGCTCGACGTCGCGGAGCTGCTGGCGCTGGTGCCGCCGGCGCCGCCAGGGCCGCTCGTCTCGGCGGGAGTCGAGGTGGTGCAGGCCGAGAGCAGCGCGATCGCGGAAGAGGCAGCGCCGAGGAGACGAAGAATGTTCATGCGGGCGCCCTGAGCAAGCCGGGGGCCACCCACGAATAGGCTGTAATTGAAGGGGATTTTACGCCGCGAGGGCGCGGGTTACCAGGAGAGTTGTCGTCTCTGGTAACCCGGTCGCGCCGTCACAGGGGATTGACGTTGACGATCCCGTCGATCGAAGGGCCGGTGTAGAAGTCGCGCACGCGCTTCATATCGCCCTTGGCGACGGCGAAGGCCGCCGCGGCGCCGGCCGCCGCGCTGGTGCTGTCGCTCGACTGGCCGGGCACGTCCTTGCCGGTGCTGGGATCGAAGCCATCGACGCTGCCGTCGGCGCGCACGCCGCCGTGCCAGCCCGTCTTCAGGTAGCCATTCCCCATGACGTAAAGCCAGTTGGAGTTCGACGGGGTTCCATCGGGCCAGCCGTTGCGGTTCCGCGGGTCCTTCGGGGTGTCGCCGTGGACCGTCATCACCACGGTGTCGGCGAGCGAGCGCGAGGTGCACACCGGATCTTGCTGGCCGCCGAGATCGGTGAGGAAGGCGTCGAGCATCTTGCCGAGGGTGCCGACGGTGTTCTGGAGGTTGTTCATGTCGCCGAAGGCGCCGTGCGGATCGTCGCGCATCGCGGGGAAAATCACGCTCTGGGTGAGGCCCATGCGGAAGGCCTTGGCGGTGGTGATCAGGGCGCGGCCAATCTCGCTCAGCTTGTTGGGGGTGCCGCCGTCGATACCGTAGTCGGTGAGGTCCTGGGCGGAGGGCAGGAGCTGCGCCGCGAGGTTCTTGCCGAGGAAGTTCGAGGCGGCCTTGCCGGTGCGGAGCGGGCGAGCCCAGGTGGAGCGGCCAGCGGCCTTGTTGAGGCCGAGGAAGGCCTTGTAATAGGCCTCGAAGAGCGCAGCGTCTTTGGGGGCCGAGAGGATGGCCTGCGAAGCGGCGCTGTTGAAGAGCTGCACCAGGCCGTCGGCGTTGCCCACCTTGGCGATGTCGGGCGCCCCGGGCGCGCTGCCGAAGTTCACCGGATCGATGGCGATGACCGGGAGGAGCGAGGGAGTCGCGCGCTGGATTGACGCGATGGCGGCGAGCATGCTTTGCCCGGCCCCGAGCGTGGCGGCGGACATCGGCGTGGGGGTGTGCGTCTGGTTGGTCCCCGCCATGTAGGCCGAGATCCGCTTGCCCTTGTCGAGACCCTGCCACGGCGACTCCGGCGCGTAGTAAAAGGGCTTGTCGGTGTCGGTGGCCTTGATCTGCTTGCCCTGGGCGTGGAAGGCGAATCCACCGTCGGTCGAGGTGGCGATCTCGGTGTGGGGCCAGAGGAGCTGGAACCAGGCAAAGCCACCATCGCCGGCGACGATGCTCACCGATCGGCAGGTGGCCGAGCACGAGGCCTCGTCCGCCATCGCCGATCCACCGGAGTCGGCGACGACGTCGAGCACCTTGGCGCGATCGAGCGCGAGCACCGCGCCCGCCGCGGCGGTGAAGCGGAGGAAGTTACGGCGCGCGTTGCCGTCGAGGTTCTTGAGGCGATCGTTCACCATGGGAGTTCTCCGTCTACTCGCAGGAGTGGGCCGCGCTGAGCATCGTCGCGACCGCGATCTTCTTCCCCGTCTCGACGTCCGAGGAGGCCTTGACCATGCTGTTGCAGATGGCGAGGTGCTCGGGGGTCGCCGGCCGGCCAATGAGGCAGGTGACGGCGTCGGGGTTGCACTGGTTCTTGTCGTCGAACATTGCAGGGCCCGTGCCATCGACCTTGCACTGATCGACGTTCGGCAGGGCGGCGATGATCTCCGGCGCAGCCTGCACGAAGATGTCGAAGAGCTTGGCCGCGCCGGCCGAGCTCCAGAGGATGGTCTCGCCCACGCGAGCGTCGTAGTTGGCCGCGCCGAGCGCGCCCGCGGCGCCCTTCCAGAGCTCGCCGGCCGAGGGCGGCGTGCTGGTCTTCTCCATGTCGACGCCGAAGCCGATGAGGATGTTACGGAGCGTGCCGTACTGGATCTTCTGGCACGAGTGGAGTCGGGTGCGAACCTCGGGCGGGCCCTCTTCCTGCCGCTGGGCGAGGATATCGAAGGGATCGCGCGCGATGCCGTTGCCGAGATCGGCGACGTGGCTGAAGGTGTTGGTCTCGCCGCCGGCGTAGGCGCCCGGCGTCTGCACGGGATCCTTGGTCGGATCTTCCTGGAAGGTCTTGTGGATCGTGTCGGGCGAGAGATCGCTCGGGGCCTGTGCCACGCAGCTCACCGTCCCGAGGAGGGCGACGACCGCGAGAGAGGAAAGGATGGTTCGTTTCATCGCTAATCTCCGATTCGCGGCTAGTAGTGGGTGAAATCGTCGCTCGTGAGCATGGCTCGGAGCGTCTTCTTGAGGTTCTGCCCGTTGCCGTCGAACTCGGCGAGGTAGGGCTTGAGCACCGCGGCGGGCACGGTGGCCAGATCGCTCACGATGTCTTCCTTCGACATGGTGAAGTTCCAGAGGCGGGACACGGCGCACTCGCCGACGTCGTGGTCTTTCGCGATCGCGAGGCCGAGCGAGGGGAGATCGGACACCGGGGTCTTCATCCGCCAGCTCGTCGTCTCGCCGGGCTTGAGCCAGTGCGACATCTCGGTCGGGGTGGCGTCGGGCGCGGTCGGGGTCATGACCGCGATCTTGTTCTGGTAGGCGCCGTTGGCGTCGAAATTCCCGAACAGCGGCGCCATGTGGTTGATCGTCGTGTGGCAGTTGGCGCAGATCACGCTCTTGGTGTCCTGGAAATCGATCGGCGCGGTGGCCACCGACTCGAAGGGCCAGGGAGAGGTGTAGTCGGCGCTGCCCTTGTGGATGGGCGTCCCCGAGTATTCGGCCGGGAACTTGGTGCAGACGAATATCTCCTGGACCCAGCGGACGCGGCGGAAAGCCATGCTGCCGTAGAACTGGTACATCACCCCGGGATCGGTGAGGACGCCCGACTCGGCCGGAGCGCCGCTCTGGCAATCGCCGTCGACGAAGGCGTGCGCCATGGTGTCGTAGGTGGGGCAGTTGTTCTTGGAGGCCGTGAACAGATCGGTGAAGGGGCGGCCTTCGGCCATGATCCGCGCGGCGAACGTGGGCGCGGTGTCGCGGCTCGGGGCCTTTCCGTTGGCCCCCCCGCCCATGCGCATCACGTCTTTCCACCACTTGATCATCCGCTCGTTGAAGCGGGTGTCGGCGAGCATGGCGTCGATCTCGGTCTCGTAGGCGGCCTTCTGATCCTTGGCGCCGGCGACGCTCTTGATTTGCTGGAGCGTCGGGAGCGCGCGGACCAGCTTGAGCGAGGCGGTGCGGAGCGCCTCGTTGTAGTCCTTGGGGCGCGAGTCGAGGAGCGAGATCCCCGTCTTGTCGAGCACCGGAGCGTCGTCGACGACGACGGTGCCGCCCGAGGTGTCGCCGCCGCCGGAGCCGCCGTTGCCGCTGCCATTTCCGTTGAGATCGCTCGGGGCGCTCTTGGTGCACGCCGCGAGGAGCGGTATCGCCGCCGCGAGGACGGTCGCGAGCATCGGGTAAAAGCGCATCGTGCGTCTGCCTTTCGTTTCCATGAAGGGTCTCACTTCTCCGCCGAAATCCACTGGGAGACGCTCTGCTTGAAGGCGTCGAATTTCCCGTTGTCGCCGCCGAACTTGTAGGGGTGCGCGGCGTTGCCCCCCGGATCGGTGGTGATGAAGAGCTGGCTCTGAGCCGCGCTCGCGGGGTTGACTCGGTTCTTGATCTGCGAGCAGGCGGCCGCCGGATCCGCGGCGAGCTGCGACATGTCGACAGCGCCCTTGGCCTGGGGGTTGTTGCCGCCGTGGCAGCTGAGGCAGTTGCTCTTGAGCAGGCCCGCCGCGTTGGCGTTGAACGAGGCGACGTCCTTGCAGCCGCCCATGGTGGCGCCGCCGTCGTCGCCCGCGTCGCCCATCATCGTGGTGTATTGCTCGATCTTCTGGAAGGCGACCCCGAGCTTGGCGCCGGCCTGCCAGTTGGTGAGGATCAGCGTGCCCGGTCCGAGCGGGCCCGCCTGGCCGGAGTCGAACTGCTCATCGACGTTGGAGAGAGAGTCGACCGGATCGGGATCGCTCTGCTTGCCCACGGGAAACACGCTGAAGAGCGGGTGAACCAGGTGGACGCCGAGCGCGGCGGTGGGGTGGACCTCGAGGTCGTCGAGCTCGATCACGTGCTTGTCGAGCTGGACGGCGTTGAAGGTGAGGGCCATCCCCGTGAACTCGTCGCCGAGGGCCGTGAGGTAGACCGCGTTGAACCCGATGATCGGCGCGAACGGCGCGATCGATTTCCCGGCGTCAGGCTCCATCGTGGTGACGATGTTCTTGGCTTCTTCGGTGAGCCAGGCCTCGATCGCGGGATAGAGCGTGTCCTTGTACTGCGCCGAGTCGAGCTTCTTGTAGGTGTGCTGGGGGCCGGCGACAGGGTAGGTGAGCAGCTTGCTCTGCTTGGGATCCTTGACGACGAGGCCAGGCCAGCTCGAGATGGTGGCGTAGATGTCCGGGCCGGCCAGGAAGGGAGTGTCGGCGATGCCGCCGGCGTCGTGGCAGCTCCCGCACGCCATGTAGAAGTCGTCTTTGAGGGCGGCGAAGAGCTCTTTGCCGTGGTTGGGCGAGGCGCCGCCCGTCCCGCCGCCGCCGCCGGCTCCGGCCCCGCCGCTGCCGCCGGTGCCGAGGTCGATGTTGGTCGGCGCCGTGGTGCAGGCGCCCGCCGCGATGGCGACGCCGAGCCCGAAGGCGCCGGCAGCGACGAGCCAGAGGCTCCAGCGAGTGAGGGGGGCTAGACGGTGGTGCACGCTACCCGCCGCTACAGCAAGCCGTGGGCCACGCGCCGCGCTGCGCGATCTCGCCGTTAGCATGGGGGAAACGACTGTGCGCAGAAAGTGGGATAGCGGAGCCATGTGGTGGGGTGGATCTTCAACGGTCCACCCAGTGGATCCAGCGGGGCCCCACCGGGAATCGAAATTCGATGTCTCAAATTCGGCCCACGAGATCCGATTGCGATACCGGAGAATTCATGAACCGAACCCTGCTGACCCTCGCCATGGCCTCCCTCCTCGCGACCGGCTGCGCTCGCGCCACCCTCGCCCCCGCGGCGGCGACGCTGGCGTCCGCGCCCACGGAGACGCCGGCTGCGGCCACAGCAGAAGAGACGACGGCGAAGGCCGCCCCCGCGCTCGCGGCCGACGCGACGGCGAGCGAGGCCGAGACCACCGGCGCGCGCAAGGCCGGCGACTTCATCGTCTATCGCTTCACGGGGAGCTTCCGGAAGGCGCCCTTGACGCTGACCGAGCGGGTGATCGAGCGGCGCGGCGCGATGCTGACCGTGGATATCACCGCCGAAGAGGGCGAGTCGAAGCGCCAGCTCCGGGTGAAGATCAACGAGGCTTCGGCCGTGAAGAACGACGTGGTCGCGGTGAGCGTGATCGAGGGCGGCGCCGAGAAGCCCGCGGGGATCGAGGCCTACGAGGCGCTCCTGGCCGATACGTCGCTCGCGGCCGACGAGAACGAGGCGGTGCTCGGCGCCGAGGACGCGATGCTCGACGTCGGCGGCGCGCCGCTCCCGGTGCGCAAGACCAGCTATCGAGTCCGCGTGGGGAAGAAGTCGGCGACCCTGAAGACGGTGGAGAGCGAGGGCTTCGCCTGGGGCGATCTCGGCGGGGAGATCACCGCGGGCAACGGCAAGGTGCTTTATCGCGCCGAGGTGATCGAGCTGGGCCACGCCGACGGGAAGAGCGTCGCGACGGCGCAGGTCGACAAGCACTGATTGGCAGTTTGCGGGGGGAGGCGCGCGGGGGATAGCTGGTTTGGGGCGTGGTTGAGAGCCGTCAGCGTCAGCGTCAGCGTCCACGTCTACGTCTACGTCTACGTGGACGTGGACGTGGACGTGGACGTTCACGCTGACGCTGACGAGCTATCTTTGGCCTCCAGGATGGAAGAGGCCTTTGCGGCGGACTCCTTGACGAGGTGACCCATCTTCGAATGGGTGGGCTCGAGATCCGGAGTGAGGCCCTCGGCGAGGAGGGCCTCGGTGCAGACGGGGCCAATCGAGGCGATGACGCCGCGGCGGAGAGCGGCCTTGACGGCGCCTTCGATCTGCTCTTCGGCGGCGACGGCGAAGGCGTGCTCGACCTGCGAGCGGCTGGTGAAGAGGGCGACGCGGACGCGGCCCTCGGCGAGGGCGTGGAGCGCGCGGCGGAGCGGCGCGGTGTCTTCGGGGAGGGCCCACTTGTAGACGGCGACGGCGGTGACGTGCGCGCCCTGGTCGCGGAGCGCCTGGTAGAGCTCGAGGCTCGGGGCGCCGTGCTCTTGCACCGCGACGCGGAGCCCGGCGAGGGGCCCGCGCGCTTCGAGCGTGGTGACGATCTCGCGCCAGGTGTTGGGCTCGGGGACGGTGACGAAGCCGGCGACGCCGAGCTCGCGGAGGACCTGCGCGGGCTTGGGGCCGCGGACCACCGTGGTGGCGCGACCGAGCGCAGCGGCGAAGGCGGGGCGATCGAGCTCGGGCGCGATCTCGTCGAGGAGGGCGCGCGTCCCGACGCCGGTCAGGAGGATCACCACGTCCCACTTGTTCGCAGCGAGCGCGCGGGCGAAGGCGCGGGCGGGAGGGTTGTCGTCGATCTTGAGCTCGCGCAGCGCGGGCGCGGCGATCGGCGCGCCGCCGTGGCGCTCGATCAGCGAAGCCATTTCCGTGCTTCGGCGGCTCTCGAACGTGACGACGGGGAGGCCTCCGAAGCCGCGGGTGTCGGTGTTTCCGTCGTTGGCCATGAGGTTTGCGTCCTTCCGTGTGCGGGCCCGCTTCCGGGCGCGGCGCGAGTTTGCTACTCTCACGGCGTGGCGCCTTCAATCGGGGATCAGGGTGTCGGCGGCGAGCCGACGTACGCAGGTGACGAGTCCGCGGCCGAGGGGCCGGATCCGGTCGTCGGCGCGGGGATCACGCTGCTCGGCATCTTCCTGATGGGCACCGGCGGCGCGCGCGACGCGCACTACGTGTTCGACTTCGGCGTGCTCACGGCGGGCCTCGGGGCCATCACCTTCGTGCTGTTCGTGGCGCTGTCGGCGATGAAGCAGCGGCGCGCGCGGCAGGTCGAGGGCGAGGGCGAGGCGCCCCCGGCCGATCTGGAAGAGCCGCCCGCGGCCTGAGCCCAGCGTCGATCGAGGCTTCGTTTCCCGGACGATCCGGTCGACGAGCGGCGCGATCAGCCGCTGGCGTGCGGGTCGTTCTCGCTCTCTCGCGCGACCTCTTCCTCGACCGACTCGAGCTCGCCGGAGATGCCGAGCTCGGCCGCGATGGTCTCGAGGGCGGCGTGCTCGGCCTCGCTGGTCTCGCCGTCGGCGGCGGCGAGGCGCGTGAGGAGGCGGATCACCTCGCGTCGCTCTTTCAAATCGCAGAGGGCCTTGAGCTCGCGGTAGCAGAGCGAGAGCTCGCTGTCGGAGACGCGCGGCACCTGGCCGCGGAGCGTGGCGCAGACCGCCTCGACGCCGCTCGGCGCGATGCGATCGATGTGGGTGAGGAGCGAGCGCAGGGTGTCTTCTTCGCCCTCGTTGAAGCGACCGTCGGCCCAGGCCACCTTGCCGAGCAGGATGATCACGATGGCGATGTAGCGGAGGACCACGCTCTCGTCGTCCGGGAGCGCTTTTCGCAGCTCTTTCAGCAGCGAATCGACGTTGGGGTAGCCGTCCCCTTGTCGTAGCCCGAGCCAGGAGAGAAGACCCACGTCGGCCACCGTACCACGTTCTCGGAGATGCAACCGAGTCGCCCTCGGCCCCGACGAGTCACGCTCGTCGGGGAGGGCGTCGCGCGAGCTCAGTCGTCGCCGTCGTCGGGCGCGCCGTCGTTGATCGGATCGTCGCTCTTCGGCGTCTTCAAGATCGCGCCGTCGGCCGCGTCTTTGCGGACGACGATGGTGCGACGCGAGGTGGTGTCGGTGTTCTCGCGCGCGACGACCGTGATCAGATTCACGCCGGGGCGCAGGGGCGCGTCGAACTCGAACGAGGCCTTCTTGGGGTCGGCGCCGTCACGGTTCGACTTGTAGTAGAGCTTGCGCGAGCCGACGAAGACGTAGATGTCGAGCAGCTTCTCGGTGTCGCTGGCGTCGCCGGTGATCTTCACCTTGTCGCCCTTGGTGGCCATCGCGGCGGCCTTCACGTCGAGCGTCGGCGGCGCGTGCAAGTACACGTCGTCGAACGCGGGCGGCGCGCCCGCGGAGCCGCCCGCGGTCACGTCCTTCGCGGCGACGAAGGCGAAGCGACCCTGCCCGAGATCGATCTTGTCGAGGTCGCCCACGGTGCCGAGCAGCGACGCCGTGGCGCCCGCCGCGAGGCGACCGAAGCCGCGTGCGCCCGGGCTCGGCGATCCGAGGAGCGTCGCGCCCTGAGCTCCGACCTTCACCGCGCCGCTGCCGCGCTGCACGGTGAGCGCGGGCTCGATCGGGACCTTGACCTTCTCGCTCGCGACCTCGCGCAGATCGCTGTCGGCGACCGACAGCGAGAAGGTTACCTCGGGCTCGGTGAGCTGCTGCTGCACGTCGAACCAGAAGGCCACCTTGCGCACGTCGCCGGGCATCATGTTCGATACGTCGAAGCGGCCGGCGTGGAGCAAGAGCCCCTCGCCCGAGAGGTTGACGATGTTGGCCTGCGTCTCGAACGAGCGGCCCTTGCCCACGTTCTTGATCGTCAGGTACATCGTGACGGTCTCGCCCTTCTGCAGGCGCCCGTCGCCGTTGCCGGTGCGGTCGTCGGCGATCTGGTAGCTGTACTCGAACACCGGGCGATCGATGGCCGTCACGGTCGGGCGGATCTCCACGATCGCCGGCTCGGGGCCGCTGCCGGGGCCGCCGGTACCAGGCGGACCGAAGGCGTCGAACTTTACCTTGAGGCCGTCGCTGCGGGTGAGCGCGTCCTTCGGGATCTTGCACACGCGCTTGGCGTTCTTGTCGCGCGGCTTGCTCGATCCGACCTTGCGGCCCTCGTAGTCACACCAGCCGAGCGAGGCCTTCGTGGTCTTCGATTGGCCGGGCGCGATCTTGCCGAAGACCAGCTCTTTCGCCTCGAAATAAGGGTTATCGCTCTCGGTCATGCCGCGGAGGCGATACACCGGCGACTTGCTGTTGTTCTTCACCGTCACGCGGAGCTCCATCGGCTCGCCGGCGACGACGTCGGGGGTCGCCTTGTCGGTCGCGACGGTGACCTCGAGATCCTTGCCGACGGCGAGCGCCTCGTTCGCGGCGGGCTCCGACCAGTCGATGCCGATCTTCGCGAGCTCGGCCGAGACCTTGCCGATCTCTTCCTTGCGTGACTGCTCGATGAAGTCGTGCGCGGCGCGGAGCTGGTCGAGGCGCTTGGTGTTGCCGGGCAGCCGCATCGCGAGATCGCGCGCGAACTTGATCGGGAAATCGAGCTGGAACTCGTCGTCGGCGACGTCGCTCCCGCGCTCGCGCATGGCCTCGCGCTCGGTGGAGGGGAACGCGTAGCGGACGACCTCGCCGGGCTTGCCCGCGGGCAGCGCGCGCGCGTTGTGCAGCGTCGCGGCGAGATCGCGCTCGCGCACGCCGTCCTTGCGCACGGTGATGTCCATCTCGACCTCGTCGACCGTCATCGGATCGAGCTCGATGTCCGGCGTCACGCCGACGCCCTGGATCGAGATGTCGCCGGGCGTGAGGTACTGCGCGATGGTGAGCTTGAGCGCGGCCTTCTCGGGCGTGATGTCCGGGAAGACGAGCTGAACGCTGCCCTTGCCGAACGTCTGCTGCCCGACGATCAGCGCGCGATCGTTGTTCTTGAGCGCGCCCGCGACGATCTCGCTCGCGCTCGCCGAGTTGCCGCTGACGAGCACCACGAGCGGGTACGGAGGCTCGGTGCCGGGCGCCTTCGCGCGCTTCTCGTCGCGCCCCTCGGAGTAGCCGACCGTCGAGACCAGCGTGCCCTCGACGAGGAACTTGTCGGCGATGCGCGCCGCCTGATCGAGCAGCCCGCCCGGGTTGCCGCGGAGGTCGAGCACGACGCCCTTGATCGGACCCTTCTGCCCGATCTCCAGCAGCGCCTTGTCGATCTCGGCCGACGACGTGGCCTGGAACTGCTTGAGCCGGATGTACGCGATGCCCTGATCGAGCGCGCGCGACTCGACCGATTTGACCTTGATCACCTCGCGGGTGAGCTTGATCTCCTTCTGCCCCGGCCAGCCGCCGTCGCCCTCGCGCTGCACCCAGACGGTGACCGGGGTGCCGGGCTCGCCGCGGAGGCGGCGCACGGCGTCGTCGAGCGGCATGTTCA
>JBDTXR010000283.1:0-11676 GCA_040006075.1 Byssovorax sp. | reverse complement strand
GCACCTGCTCGCCGATGCTCTTCGTGTACGTGTAGATGTTGGTCCAGCCCCAGAACACCGCGCGCTCGGTGCCCGCTTCGATGAGGCGATCCTTGATGAACTTGCGCCGCACCTTGGCCAGCTCGTCGTCGAGCGCGGTGCCGCGGCAGGGCTCGCCCTTCTTGCCGAGGTTGCTCTTGGCCTCGTCGAGGAAAGCGCTCTGGCGGAAGGCGTCGCTGGCGCGGTGGCGGGCCTGCTTCACGAGGTCGAGGCACTCGTCGATCTCGCGCTGCGGATCCCAGTGGGATTTCTCGAGCGTGCTCTGCGGGTTGGCCGCGCCGTACCAGGTCTCGCCCTCGGCCCGCGGGAAGGGGACCTCGCGCGGATCGACCTCTTCGATCAGGCCCGAGCGATAGCCCGCGACGTAGCAGGTGCTGGTGTGCATGACCCTGGCGCCGAGCGTGCGCGCCAGGCCGACCAGGTTGTTGACGCCGAAGGCGTTGACCTCGAGCGCCTCGTCGAGCGGCGGGTTGAAGTCGACCACGCCGGCCACGTTGACCACCGCGGCGATCTTCCCGGTCAGCTCGCGGATCAGGTCGGCGTCGATGCCGAGGTGCGCGTGGACCACGTCGCCGGCGATGGGCGTGATCTTCTCCTTCAAAAAGGCTTCAAACGCCGCGCCGGGGTGCTTCTCGCGCACCGGATCGAACACCGCGGAGGTGGCGATCTGCGACCAGAAGCGCTCCTCGGCGGACTGATCGGCCTTGGGGCGAACGAGGAGGTAGAGGTGGCCGATCTCGGGGAAGCGATCGAGCAGCATCGCCACCCAGACCTTGCCGAGGAATCCCGTGCCGCCGACGACGCAGAGCTTCTGGCCCGCGAAAATCTGCGACGGGACGAGGGGGGAGGTGACGTGGTGGGAAGCCGCCAAAGGGTTCGCTGCTGCGGCGCTCTCGCTCATGACCTGTTCGCTCATCAACCTGTGCTCTCGGGACCGCATCGCTTCGCGCCAAGGGCGGGGCGAGTCAAGCGCGGAGTGAAGCGAAGGTGTCTACGCGGCGTGGGCGCGCGTGTTTGAGCGCGGGGCGCGCTACCGCGCGGTGGTGGGCGGCGCCTCGGTGATGGTCTTCTCCCACTTCAGCGCGGGGGCGCCCTCGGCCACCCAGCGATCGCGGATCTTCACCGCGAGATCGCGGTGGTTGGTGGCGACGACGGCGAAGGCCTGGATGAGGCAGGTGCCCGGCCACGACTGGTAAGAGGCCACCGCGGCGACGTAGTCGTTGGCGTCGAGCAGCGACTCGACGGCGCCGTCGAGGAGCTTGATCGCCATCGGCCGGCGCTCGCCCTCGATCTTCTGATCGACGTGGATCATCTTGCTCTCGCCGATGCGGACGCCGTAGGCCTCGGCGGGCGGCGTCGCGGCCTCGACGAACTTCTGGAGGCAGCGATCCGGGCTGTTTTCGCCGTCGATCTTCGTGTACGCGATGCCGATCACCGCGAGGTGATCGTCGCCGTACTGGTAGGCCGCGCGCGAGGGGTTGCCGAAGATCGTCACCCGTCGCCAGTGCGACCAGTCGGTCATCGCGACGCGCAAGGTTTCGAACTTGTCGCGGCGGTTGCCCCAGGGCTGGGCGTCGAGGCGCTGGAGCGCGGCGAGCTCGGGATCGGCCGCGTCGCCGCCGGGGTTGTGCTCGGTCACCGACTTCGGCGTCGGCGGGACGCCCGGCGGCTTGACCGGTAGCGTGTTGGTCGCGCATCCGGTGGCGGCGACCAGCGTCATCAGGCCCAGGTGAGCGGCGAGCAGACGCACCATGATGATTCGCTCCAGGCTACAACGTGACTTCGCGCAGGCGGATGCGGTTCTTGTCGTAGATCCCGAGGCCGAGCTCGCTCGCGATGCGGATGTAGGAGGGCTCGCGGTCGGCGTCCTTCAGCGTCGGCAAGCTGTTGTCCTTGCGCCACTGATCGACCACGCCCCAGCCGAGGACGTCCATCGCGACGGGATCGGTCGTCGCGTACACGGCCTCGTGCGGGACGCGGCGCTTCTTGTTCGTGTCGAGCGGGCCCTCGTCGTAGATCAGCTTGAAGCCGTCGATGATGTGCAAGCGCACCCGGCTCTTCACCACCTCCTGCGCGTAGAGCTCGGCGATCTGCGGGCTGGCGCGGTGCTCGTGGAAGGCGTGCGGGTTGATCGTCGAGCCGTGGGTGATGTTCTTGAGGCAGCCGGTGTAGCCGCAGATCGAGTGGTCCTTGATCAGGCCGACGTTGATCACCGCGGTGGCCTCGGTGAAGGGGCGGACGAACTTGGTCATCACCCCCGCGACCTTGATCTCCGGCATCGTCGCGTCCTTGTTCTCGTGGACGACGACGGTAATCCCCGCGGGGAACGAGGGATCGAGCACCAGGGCCTTGGTCGCGATCCGGGTGCCAGCCATGAACGAGGGGTACTGCTCGAAGATCGTGATGCTGGTGGCAGGCACACCTGCCGCCATCACGCCCTTCACGATTTCGAGGACCAGCTCCTTGTTGGTGGCCATGGTCGCGCCCTGCTTGCCGGCGATGCCGTTGGGCTTGATCGCGACCTTGTCGTCTTTGTGGACGAATTTGCCGAAGGCCTGGCCCATGTCGGAGAGGCCGGTGAGCTCGCTCATCGCGCGCTCGAGCATGGATTTGGCGGCGCTCTCGGTGGGCCAGAGGCCGTTCGCCTGGAGCGTGTTGCTCTTCGAGACCTTGACGACCTTGCCCGGGATCGAGAGCGGCGAGAAGCCGGCGGGCGGGCGCGCGGCGAGGCTCGGCGGCGCGGCGTCGGCCTCGCTTGCACCGAGGATCGTGGCGCCTGCGGCGAGGGCGCCGAGGAAGTCACGGCGCGAGGGGCGCAGATCACCGAGCGAGGCGAGGGCGGGGGTGGTGCGGCCTTTGAACATCGGCGGGGAGGATAGCCGAGCGCGGGGCGGGGTGCCTACGGCGAGGCGACGAAAGCAGGGGCCCGGCATGGCGGCGCCAGGGGGAGGGCAGAGAAAAAGACTTGAATTGCAGCGATTTCGTCGCGGCACGGGGATCGCTTCAGGGGTGGCCGGAACAACGGCGGAACACGACGGAGGAACCCAATGGAAGCTCGGGCGGCGAAGAAGAAGGTCGGGGCGGCGGCGACGGCGGGATCGAACGGCGTGATCGGGCGCGTGCGCGCGGCGATCGCGGAGTCGGCATGGGGTGCGATGGTGGGGAAGGGGGTGCTGGCCGTGGTGGGGTTCGTGGTGCTGGCGCTGGTGGGGTCGTGGAGGATTGGTGGGAGCGGGGGGAGGATCGGGATTGCGGAGGCTTCTGCGGCGACGGTGAGTGCCAGTGCCAGTGCGGCTGTCGGGATCAAGGCGGCGCCGGAGGCCGGGGCGTCAGCGTCAGCGTCAGCGTCCACGTCCACGTCCACGTCTACGTCCACGGGCGGAGGGGGAGAGATTGATGCGGGGGTGGGGGAGGCGGGGCCGGCGGTGACGGCGGAGGGGAAGGTGGCGATTAACCGGGCCAATGAGCAGGATTTGCGGCGATTGCCGGGGATCGGAGCGACTCGGGCCAAGGCGATCCTGGCTCTGCGCGAGCGGCTGGGGCGGTTCCGGCGGCCGGAGGATTTGCTGCGGGTGAAGGGGATTGGGCGGCGGATGCTGGGGCGGATCCGGCCGCTGGTGATCATCGAGCCTTGAGCGGGGCCTCGTTCAACCGGGCGGCTTGCGTCAGCAGGTAATTCTGCTCTGGAATGCTCGTGGTGCGCTGGGCCGCTCGTCGGTAGCCTTCGATGGCGCCCTCGTGATCGCCGGATCGCTCGAGCAAATGAGCGCGGGCGGCGTCGAGGCGGTGATTGCCAGTCAGGCGCGGATCGGCGTCGAGGGCGCGGAGGAGCGCGAGGCCGGCGGCCGGGCCGTGGACCATGGCTGTGGCGATGGCGTGGCTGAGGGCGACCATCGGGTTGTCGGACATGCGCTGGAGGAGGCCATAGAGGGCGAGGATCTGCGGCCAGTCGGTGTCCTCGGCGCGCGCGGCCTCGTCGTGCACGGCGGCGATGGCGGCTTGCAGTTGATAGGCGCCAATCGCGCCTCGCGGCAGCGTGGCCGAGAGGAGCGCGATGCCCTCGACGATGGCGGGTTGGTCCCAGAGGCGGCGATCTTGATCGTCGAGCGGGATCAGCTCGCCCGCGGGGCCGGTGCGGGCCGCGCGGCGAGCGTCGGTGAGCAGCATGAGCGCGAGCAGCCCCGCGGTTTCGGCGTGATCCGGGAGGAGCGCGTGGAGCGTGCGTGCCAGTCGGATGGCCTCGCTCGAGAGATCGCTGCGGTGGAGCGTGGGGCCGGAGCTGGTGGTGTAGCCCTCGTTGAAGATGAGGTAGAGCACGTGGAGCACGGCGCCGAGGCGCTGGTCGCGCTCCTCGGCGGTGGGCATTTGAAAGGGGACGAGAGAGGCCTTGATGCTCTGCTTGGCGCGGCTGATCCGCTGCGCCATCGTGGCCTCGGGGACCAGGAACGCGGTGGCGATCTCGGCGGTCGTCAGGCCCCCTGCGGCGCGGAGCGTGAGCGCGATGGCCGACGCGGGCGAGAGCGCAGGATGGCAGCACATGAAGAGCAGGACGAGGGTGTCGTCGTGCTCTGCCGGCGTGTCGTCGTCGTCGGCCGCGAGCGCGATTTGCAGCTCCGGCGGGACGAGACTGACCACGATCGCCTCGCGCCGACGACGCGCCGCCTCGGCGCGGACCTGATCGGCAATCCGCCGCGAGGCGACCTGGTAGAGCCAGGCGCGCGGCTCGTCGGGCAGGCCTTCGCGCGGCCACTGCGCGGCCGCGGCGATCAAGGCCTCTTGGACGGCGTCCTCCGAAGCGCTGAAGTCGCGGAACCGCCGGATGACCATCCCGAGCACCTGCGGCGCGAGATCGCGGAGCAGGCGCTCTTGATGGGCATCCAGCGTGGGCGACGTCACAGCAAGTCCTTCGGCGGACCGCTCATGACCTGGCGGACCTCGATCCCCATGTTGAGCGGCTTTCCGCCGGGCCCAGGCGCCGCGGAGGCCTCGGCCGCGATCGCATAGGCCCGCTCGGTGGTCTCGACATCGACGATCCAGTACCCGGCGAGGAACTCTTTCGTCTCCGGAAACACCCCGTCGGTGACCGGCTTGCCGTCCTGCCCCGCACGCACCAGGCGCGCTTGATCGGGCCCCGCGAGGCCTTCGGCGGCCACGAGCTCGCCGGCTGCGCGTAGCTTTTTCGAGAAGCCCATCATGAAGGCGATGTGGGCCTGGAAGTCCTGCTTGGCCCAGTTGGCGACCTGGTACGGGCCCTTGCCGGGGGTGTTCATCATCAGGATGTATTTCACGGGGTGCTCCTTCGACGCGGCCTCGGCGCCCGGAGATCGGGGCCGAGCGCGGGTTCGTGGGCAGGTCGGAGCCGAGCGCGGGTTCTCGACATGGGCCGCGAAGATAATTCGAAGGGGCGGCGATTGGCCAGCGGCGGGGGCGGCGAAGGGGAGGGGTGGTCGCGCGGTCCGGTTCGTCCGGCCACTCGTCGCGTGCCGCTGCGCGTCCCGGATGGGGTACATTGCGACCGATGAGCGCTCTCGCGGCGGAAAAGAGGACCTGGACGTCGGAGGAGTACCTCGTATGGGAGCGGGCTTCCTCCGAGAAGCACGCGTTCTACCGGGGCGAGGTGTTCGCGATGGCCGGCGCCAGCCGCGAGCACAACCTCATCGTGGGCAACATCGTCCGGCTCCTGGGCACCGCGCTCCTCGATCGGCCGTGCGAGTCGTACCCTTCGGACATGCGAGTGAGGATCCAGGCGACCGGGCTGTACACCTATCCCGATGCCACCGCGCTCTGCCAGCGTCCGGTCTTCGATGACAGCGAAGCCGACACACTCATGAATCCAGAGGTGATCTTCGAGGTGCTGTCCGAGTCGACCGAGGCCTACGATCGCGGCGATAAGTTCGATCAGTACCGGTCTATTCCCTCGTTCAACGAGTATGTGCTGGTGGCTCAGGACAAGATGCTGGTGGAGCACTTCGTGCGGCAGGGGGATGGGACGTGGAACCTGCGGGTGCTTCGCAAGGGGGATAAACTGGTGATTCCTTCGCTTCGGTGCGAGATCGTTGTGGAGGAGATGTATCGCAAGGTGTTCGAGGCCGGCGCGGGCGGTTGAGCCGCTGAGAGCGGGCTGGCGAGATCGGGATGACCGCCCCGCGTCCCGGCGGAGGCTTGCTGCCCGCCAGGAGCACGGAGACGTCCGGCTTTCGCCCTTTCCCTTGCTGGAGCAGGTATTTGAGCTCGGAGGCGGCCACTCGGCCGCCGCGTGGGACGCCCCAGGCTCGGAAGACTTCGATGAGCCATCCGACGGCGGTCTCATGAATCCAGTCGGGCACTTCTTCCTCCACGAGGATGCCGTCGATGAGCTCGCCCGGCTCGTCCTCGGGCATGCTGGCCCACGCGTCGTCGCTCAGGTGGGGCGGAGCGGGTGGCAGGATGGGCGCTGCGGTGACCATACGCGGAGCGTACCACGAACGCAGCTCCCCGAGCGTCAAGGCTGCACGAGAGGCCTTTGGCGCGCGGCGAGATCGGACGCCTCCTGCAAAAGCTCTTCGAGATCGGACTCACGCGCGAACAGGGCAAGAGAGCGTCGCCGCGATAACCACGAAAGCCCGGACGCAAACGCCGCGGGGCTCGGGAGCATCAGCGCTGGTGCTGGAGCGGGTGTCGGCCGGCTTCGAGATCCGCGAGCTCCCGATCGGCGTCGTAGCCGTAGAGCGTTCCAGCCTCGATCAGCGCGTCTTCGTTCGCGAAGTCGGGCTCGCCGAGATGCGAGAAGAACGAGGAGCCTTCCCCGGTCGATCCGTCAGGCTCTGCGTAGCTCGTGGCGGCGTGCATGCGAACGAAGCTAGCACGGATCATGTAGGAGCGAGGAGCCGCGTGGCCGGCGTGGGCAGACGAGCGCCGCCGTGCAATGCTCCCGCGCCATGCGTCGCTCTGCTCTCGCTCTCGCGCTCACCACGCTCCTGATCCCCGCCTGCGATTCCTCTTCGCCAGGCACCTCGCCGTCGGCCGCGCAGGGCGTGAGCGCCGCGCCGGCGCCGCCGCCTGCGCCCACCGCCGAGGCCATGCCGCCTCCCGATGATCTCGACGTCGCCTCGGCGCAAAAGGCCTTGAAATGCGCTACCGATGCGAAGTCGGGCGCCTGCGGGGTCCTCGCGAAATACTCCACGTGCACTCCGTGGAATGCGGTGTCTCCGTCGGGCGACGCGCGCTACGTCGGGCGCGGCACGCTGGTCGAGGGCGCCAAATCCACCGAGAGTGTCGTGGTGCTGCGATCGAAGCGCGTGCCGCTCAACGAGGTCGGGCCGGGGCAGCTCGGGGTGAAGATTGGCCTCGGGGAGATCACCAAGGAGGATGGCAGTGCCTTCGATCAGTCGGGTCCGGCCATTCGCAGCTTCGAGCGCAGCGACGCTCCGGGGAAGGCCAACGCCACGATCGAGTACGTCAAGCAGCGCACGCAGTGGACCGAGGCCTTCGCCAACAAGACAGTGGGTGGGCAGGTTTACGCGATCATGAAGGCCGGGACGTTCCTCTGTCAGGGAGCGCGGCAGTCGGTGCTGATGGTGCAGAAGGCCGGGAGTCGCACCTCGAACGGGGACGGGCTCTACGCCGAGCTGTGGCAGGCGAGCTGGTGAGATGACGAGTCGGGAGAGATCCCCGATCGGCGGTGTGCTACGCCCCGCGCCGTGAATCGATCCGACGGCCGCTCGCTCGCAGATCACCGCCCCGTGGAGATGATCCCGGGCTTCCATCGCAACGCCGAGGGCTCGGTGCTCTACCGCGCCGGCGCGACCGTGGTGCTCTGCACCGCGTCGATCGATCCCGGGGTGCCCGCCTGGATGGTCGGCAAGGGCAAGGGCTGGCTCACCGCCGAGTACCAGATGCACCCGCGATCGAGCCCGCAGCGGCGCGAGGCGCGCGACGGTCGAGGCAAGGCGCCGAGCGGGCGCACGCAGGAGATCCAGCGCTTGATCGGCCGCGCCTTGAGGGCCGCGGTCGATCTCGACGCGCTCGGCGAGCGGACGCTGGCCATCGACTGCGACGTGCTCGAGGCCGACGGCGGGACGCGCACGGCGTCGATCACCGGCGGCTTCGTGGCGACGGCGCTGGCGCTGGCGAAGCTCACGGCGAAGGGGCTGATCCACGGGCCGGTGCTGCGCGATCAGATCGCGGCGGTCAGCGTGGGCCACTTGCCCGGCGGCCTCGCGCTCGATCTCGTCTACGTGGAAGACAGCGCGGCGCGCGTCGATCTCAACCTGGTGGCGACGGCGCTCGGGGCGATCGTCGAGGTGCAAGGCACGGCGGAGGGCGTCGCGGTGCCGCGGAGCGCGATCGATCGGATGGTCGATCTCGGGCTGGCCGGCGTGGCCTCGCTCTGCGCGCTGCAAGCGAAGGCGCTGGCGGGCGCGGGCGTGGAGCTCGCGGCGCTGATGCAGCCCGCGCGGGCGGAGGAGTCGTGACGCCCGCGTTCAGCCTGCTGCTCGCGACGTCGAACCGCGGCAAGCTCGTCGAGCTCACGGCGCTGCTCGCCGATTTGCCGATCGAGGTGGTGTCGCTCGCGACCGCGCTGCCCGGGCGCGAGCAGGCCGTGGAAGACGGCGCGACGCTCGAGGAGAACGCGCGGATCAAGGCCCGCGCCGGTGCCTCGGCGGCCACGATGGTGACCATCGGCGAGGACTCGGGCCTCGAGGTCGACGCGCTCGGCGGGCGACCCGGCGTGCGATCGGCGCGCTTCGCCGGCGAGGCCGCGACCGACGCCGAGAACAACGCCGCGCTGCTCACCGCGCTCGACGAGGTCGACGACGATCAGCGCTCGGCGCGCTTTCGCACCGTGATGGTGCTGATCGATCCCTGGGCCGAGGGCGAAGCAAAAGAGCTTGTTTTCGAGGGGAAATGCGAGGGGACCATCGCCCGCGCGCCGCGTGGAACCGGCGGCTTCGGGTACGATCCGCTCTTCCTCGTTACCGGCACGGCCGGGACGATGGCCGAGCTCTCCACCGAGGAGAAGAACCAGCGCAGCCACCGCGCGCAGGCCTTCGCGGCGCTGCGCCCCGCGCTGCACGAGCTGGTGTTCCGTCGCATCGCGCAGGCGGCGCGGATCGCGGGCGGCGGGTAACCTCCGATGAAGACGCACTACAAAGCGCTGGGCGATCACGGGACGCTCGGGATCCAGATCACCCTCTGCATCCTCTTCGGCGCGTGGGGCGGACACTGGCTCGACGGGAAGCTTCACACCGCGCCGGTGCTGCTGATCCTCGGCTTCTGCTTCGGCCTCGGCGCCGCCGGCAAATCGGTGCACGAGTCGTGGAAGCAGATGCAGAAGGAGGCGCTGCGCGAGGAGAAGGAGCAGGGAAATCCCGCTCCTTTGTGGGAGAAGCGCGGAGAGAAGAAGAAGCCCGAGGGCGACGAGCGCGAGGCTTCGAAGGACGATCATGGCGAAGAGTGACGAGGAGTATTCGCGCGCGGCGATGCGCGGCGCGGTGATCGCCGTCGCCGTGAGCGGCGCGGCGCTGGCGGTGCTGGCGTTCGCGCTCTTCAACGCCCGCGTCGGCCTCGGCGTGATCCTCGGCGCCGCGCTCGCCACGGCCAACCTCTACGTGTTCGCGCGGCTCGGCGACGCCTTCCTCGGGCAGAAGGGGAACGCGGCGCCGTGGGCCCTGATCGCGCTGGTGAAGCTGGTGTTCCTCTTCGGCGGCGTGTGGATCATCCTCAAGAACGACTACGTGCCAGGGCTGGCCCTCGCGGCGGGGTACGCGGCGCTGCCGATCGGGATCACCTTCGGGTTCCTGTTCGGGCCGAAGCCGCCGGACGATGATCCGGAAACGCCGAAAAAATAAGGGCGCGTTGCGTTCGGCGTGAGCCGACGCAACTCCCTCGGTCACCTCTGCGTAAAGTTGTGATACACGCGGGGCCCCTGTAGAAAGGGCCGCCTCTCGGCCCCCTCCGGACCACGAAAGCCATGCCTGAGCATACCGGGTTCCTCACCTATCTCCTCGGCAAGTCCGACACCCTGCGGCAGAACGCGCACAACGTCGGGCTCTCGTTCGTCGGCCACGAGCAGGTCGAGTACCGCGGCCTCGAGCCGATCTTCACCAGCCTCCTGGTGATCGCGTTCGTGATCTTCCTCGCGGCCGGCGTGCGCTCCGAGTACCGCGCCCTCGACGAGTCGGTGATCCCCGACGAGACGCTCACCACCCGGACCTTCTTCGAGGCCTTCTTCGGCTACTTCTACGGGATGGCCAAGGACGTGATGGGCCCGAAGAACGCCAAGCGTTACTTCGGCCTCATCGGCGGCTCGGCGGCGTTCATCTTCTTCTCGAACTGCCTCGCGCTGATCCCCGGCTTCACCCCGCCCACGTCGAACCTCAACGTCACGCTCGGCTGCGCGCTGGTCGTGTTCCTGTCGTTCAACTACTGGGGCCTGAAGGAGAACGGCTGGGGCTACCTCGCGCACCTCGCCGGCCCGAAGTGGTACCTCGCGCCGCTCATTTTCCCGATCGAGGTCATCTCCACCTGCGTGCGCCCCGTCACCCTGTCGATCCGCTTGATGATCAACATGGCCGTCGATCACCTGGTCGGATCGATCTTCCTCGGGATGGTCGCCATCCTCGTGCCGGTGCCGCTGATGTTCCTCGCGATCATCGTGATCCTGGTACAAACGCTGGTTTTCTGCCTCCTCAGCAGCATCTACATCGGCCTCGCGACCGAGAAGGCCGAGCACCACTGAGGCCCGTTTCCTGGGCCCAACGTAAAAGGGCCTAGCCAACCAGACTGATTCGATCTAAACGGGCGGCGCCAATCTGGGCTCGCCGCCCGCAAGCAAAAGCAAGCACGCAGCCCACGTTGGCGCGTGGCACGAAAAGGAGCAGATTCGGATGTTGTCGCTCAAGAGCAAGCTGTCGGTCATCGCTGCGGTCGCCACTGCACTGGTCCTCGTTCCCGCGATGGCTTTTGCGCAGGAAGTGGGCGCCAACAAGTGGGAGCAGAACAAGTGGCTGGCCGCGTCCGCCGGCTTCGCGATCGGTATCGCCGCGCTCGGCGGGACGATGGGCCAGTCGCGCGCTGCCGCCGCCGCCCTCGAGGGCATCTCGCGTAACCCCGGTGCGGCCGCCCGCATCCAGACGCCGATGATTCTGGGCCTCGCGCTCATCGAGTCGCTCGTGCTCTTCGCGCTCGTCATCGCCTTCCTCCTCCAGTCGAAGATTGGCTAGTCGCGATGGGGCCGCAAGCGGCCCCAAACCCCGGCCCGCCGTTGGCGGTCCTGGATAGTTAACTGAAACGTTAACTGCATCGACGCGCTCCCGGCTTCGGCCGCGGGGCGCGTTCGTGTTTTGTTCTGCCGTCAGCTCTTGCGGAAGAAGCGCCGAAGCACGTCGCCCGCGAGGTTGACGATCACCACCAGCGCCGCGAGCGCGAGCATCACGATCCCTAGCGTCTCCTGCTTGCTCGCGGCGATCAGCGCGGTCCCTGACAGCGTGAACGACGCCACGACGAGGCCGCTGAAGAGGCGGCGGCCGAGGCGGTCGACGAGGGCGGGGAGCGCGGGGTTCGCGGTCTGGAGCGTGAGGCGGCCGAGGCGGAGGTCTTCGAGGATCTCTCGGGTTTGCTGCGGGAGATCGTACGCCGTGGTCGAGAGGCGCTCGA
>JBDTXR010000282.1:0-11693 GCA_040006075.1 Byssovorax sp. | reverse complement strand
CCCCTCTTCTCCTTCCCCGCACCTCCGCACTTCGGCATGGACGAGGGCCGCGCCCTCGGACTACCCTCGCGCGCGTCGGACGCAGAGCTCCGGCGTTATCCGGCGTTATCCGGCGTAATCGGGAGCAAGACCATGACCGAGCTTCACAATCGTTGCCTCGACACCTTCCCCGAGTGGCTGCGCACGCTGGCCACCGACGCGACGGAGCTGGCCGAGATCCTCGCCCGACCCGCCGCGCCGGACGTGGCGCGGCGCTACGTCACGGGCGGGCTCAACTACCTCTTCAAGTCGCTCGATCTCATCCCCGACGGCATCGAAGATCTGGGCTTCCTCGACGACGCCTTCGTCCTCCGCGTCGCGGCCGATCTCGCGATCCAGGAGGCCCCCGCGGTGAAGGAAGAGGCCCCCGTGCTGGCGCGCCTCGCCGCCGACGCGAAGCTCGTGGCCGAGCTGCTGGGCAAGGACTACGCGCGCCTCGAGAGCTACGTCAAAGGCCTCACCAAGGGCGCCGCGCGCGGCCGCTCGGTCGACGACATCCTCGACAACGACGAGGTCCGCAAGGGCTTCCTCACCGAGGTCACCGGCTGGGCCGCGAGCTACGCGACCCCCACCTTCACGCGCGACGAAAAGAACCTGGTCAAGCTCCAGTCGTTCTTGAGCGCCAAGCTCCCCAACTGAAGGCTCACATCGGGCCGGCGTCGTCTTTCGGGGTCGGCTCGAGCTGGATGCTGATCGCCGTGGGGACCAGCGCCTTGCAGTGGTCGCTGAAGGTCGACGCGTAGGTCATCTCGAAGGTCGTGTAGCCCTTCGCCGTCACCACGACGTTGGTCGCGCCGGTCGTCCACAGATGGCACACCAGCGCGGCCAGCTTGTCGGGCGGCGGCTCGCTCGCGTCCACGTCGCACACCACGTTGGCCTGATCGATCGTCATCCACGTCGCGGGCTGATCGAGGCGGAATTTCGGCTCTTCGCCCGCGCTCCACGACACGGCGATCGTCGTGCTCGGGGGCACGTCGCCGTCTTGCGCGGTGATGGTGAGATCGAACATCGCCTGCGGGCCCATCGGGCACGCGCCGCCCGCCCCGCCCGCGCCGCCCGAGCCGGTGCTCGTCGACGTGGTCCCGCTCGTCACGGGCTGGCTGCACGCCAGGAACAGCGCCGTGGAAAGAGTGGAGAGAAGGAAGAAGGCGCGCACAGCGGCAGCATAGAAAACCGATCCCGCGGATGCCAGTCCGGAGCGGGGCGCACGCCGCCATTCGCGCGAAAGGGTACGGACGCTTTCGCTCCTTCGACGCCAGACTCTCATTCGGGGGCGCGCGCCAGCCCGCTCACGCTCGCGCCCGAGGCGTCGGCGGCGACGAAAACGATCTCCGCGGCGCCCTCGCCCGCGATCGGCACGCGCACCGCCGCCTCGCGCTCGCCCAGGTACGCGCGCAGGTTGACCACCCGCGCGAAGACCGGGCCGCCCGGGTGCGCCTCGAAATGCACGAGATCCCGCGTGGAAAACAGCCCGATCGAGTCGTTCGCGTCGGCCGGGAGCGAGGCGTCTCCGGCGCTGGCGTCGAGGCCCTCGATCCCGCGCGCAGTGAAGTAGACGCGCACCGCGTCGCCGACCACGACGGCGTACGGCGCCCCGACCTCGGACACCGCGCGCCACGCGCCCGGATCCTCCACCTCGGCCGCGGTGATCACCGCGTGATCGAGCGCGCGCACCGCGTGACCGGCCGCGTCGACGCGCGCCAAACCCACGCCCGCGCGCGGGCCGCCCTCGTAGAACAGCAGCGTCGCGCCGTCGCGATCCACGGCGGCCGGCGATCCGACGAAGCCCTTCTCCCAGGCGCTCGCGGCCGTGAGCGTGGGCGCGGCGTCGCGCGTGAACGAGCGGCCGCCGTCGGTGGAGATCGCCCGGCCGATCGCGCCGCCCGCCGCGAAGAACAGCTCGACGCGATCCGCACGCACGATCGCCGACGGCGCGCCCAGCGACTCGCCGCTCGCGGGCGCCAGCACCGGCGTCAGCGGATCGGCCGTCCAGCGGCGCCCCTCGATCCGCGCGCGGTACACCGCCGATCCCGCGCCGGGCCCGCCGCCGCGGATCTCCACGAAGGCCACGCTCGCGCCGTCGATCGTCACCACCTCGGGCTCGTGGAGCTCGCCCGCCACCTGCTCGGCCTCGCACGAATCGTTGGAGCTGCAACCAATTTGCGCGCTGCAAATCTGGGTGACGCAGGTGCCGTCGAGATCGTCGCAGCGCTCGCCGAAGTGGCAGCCCGCGTCGCTGGTGCAGGCCCGCGCGCAGCCGCCAGACACGCAGCGCTCGCCCGCGGCGCAGCCGGCGTCGGCCGCGCACACCGTGGTGCAGCGCTTGTCGCGGCAGACGCGGCCCTCGCCGCAGGCCGTGCCCCCGAGGCAGGCCTCGACGACGCAGCGCCCGCACACGCAGCGCTCGATCCCCGCGCACCCGAGGTCGCTCGTGCAGGCGTTCCCCTTCGATCCCTGCGCCACGCACACCGCGCCCGCAGAGGGGATCGCCGACGGCGACACCACCCGGGCCGAGCCGAGGCAGAGCTCGATCGGGGCCGAGCTCCCGAAGGCGCCCACGCCGTCGGACGGCACCGCGAGCTGCCCCTCGCCCGGCCCGGCGAGGCCGCACGCCGCCACGACGATCGCCGCCATCGGCGCCGCCCGCGCGATCCGCTCGCGAGCGCTCAGCGCCACGCGGCCTCCAGCGTCGCCGAGCCGGCCACGATCGATCCGCTCGATTCGAACCGCGCGTACGGCAGGCTCGCGCTCGGCTTCTCCTCGGCGCGCGCCGTCAGCAGATGAAGCTGCGCCGCCGCCTCGATCGCCAGATCGACCCCGGCGAGCCGCCCGAGGTGATAGCCGCCGCCGATGGCGATCTCGTGGCGCGTCGAGTCGAGGAACGTCGTGAATCCAAGCTGATCGGGCACCGGCGACGGCACCCGCGCGTAGCCCGCGCGCGCCGCCCAGCGCCAGGCCGCGTCGTCGGCGCTCGGCCGCCGGAGCTCGGCCCCGACCCGCGGCGAGACCGTGTCATGAAAGCCTGCCTCGAAAATGCGCGCGGCGCGGAGGCCCGGCGTCGTGCCCAGGTGAACGTCGATCGCCACGTCGGCGCTGGGCGGAGGCGCCGCGCTGTAGGTCGCGTACTCGATCGCCCCGAGCAGGCTCAGGCCGCCGCCCAGCGCCACGCGCGCGCCGACGTCGATCGTCGCCGGATCGTAGCCGGCCGATCCGCGCACGCGCACCGTGGTCGTCCCGTTGAGCGGGTTGTCGTTGAGCCGGATCGCCACCGCGTTGTCGAGCCGCAGATCGATGGCCGTCGAGCCGCGGATCGAGAGCGCGAGCGTCGCGCGACCGAGGTCGACGCGCGCGCCGAACAGCGGCGCTACGCGGTACGGCAGCGCCACGTCGAGCCCGGCGTCGGCGAAGGTCCCGGCGCCGTCTTGCCCGAGCGTGAACGCCGTCCCCGCCCCGCCCACGCCGAGGCCCGCCGCGACGCCTCCGCCGATCGCCACCGGGCCCACGCGCACCGCCGCCGCGAAGTCGACCGTCGCCCGCTGGAGCGGCGCCTCGTAGAGCACGAACTGCGGCTCGGTCGCCGGGCGAAAGGCGATCGCCGCGAGGTACGGATCCGGCAAATGGATCGCCAGCGCCGCGCCGACGGTCACCCGCGCGCTCACGCGCCCCCCGCCTTGCACCGCGAGCTCCACGCCCGACACGTGGGCCACGCCGAGATCGCGCCCGTTGAAATCGAGCGCGAGCGACGCGTAGCCGTAGCCCAGGCGCGCGCGGGTCCCGGGCTCCGCCGCGAGCGCGGCGTTGACGCGCGGCGCGTCGGTCGCCCCGCCGCCGGCGGTGTCCGCGCGCGCCACGCCGGCGCTGCGCGCGCCTTGCCCGAACATCGTCGCCGCGTCCGCGCGCGCCATCGCGACAGCGAAAGTAGCCGAGAAAAAGGCTGCGAGCACGACGTGGCTCTTCACAGATCCACCCCGATCCCCAGCGAGCCCGACCAGAACGCGCCGCCGCCGTCGAGGCGTGGGAAGCCCGGGTTGGTGATCCCCAAAGACGGGTTGCTCGCGTCGGGCCCGGCCACCGTATCCGCGGCGCACGGCTGCGCCGCGCAGGCGCGCTTGGCCTGCGACGTCGCCAGCACCACCTGCGTCCCGAGGCCGATCCCGGCGCGGATCGATCGCACCGAGAGCACGTCGTGGAGCACCAGCGACGCCCCGAGGCCGCCCAGGATCTTGTCGCCGTCGATCAGGTTCTCGCGGCCCTGCGCCTTTCCCTTCAGCATCGACGGCTCGGCGCCCGCGCCCGCGCGCAGCACCAGATCGGCGCCCGCGCCGATCGCGATCCGGGTCGACGCCGCGGCCCGCAGGCTCACCACGTCGCGCGCGATGCTCGCCGGCAATTTCGAGGCGATGTCGAGGCCGGGGAGCGACGCGCGCACCGAGGCGAACGGGCCGTCGTAGGCCGACCACAGGGACCACGTCGCGTCGATCTCGAACGACGCGCGGCCGACCTCGAAGCTCGACGCCAGCACCAGCGCGGCCGGATCGAAGAGCGCGCTCTCGGTCCCCACGCTCACCGCGAGCGGGATCCCGGCCACCTCGGCGGTGGTCGTCACCCGCGCCGGCGCCGAGAACTTTTGCCGGAAAACGAAGGCCACGCGCGCGTACGGCGCCAGCTCGAAGCGCAGCCCGGCGTGGACCGAGGCCCGCGTCGTCGCCTCGAGATCGAGCCGCGACTCGGTCGCTCCCGAGGCCCCGGGCTGCACCGCCGCGGGCCCGCTCACGCCGCCGAGCACGTTGACCCCGAGCCCGATTCCAAGGCGATCCGTGACCCTCACCGCCAGCGCCGGGATCACCACCAAGCGCTGCGTCCGGTTGTCGTAGTACGGATAGAACGGCGTCTCGCCCGGCCGCGCCACCAGGTGCAAGAGCCCGCTCGGCAAGAGATACCCGCCAAAACCCAGGCGGATCCGATCCTTCAACGGCCCTTCGAGCGGCACCGTCAGCGCCAGCGCGATGGAGATCCCGAAGGGATCGTCGAGCCCGATCGCGCGACCTTGCGCCGACAGCGCCGAGAGACCCAGCGTCGGCGCGAGCTCGATCGACGTCCCGCGCGCGAAGGCCAGGCCTCCCGGGTTGTAGAACGTCGCCGTCCCATCCGCGGCGTGGGCCGCGCGCGCGTTGACCTCGGCCACGCCGGTGGGACCGAAGCCGAGCACCTCGAACGCGCCCGCGCGCGCCTCGCCCTCGGCGACCAAGGCCGCGCAGATCCCCAGCGCCGCTGCGACCACCGCCCGTTGCGCTCTCATGGAGCGAAGTCCGCCGCGAGGCCGCGCCCATGGGCGATCATCGCGTCCTTCAGCCGCAGCGCCGCGCGCGTGCGGTGGAGATCGGCGTGGTAGAGCAGGCAGATCGTGTCGGGGATGAACGGCAAGGCCGGGTGCAGCCGCGCGAGCTTCCCCTTCTGCCCGTAGGCCGCCACGCGCCGGGGCAGGAGCGACACCCCGATCCCCTCCAGCGTCAGGCTCTTCACCAGCTCGAGATCACCGCACGAGAGCATCCGCGTCGGCAGCAGGCCAAAGGCGGCGAGGTGGCCGATGAGATCGTCGCATTGCCCGACGCGGCCCGCGTACACCAGCGGCCCCTGGCGGAGCCGCGCGTGCGCCGCCTCGAGAGAGAGCGGCTCGCCTCCGGGCAGCGCCGAGGTGGCGATGAAGACATCCATCGCGTCCTTGAACAGCTCGACCAGCACCAGATCCGGGTGCGGCATCGGGTTCACCACCAGGCCGAAATCGACCTGCCGGGAGATCACCGCCTCGCGCACGGCGGCCGAGGTCGCGTTCCAGAGGGCGAGATCGATCTTCGGCGCGACCTTGAGGAAGCTGCTCATGAAGGCCGGGAGAAAATACGCGCCCAGCGACTCGTGACAGCCGATGGTGAAGCTCCCGACCTCGTCGGTCTCGAGGCCGAGGATCCGCTCTTCGGCGCGCTCGATCAGGGAGAAGATCTCGGTCGCGTGGCGGAGCAGCTCCCGCCCGGTGCTCGTCAGGGTCACGCCGCTCCGGCCACGCAGGAGCAGCTTGGTCCCGAGCTGCTCTTCCAGGTGCTGCACCGCCACCGTCAGCGTCGGCTGGCTGATCTTGAGCACGCGGGCCGCGGCGGTGAGACTGCCGCTCTGGGCGATCGTCTGAAAATAGCGGAGATGCGAGAGTTCCATGCGGCGGGCTGGGCCATAGTTTCGGTCTATGGGCTCGATAAGTCCATCGGCGGTTTCCAGCCCTGACGTCCAGGGATACCTTGACCGTTCGAGCAGCGTCGCCGGCCCTCCGTGCAGGGCCTCGAGACCAGCGGGGTGTCGACGACGCGAGGGGGCCTCGACGACCGAGGTCCTCGAATGGCGGTCGCCCACGGCGGGCGCAGGTTCGCTTCATTGCGAAGGAGACTACTCATGAGAGAACTTGGGATTAACGGATCACGCGGCCATCGCCGGGTGATTCAGTACATCGGAGTGCTGACGGCCATAACGGCCCTCGGCGCTGCGTCGGCGGCGGCGGGCTGTGGAGGCGACAGCACCACCGGCACGACCTCGACCTCGGCGACGGGCAGCACCACCACGGGCGGCGACACGTCGTCCTCGTCCGCCGGCACCGGAGGCGCGGGCGGATCGGGCGGCGCCGCGACCACGAGCACCAGCGCGGCCTCGTCGAGCACGTCGGGCGGCACCGGCGGAGGCCCCATCGTCTGCACGACGACGGCCACGGGCACGTCGCATGGATCGGCGATCGCGCTCTCCCCCGACGACAGCCGCGTCGTCGCCGTCAATCGCGACGCCGGCTCGGTCACCGTGATGTCGGTCGACTACACCGATGGCCAGCCCAAGATGACGGTGGTGTCCGAGCTCAAGGTCGGCGGCGAGCCCTGGCAGGTCGTCATCGATAGCTGTGGTCACACGGCCTATGTCGTCCTCCGCAAGGACCAGAAGGTCGTTCGCATCGACAACATCGACGGGATCATCCCCACGGTGGGCCCGTCGGTCACGGTGGGATCCGAGCCGACCAGCCTGGCGATCACGCCCAACGGCAAGAAGATCTACGTCGCCAACTGGGTCGATGGCACCCTCTCGGTCATCGACGCCGTCGGCTTCGCCGCGCTGCCCTCGATCGATCTCAACGCGGTCATCGCGGCGACAGGCGCCCTCGGCACCGTCACCGCGCGGCCGGGCCTCGCTCACCCCCGATCCATCGCCATCACCAACAACGGCGACGCCAACGACGACGACGAGATGGTCTATGCGACGGAGTGGTTCGCCTCGCGCACCGGCCCCGAAGACGCCACGGGTACCAAGAGCGACACCAACTGGAAGGGCCTTCTCTACAGCGTGAAGGTCAGCAACGGATCGGCTGGAAAGATCGATCTCCCGTCGGTCGTCGACACCGGGTTCAAGGACACGAAGGGCCAGAGTACGGGCTGCTTCCCCAACCAGGTCGGCTCGGTCACCATCGCCAAGGACATGGCGTCGGGCAAGGACTTCGCCTACGTCACCAGCACCTGCGCCTCGCCGGTCGGACCGATTGGCGTGTTCCAGAAGGGGGCCTGTACCACCAACGCGCAGTGTCCCGCCCTCGGCTCGACCTGCGCGGCCAACGGGAGCTGCACCGGCTCGTGCCAGGCCGACGCCGACTGCGGCAACGGCTCTCCCGCCGGCACGTGCGCGGGCGTCGTCCCGGTCACGGGTGGCTCGTGCGCGCCCATCGCCACCAACGTCAAGACCACCACCCACCCGGCGATGAGCCTCGTCGATCTCGGCGGCGGGACGGCGACGACGGTGGTCCTCGACAAGCTGTTTCAGGACAAGGCCGCGGGCGCCGCGCTCCGGGTCCCGCTGCTCCCCACCGACGTCGATTTCATCAACGGGTTCGGGTACATCACCGGGGAAGGCACCGACGCGGTGTTCCGCTTCCAGGCCGCGGCCGGCCTGATCACCGACGTGGGCGCGAGCAACCTCTTCATCAACCTGCGGAGGGACGCCACCGACAAGGAGGTTCGACTCCCGATTGGCATCGTCACCTCGCACACCGGCAAGCCCTTCGCGTTCGTCAACGACGACGGGACGCGCGACGTCACCGCGCTCGCGCTCTCGGCGCAGGCCATCGCCGGGGATCCGGCGAGCATGGACTTCCGCATCACCTCGAGCTCGCCGCTCCCCGCGGCCGGCTCTCCCGAGGAGGCGGCGCTCCGCGGCAAACGCTTCTTCAACACCGGCCTTGGCCGCTGGTCGCTCAAGGGCGAGGGCTGGGGCTCGTGTGGAGCGTGCCATATCGACGGGCTGACCGACAACATCACCTGGTACTTCGCCCGCGGGCCGCGCCAGACGGTGAGCCTCGACGGCACGTTCGCCTCGAAGGACGGCGCCGATCAGCGGATCCTGAACTGGACGGCGATCTTCGACGAGGTCGCGGACTTCGAGGGCAACACCCGCGGGATCTCCGGCGGGATTGGCGCCCTGGTCACCAAGGTGTCTGTGCCGCTCGCGGCGTCGGACCGGATCAACACCGCCGCCGAGGCCCCGCCGCAGCAGGGGCTCCAGGGCTCGAGCGAGGATATCGCCGATCCGCTCAGCGTGTCGCCGCACCCGCACACTATCCTCAAGGACTGGCAGGAGATCACCGCCTGGGTGAAGACGATCCGCTCGCCGCGCAAGCCGAGCAAGCTGATCCAGGCCGACGTCGACGCGGGCAAGGCCCTCTTCAGCGGCGGCGGCGCCGGCAACTGCGTCGGCTGCCACAGCGGCGCGAAGTGGACGATCTCGCATCGCTTCTACACGCCGAGCGACACGCTCAACGACAGCTCGGCGGCGCCCGCGGCCGGCTCGCTCTCGAAGAAGACGTGGAACACCGCGCTCAACGGCTTCCCGAGCGCCCTCTTCCCGGCCGATCCCGCGAGCGCCACGTTCGCGGCGGACGCCAACATGCGCTTCGGTCTCGCGCCGGCGGCGGAGCAGATGCAATGCATCCTCCGCCCGGTCGGCACGATTGGCCCGGTCATGGCCGGTGTCCCGGTGGGGATCTCGGATCCGATGATCAACGTGCTCGAGCTCCGGCAAGACATGGTGACCGGCGCTCAGGGCGCGGCGGCGACGGGCCGCGGCTTCAACCCGCCTTCCCTGCTCGGGATGTCGGTCGGCGCGCCGTACTACCACGCTGGCAACGCTCGCACGCTGGAGGAGGTCTTCAGCGGGCAGTTCCTCAAGCACCACCAGTCCGCGGTGGCGAACGTCTTCTCCCCCGACGCGACCGCGGTGAAGCAGCTCGTGGCCTACATCCTCTCGATCGACGAGGACGAGGCTCCGTTCGCGATCCCCGCCAAGGGGAACACCGGCGGCGATCTCTGCTTCTGATCTGACCGATCCGGGAGGGGGCGACGGCGCCCTCTCCCTCTCGTCCGCGCTACGGCGCACACTCCGCGGAGCAATGGGCCTGGAGGCAATTGGCCACCGGGCCCGCGTCCGCGGATCCCCCTGGATATTGCTGGTAGCAATCGGTCTCGCAGCCGGGCACCTTGCAGGCGGCGACGCAGGCGGTCAGCTTCGTGCACTCCGGGTTGGCGATGCAGGTGTTCATCTCGGGCTGACAAGCCGTGTACACGCACACCAGGCATTTGCCGAGCGGGGGGTAGCCGGGGCAGCCCTTCGAGCACACCGTTCCTGCGCAGTCGTAGAGCAGAGCGCCCTCGGAGATGGCGCTCTTGTGGGCCGTCCAGCAGGGTTGAGAGCAGGCCTGGTCGCCGATGGCGCACTTGGCCAGGCACCCGGCCATCAGCACGCACTCGGGATCGTGGTAGCAGTCGCAATAGGCCTTCGGGCACATCGCGGACTCGCAGTTGGTGCAGCTATCGCCGACACCGGGGCAGGTCTCGCCGCTGCCCGTGGTGGTCGCCGCCGAGGTGCTCGTGGTGCTGCTGCTCGACGCGCCGCCGGCGCCGCCGCTCCCGCTCGAGGTCGTGGAGCTCGACCGATCTCCACCGCACGCGGACAGGGCACCAAGAGCCGCAAATCCCGCAAAAACAGCCGAAATTCTCTGGATCATCGGGCTCATCGTCGCCTCTTCATTGCAGGGTGAGGTAGAAGCCGCCGAGGCACATCTCGTCGGTCGCGGCCTCGCCCCAGTCGCGGTCGGTCGGCGCCTGCTTCATCCCGTTCACGATCGGTTGATTGGCAGCGCTGTTGTCCCAGTGGCACTCTTGCGCGATCTTGTCGCCTGGGCCCAGGAGCTTCGGGGTCTCGAAGCCATAGGCACCTTGCCAGTGGAACTGCCATCGAGGAATATCGAGGAGGCACTCGGTGGTGTGATCGGCGCGCTCGATGCTGATTTTCCCGCTCTTGCCCAGAGCGTGCATGTGGAGGCCGGCGGTGTACATCACGATGGGCTTTCCCTTGGTGACGAACAGCGTGGGATCGTAGGCGACGGAGTAGCTCACCTCGGCCTTTCCGGCGGGGATCGACATCACCCCTTTCCCGTACCAGGACGGATCGAACCAGGGCTGGATCCAGGCCTCTTTGCTCACGGTCGGATCGAGCTTCAGGTCCACGGACGAGCGGTCGGGCGCCGGAGGGCCGTTCTGCGGGGTGTAGTGGACCTGGAGGATGATCTTCGATCCCGGCTCGACGCGGATCCCGGTCCCCGCGGGAAAATCTGCCCCAAAGCTCCCGGGCGTCCAGACACCGAGCCAGCTCGCGGCGGCCTGCGGGCCTCCGTAGCAGGGGTAGCCCGATCCCGGATCGGCCTGATCGAGCGCCTGGATCGCGGGCACCTGCTCGGGCGAGGCCACGAAGGCGATGGCGTGATGCACGCTCTTCTTGTCGTCGGGGTTGGCGCGAAAGCCGGTGACGAAGGTGGTGGTCGTCTCGGGCCAGTCGAGGACGAAGCAGCGGTATTCGTCGGCGGTCGAGCTCGCGACGTAGGGATCGACGGGCGCCAGCGTCCGATCGACCCGGGAGAGCGCGTGCGACGGCCCGAGCTCGAGCGGCTTCCCCTCGGCCTTCGGATCGCCCTCGGCGGCGCCCTGGTCGACCCAGGTGCCGATGGTCGCGATCTGCGCGTCGCTCAGGCTCCGATCGTCCGCATAGGCATTGCAGCCGGGCGCCGCGAGCCAGGGCGGCATCCGCCGGCTGCTCACTTCGGCCTTCACGCTCCCCTGCGCGGCGGACACGGCGTCGAACGTCGTCAACGAGAAGGGCCCGATGCCCCCGTCGACGTGGCACCCGGTGCACTTCGCGTCGACGATGGGCTTGACGTCCTCGTAGTACCCGAGCTTCGCCGGCGGCATCGTCTCGCCCGTCGCACTCGATCCGCCGCCGTTACACGCCGGAAGCAGCGCGAGAGCGAGAACCGGGAGCGTGTTGCGGGGGTGCACGCGTCCAGACTACACCGGAACGGAGCGAGAAGAACCGCAAGGGCGCGAGGGTCGCAAGGGCGTCGGAGGATCCTTTTTCTCCGGAGCTAGCCCTCCTTCTCCGAACCTTGGCCGTCTTCTCCGACCCTTGCGGCCCCCGCGCCGTTGCGGTTAAATCTGACTCCGGTCCGCTCAGGCTCTATTCCGCAGCCGCACCGGCCCCAAGGACAAACGCAAAAAGCCCAGACAAGTGAATGTCTGGGCCCGGTACGC
>JBDTXR010000281.1:0-11709 GCA_040006075.1 Byssovorax sp. | reverse complement strand
GTCGTTGATCTGCGTGCGGTAGGCCTCGGGGACGTCGCGGAGCAGCGACTCGGTCGCGTCGGCCGAGAGCGACGCGACCACCGCGCGGACCGATCGCTCGTCGTTCTCGCCGCGCTCGTGATCGACGGGGATGGCGTGCGGAGCTGCGCGCTCCGGGGCGAGCCAGTAGTCGGATTCGCCACGAATCGTCGGCGATTTCGCGTGCGCGGCGAGCTCCTCGGCCCAGCGCTTGAACGACGTGGTCTTGGGCGGGAGCGCGACGGGCTCGCCGCGGAGGCGCTGGCCATACGCCGTCCAGAGATCCTCAAGCAGGATCCGCCACGAGACGCCGTCGACGGCGAGGTGGTGGATCACCAGGAGCAGCCGGCTCGGCCGCGTCGGCCCGAGATCGAAGAGCACGACGCGGAGCACCGGCCCGCTCGCGAGATCGAGGCTCGACTGCGTTTCAATCGCCGTCTTCTCGATCGCGGCGACGCTCTCGGCGTCCCCGACGTCGGTGAGATCGATGCGCCGGAACGGCGCCTCCGCCGAGGGAGGCGCGAACGTTTGCTCGGAGCCGGAGCCGCTCTTCGTGATCCGGAGCCGGAGCGCGTCGTGGTGGCGAACGAGCGCCGACACCGCAAATTCAAGCGCCGAAGCGTCGAACGGCTCCTTCGCTTCGAGGAACGACATCTGGTTCCAGTGGCCCGGATCCTCGGGCGCGAGCTCGAGGAACCACTGCTGCACCGGCGTGAGCGGCGCCCGGCCGGTGACCGCGCCCTGCTCGGCAGAGACCGTCGCGCGCGAGCCCGCGACCGCCGCGAGCTCGGCGACGGTGGGGTGCTCGAAGACCTGACGCGGCGTGATCGAAAGCCCCGCGAGCTGGGCGCGCGAGACGATCTGGATCGAGAGGATCGAGTCGCCGCCGATCTCGAAGAAGTTGTCGTGGATGCCCACGTGCGGCAGCCGGAGCACGCTCGCCCAGATCCGGCAGAGCTCTTCTTCTGCACGATCGCGAGGCGCCACGAAGGCCTCGCCGGTCGCGAGGCGCGCGCCCTCGTCGGGCGCCGGGAGCGCGCGGCGATCGATCTTCCCGCTCGCCGTGAGCGGGAGCGCGAGCAGCACCACGAACGCCGCGGGCAGCATGTAGTCGGGCAGCGTCTCTTTCAGGAAGGCGCGGAGCTCGCCCACCGAGGGCGCGGGCCCCTCGGCGCAGACCAGGTAGGCGACGAGGCGTTTGTCGCCGGGCCGATCCTCGCGGGCGACGACCACCACCTCGCGCACCATCCCGTGGCGGAGCAGCGCCGACTCGATCTCGCCGAGCTCGATCCGGAAACCCCTGATTTTCACCTGAAAATCGGCGCGTCCGAGGTACTCGATCGATCCGTCGGGGAGCCAGCGCGCCACGTCGCCGGTGCGGTACATGCGCGCGCCGTCGCCGCGGAACGGATCGGGGAGGAAGCGCTCGGCCGTGAGCTCGGCGCGGTTCAGGTAGCCGCGGCCGACCTGCACGCCGCCGATGTAGAGCTCGCCGCGGACGCCGCGCGGGACCGGCGTCCCGCTCGCGTCGAGGAGATAGATGCTGGTGTTGTCGACCGGTCGGCCGATCGGGATCACCGACAGACCAGGCCGGCACGCGAAGAACGTGACGTCGACGGCGGCCTCGGTCGGGCCGTAGAGGTTGTGGAGCTCGGTGGCGCCGAGGCGCGCGAAGAAGGCGTCGACGAGCGGCGGCGGGAGCGCCTCGCCGCTGCAAAACACGCGGCGAAGCGAGGTGCATTGGCCCGATCCGGCGTCGTCGAGGAACACCGTGAGCATCGACGGCACGAAGTGCATCGTGGTGATCGCCGCGCTCTGGATCAGGGCCGCGAGGTAGGCCGGATCCTTGTGGCCCTCGGGCCGGGCGATCACCAGGCGCGCCCCGAACATCAGCGGCCAGAAGAGCTCCCAGACCGAGACGTCGAAGCTGAACGGCGTCTTCTGGAGCACGCGATCGGCCGGCGTGAGGCCGTAGGCGCGCTGCATCCAGAAGAGGCGGTTGAGGATGCCGCGGTGGGCGTTCATCGCCCCCTTGGGCCGCCCCGTCGAGCCCGACGTGTAGATCACATACGCGAGCGTATCCGGCGTGATCCCGCGTCGCTCCGGCATGGAATCAGGCTCCTTTGCGATCGCGTCCCACCCGGTGTCGAGGCGGATCACCTGCGCGCCGTGCGCGGGCAGCACTCCCGCGAGGTGCTCCTGCGTGAGCACGACGGGCACCTTCGTGTCGTCGAGCATGAAGGCCAGGCGGTCTTGCGGGTACTCGGGATCGAGCGGCACGTAGGCGCCGCCGGCCTTGAGCACGCCGTAGAGCGCGATCACCAGCTCGAGCGAGCGATCGAGGCAGACGCCGACCAGGACCTCGGGGCCGACGCCGCGCTTCAGGAGGGCGTGCGCGAGCTGGTTCGTCCGCCGATCGAGCTCGCGGTAGGTGAGCGATTTCTCCTCGAAAACCAGGGCGATCGCGTCGGGTGTCGCCTCGACCTGGGCTTCGAAGACGTCGGAGAGACACGCGGCCGCGGGCTGCGTGAAGGCCGTGTCGTTGAGGCCGTGGATCAGCTCCTGCCGCTCGTCGTCCGAGAGGATCCCGAGCTCGCCGAGGCGGCGATCGGGGTGCGCGGCGAGGCCTTCGAGCAGCGCGCGCAAGTGACCGAGGAGGCGCTCCACCGCGGGCGCGTCGAAGCGGCGGCGGTCGTAGGCGACGCGGACGAGGAGCGTGCGCCGGAACGCCGCGAGCACCGTGAGCGGGTACGGCGGGCGCTCGGTGGTGCGCGCGTCGACGATCTCGAGCCCGCGCACGCCCTGCTTCAAGGACTCTTCCACCGGGTAGTTCTCGAAGACCACCAGGCTCTCGAAGAGCGGCGTTCCCCGGGGCATTTCGCTCCAGCCCTGCACCTGCACGAGGGGAGTATGTTCATACTCGCGCAGCTCGGCCTGCTGCTCTTGCAGGGCCTTGAGCCAGGTCAGCGCGGGCGCCTGGCGATCGACGGCGACGCGCACCGCCAGGGTGTTGATGAAGAGCCCGACCATGCGATCGACCCCGGTGACGGGCGCGGATCGCCCCGAGACGGTGGCGCCGAAGAGCACGTCGTCCTCGCCGCTGTAACGCGCGAGCAAGAGCGCCCAGGCGCCCTGCACCACGGTGCTCATCGTGAGCTGGTGCTGCCGGCCGAACGAGGCGAGCTTGCCCGAGATGGCCTCGGGCAGGACGAAGCGCTGCTCCTCGAACTCCTCGATTTCGCCCTGCTGCGCGAGCTTTTCGATCCCGAGCGGCGTCGGCTCGCGGAAGCCCTTGAGCTGCGCGCGCCAGAAGGTCTCGGTCTTGGCGCTGTCCTGCGCGCCGATCCAGGCGATGTAGTCGCCGTACGGGCGCACGCGCTCGAGGCGCGCTTCCAAGCCTAGCGTGAAGGCGTCGTAGAGCGCGAAGACCTCGCGGAGCACGATCGGCGTCGACCACCCATCCATCACGAGGTGGTGGCGGCTCCAGTAGAAGCGGTACGCGTCGTCGGCGAGCCGGAGGAAAGTGAGCCGCATCAGCGGCGCCTCGGCGAGATCGAAGGGTCGGCTGCGATCGGCCTCGGCCACCAGGGCGATCCGCGCGGCCTGGGCCTCGGGGCCGAGCTCGCGCAGATCCTCGGTGATCACCGGGATCTGCACGCGCTTGCGCACCACCTGGATCGGCCGCTCGAGGCGCTCCCAGAGGAACGCCGTGCGCAGGATCGGGTGGCGGTTGGCGACCTCGTCGAAGGCCCGGGTGAAGGCCGCGACGTCGAGGTTGCCGCGGATCGTCCAGCCCAGGTGGACCACATACGTGGCCGTATCTCGCGCCACCAGCGTGTGGAAGAGCAGGCCCTGCTGCATCGGCGAGAGCGGGTAGATGTCGTCGATGGTCTTCTTGCGGCCGCGGGCGCCGGGATCGCGCGCGGCGAGCGCGTCGATGAGCTCCTGCGAGAGCGCCGCGCGCGGGAAGTCGGCCGGCGTGTAGCCGCCGGCGTCGGGCGAGATGGCGTGGGCGACCAGCGCGCGCAGGCTGGCGAGGAAGCCCTCGGCCAGGCGCTCGATCGTGGCCTTGTCGTGCCGCGCCTCGCTGTAGGCGAAGCGGACGCGGAGCGCGCCGCCGGAGACGTTGGCGGCCACGTCGATCAGGTAGCGGCGCCGCGCGCGCGGGCTGTGCGCCGGACCGCTCGACTCGCGGGCGCGCGCGAACGTGGCGCTCTCGGGCAGCGCCTGATCGATTTGACCCAGGTAGTTGAAGCTGATCTCGGCCTCGGGCATGGCCTCGATCGCCATGCTGGGCATCCCACCGCGAAGGTAGCGGAGCAGCCCATAACCCAGGCCGCGGCGCGGGATCGCGCGGAGCTGCTCCTTCACCGACGTGAGCAGTTGCCCCGGCCCGGCCCCGAGTGGCAGCTCGATCAGCACCGGGTAGACCGTGGTGAACCACCCGACCGTGCGGGTCACGTCGACGTCGGCGACGGTGTCCTCGCGCCCGTGGCCCTCGACGTCGACGAGGATGTTCGGCGAGCGCGTCCACACGCTGGTGGCCTGCGCGAAGGCCGCGAGCAGCACGTCGTTGATCTGCGTCTGGTAGGCCTCGGGCACCTCGCGGAGCAGCGACTCGGTCTCGGCCGGCGTGAGCGCGAGCACGACGTGGCGCACCGTTACCTCGGTATTTGCAGCCTCGGCGTGATCGACCGGCACCCGCGCCGCGTGCTGCCGCGCCGGCGCGAGCCAGTAGGCCTCCTCGTCGACCGCCGCGTCGATCGCGGCCTCCTCGACGAGCCGCTCCGACCAGCGCTTGAACGAGGTCGTCTTCGGCGCGAGCTGGATCGCCTCGCCGCGGGCGAGCTGCCCGTACGCCGTCCAGAGATCGTCGAGCAAGATCCTCCACGAGACGCCGTCGACGGCGAGGTGATGGATCACGATCAGCAGGCGATCCGCGCTGGTCGGCGCGAGCTTCCAGAACACGGCGCGGAGCAGCGGCCCCGTCTCCAGGCTCAGGCTCGCCTGGGCCTCGGCCGCGGCCTTCTCGATCGTCGCGGCGATCGCCTCTTCCGGCGTATCGCGGAGATCGAACACCCTCAGCGGCACCGGCCCGTGCGGCGCGGCGATCACCTGCGAAACGCCTTCGGATCCGCGCGTGAGGCGCAGGCGGAGCGCGTCGTGGTGCGCGATGAGGTGAGCGAGCACCGCCTCGAGGATCGCCGCTTCGATCGGCTCCTTCAGCTCGAGGAACGTCGACTGGTTCCAGTGCTGCGGATCCTCGGGCGCGAGCTCGAGCCACCAGCGCTGCACCGGCGTCGGCTCGACCGGGCCCGTGACGAGACCCTGCTCGGCCTCCAGCGCCAGCGTGGTCCCGGCGACCTCGGCGAGCTCGGCCACCGTCTGGTGCTGGAAGAGCTGCCGCGGCGTGATCGAGAGCCCGGCCTGCTGCGCGCGGGCGACGATCTGGATCGAGAGGATCGAGTCGCCGCCGATCTCGAAGAAGTTGTCGTGCACGCCTACGTTCTCCTGACGGAGAACGCTCGCCCAGATCCGGCAGAGCGTGGCCTCGACGTCGCTGCGCGGGGCGACGAAGGCGTCGCCCGTGTCGAGCCGGCCCGCGTCCTCCGGCGCCGGCAGCGCTCGGCGATCGATCTTCCCGCTCGACGTCAGCGGCAGCTCGTCGAGCACCAGGAACGCCGACGGGACCATGTAGTCGGGCAGCGTGGCCTTGAGGAAGCTCCGCAGATCGCCGACCGTGGGCGCGGGGCCCTCGACGCACGCGAGATAGGCCACGAGTCGCTTCTCGCCGGGCCGATCCTCGCGTGCCACGACCACCACCTCGCGCGTGGCCGGGTGCTCGGCCAGGGCCGCCTCGATCTCGCCGAGCTCGACGCGGAAACCCCTGATTTTCACCTGATGATCGACGCGACCGAGGTACTCGATCTCACCGCTCGCGAGCCAGCGCGCCACGTCGCCGGTGCGGTAGAGCGGGTAGCCGTCCTCGGGGACGAACGGATCGGCGACGAAGCGATCGGCGGTGAGCTCGGGCCGGTTCAGGTAGCCGCGCGCGACCTGGACGCCGCCGATGTAGAGCTCGCCGCGGACCCCGACGGGCACCGGCTCGCGGCGGTCGTCGAGCAGGTAGATCCGCACGTTGTCGATCGGCTTGCCGATCGGCACGGTCATCGATCCGGCCTGGCATTCCCAGGCCGTGACGTCGACCGCGGCCTCGGTCGGGCCGTAGAGGTTGTGGAGCGCGGCGCCGGGCAGGCGCGCCGCGAAGCCGTCGACGATCGTCGGCAGCAGCGCCTCACCGCTGGCGAAGACCCGCACGAGCGAGCCGCAGCGCAGCCGCGGCGCGGCGCTCGCGAGCTCGTCGGTGAAGACCTTGAGCATCGAGGGCACGAAGTGCATCGTGGTGATCTTCTGCGCCTCGATCAGCTCGACGAGGTACGCCGGATCCTTGTGCCCCTCGGGCTTCGCCACCACGAGCGTGGCGCCGAACATCAGCGGCCAGAAGAGCTCCCAGACCGAGACGTCGAAGCTGAACGGCGTCTTCTGGAGCACGCGATCCGCGCCGGTGAGGCCGTACGCCGACTGCATCCACTGGAGGCGGTTGAGCACCCCGCGGTGCTCGTTCATCGCCCCCTTGGGCCGCCCCGTCGAGCCCGAGGTGTAGATCACGTAGGCCAGGTTGGCGAGCCCGAGATCGCCGCGATCGAGCCTGGAATCAGGCTCTTTCGCGATCTCGTCCCACCCGGTGTCGAGGCGGATCACCTGCGCGCCGTGGGGTGGCAGCGCCGCCTCGACGTGGGCCTGCGTCAGCAGCACCGGGACGCGCGCGTCCTCGACCATGAAGGCCAGGCGATCCCTCGGGTACTCGGGATCGAGCGGCACGTAGGCGCCGCCGGCCTTGAGCACGGCGTAGAGCGCGATCACCATTTCGAGCGAGCGGTCGAGGCAGACGCCGACCAGCACGTCGGGCCCGACCCCACGCCTGCGGAGCGCGTGCGCGAGCTGGTTTGCTCGACGATCGAGCTCGGCGTACGTGAGCGATTTGTCCTCGAAAACCAGGGCGATCGCGTCCGGCGTCGCCTCGGCCTGGGCCTCGAAGAGCTGGTGGATCAGCCGATCCTTCGGGTGCTCCACCCGCGTCGCGTTGAGCCCGCGGAGCACGTGCTCGCGCTCCATCGCGCCGAGGATCGGGATCGCGACGACGGGCCGCTCGGCGTCCTCCACGACGCCTTCCAGCAGCGTGCGCAGGTGCTCGATCATCCGATCGATCGTGCTCTGATCGAAGAGATCCGAGTTGTACTCGAACGAGCCGAGGAGCCCTCCCCTGCCCTCCCCGAGGCCGAGGGTGAGATCGAACTTCGAGGTGGCGATCCCCGACGACACCGGCGACAGACGCAAGGCCCCGAGGCGCGGCGCCTCGCCCGGCGCGTTCTGGAGCGTGAACATCACCTGGAACAGCGGCGATCGGCTGAGATCCCGCTCGGGCGAGAGCTCGGTCACCAGGCGCTCGAAGGGCATGTCCTGGTGGCCGTAGGCGCCGAGGCAGGCCTCGCGCACGCGCCCCAGCAGCCCCTGGAAGGTGATCTGCGGCGTGACCTCGGCGCGGATCGCCAGCGTGTTGAGGAAGAAGCCGATCAGCCCCTCGGTCTCTTGCCGGGTGCGGTTCAAGATCGGCGTGCCGACCACCAGATCGTCCTGCCCGCTGTAGCGATGAAGCAGCACGTCGAAGGCCGCGAGCAGGGTCATGAACAGCGTGGCGCCCTCGCGACGCGAGAGCTCTTTCAGGCCGCGGGTGAGCTCGGGAGAGAGCTCGAAGAAGCGACGCTCGCCGCGGAAGGTCTGCACCGGCGGGCGCGGGCGATCGGTCGGGAGATCGATCGACGAGGGCGCGCCGCCGAGGTGCTTCTTCCAGTAGGCGAGCTGCCGTCCCAGGGCCTCGCCGTCGAGCCACGAGCGCTGCCACTCGGCGTAGTCGGCGTACTGGATCGGCAGCTCGGGCAGCGGCGAGGGTCGCCCGCTCGCGAAGGCCTCGTAGAGAGCGGCCAGCTCGCGGTTGAGGATCCCGCGGGTCCAGGCGTCGGACACGATGTGGTGCATCGTGTACAGGAGGACATGCTCGTCAACGCCGAGGCGGATGAGCCGCGCGCGGAAGAGCGGACCGCGCGCGAGATCGACCGGCAGCGCGGCCTCGGCGGCGACCTCGGCGCGCATCGCCGCCTCGCGATCGTCGGCGAGCTTCTCGCTGAAATCCTGGATCAGGAACCGCAGCGTCGCCTCCGCGTGGATCACCTGCGTCGGGTGGCCGTCGACCGCGGTGAACGTGGTTCGAAGCACCTCGTGCCGGCGGTAGATCGCCGCGAGAGCGCGCTCGAGCGCCAGGGCGTCGAGCGCGCCCGTGAGGCGGATCGCCGCGGGGATGTTGTACGAGGCAGAGCCGGGCTCGAGCTGATCGAGGAACCAGAGGCGCTCCTGCGCGAACGAGAGGCGGAGCGGCTGCTCGCGCGGCGCGCGGTGGATCGGGGGGACCACGGCGCCCTCGTCCTCGCGGATCGACTCCTCGATCCGCTCGGCCAGGCCGGCGATCGTCGGCGATTCGAAGATGGCGCGGAGCGCGAGCGAGGTCTGGAACGCGTCGCGGGCGCGGGCCACGATCTGGATCGCCAGGAGCGAGTGGCCGCCGAGATCCGAGAAGCGCTCGTGGATGCCGATCCGCTCCCGGTCGAACACGTCGGTCCAGATCGCGGCGAGCACCTCTTCCACCGGGTTGCGCGGGGGCGCGTAGCCGTCGTCCTCCACGCCCGCGGGGAGCTCCGCGGCCGCGAGGGCCCGGCGATCGATCTTGCCGTTGGGCGTGAGCGGGATCGTTGCTACTGGAACGAATGATCCGGGCACCATGTACCCGGGCAGGCGCTCGCCCAGGCGCGATTTCACCTCGGAAATCACCGCGCCGTCGCGCAGCACGACGTAGGCCACGAGGCGGCGATCGCCGGGGCTGTCCTCGGGCGCGAGGACCACGGCCTCGGCCACGCCGGCGTCGAGCGCCAGCGCGGACTCGATCTCGCCGAGCTCGATCCGATAGCCGCGGATCTTCACCTGGTGATCGATGCGGCCGAGGAACACCAGCGCGCCGTCGGGCAAGTAGCGCGCGCGATCGCCGGTGCGGTAGAGCCGCGATCCCGCGGGGCCAAAGGGATCGGTGACGAAGCGCTCGGCGGTGAGATCGGGGCGGTTCAGGTAGCCGCGCGCGACGCCGTCGCCGCCGATGTAGACCTCGCCCGGGACACCGACGGGCGCGAGCTCGCGCCGCGCGTCGAGCACGTAGACGCGGCTGTTCGGCAGCGGGCGCCCGAGCGGCACGATCGGCGACGCGGCCGGGTGGCCGTTCTCGACCGCGTACGTCAGCACGCCGACCGTGGTCTCGGTCGGCCCGTAGTGGTTGAGGATCCGCATCGCGGGCGCGAGCTTCTCGAGCCGCGCCGTAAGCTCCCAGGTCGAGGCCTCGCCGCCGAGGACCAGCAGCTTCTTCGGGAGGATCCGCTCGGGGTGCGCGGCCGCGAGCAGCGCGGCCAGGTGCGACGGGACGATCTTCAGGCAGTCGATTCGTTCACGCGTGAAGTACTCGGCGAGCGCGTTCGGATTGGTCGTCAGCTCCTCGGCGATCACGTGGAGGCAGCCTCCGCTCACCAGCGGCGGGAAGAGCACGGTGTTGCCGAGATCGGCGGAGAACGTCGAGACGTGCGCGTAGCTGGTGTCGTCGTCCAGATCGAGGCGCGTGATCACGCCGCGCACGTAGTTGACGAGCTGGCGGTGCTCGATCGCCACGCCCTTGGGCTTGCCGGTCGAGCCCGAGGTGAAGAGCACGTAGGCCAGGTTCTGCGCGGTGACGGCGCTCTCGGGGCGCGCGTCGCTCTCGGCGAGGATCGCCGCGGCGTCGTCGTCGAGGCGCACGACCGTGATCTTCGTGGCAGGCATGGCCGCCGCGAATTCGCCGAGGGTGACGATCACCCGCGCGCCCGCCTCCTCGACGATCTGGGCCAGGCGCGCGGGCGGGTACGCCGGATCGAGCGGCACGTAAGCGCCGCCGGCCTTGAGGATCCCGAGCAGGCCCACGATCATCCCGGCCGATCGCGAGACCGCGAGGCCGACCACCGACTCGGGGCCGACGCCGCGCGCGCGGAGGTGATGCGCGAGCCGGTTGGCGCGGCGATCGAGCTCGCGGAACGTGAGCCGATCAAGCCCGAGGCCGAGCCCGAGCCCGGCGACGAGCGCCATCCGATCCGGCGTGGCGTCGACCTGAGCCTCGAAGAGCTCGTGGATCGCCTCGTCGGTCGAGAACGACGCCGCGGTGTCGTTCCACGCGCCGAGGAGGCGCTGCCGCTCCTCGTCGCGCAGCAGCGGCAGCTCACCGAGGCGCTTGTCGGGCGACTTCGCCACGCCTTCGAGCAGCGTCCCGAGGTGGCCGAGCATCCGCTCGATCGTCGCGGCGTCGAAGAGATCGGTGTTGTACTCGATCGACACGCCGAGCCCGCCCGGCGTCTCGCCCATCACGAAGGTGAGGTCGTACTTCACGGTCGCGCTCGCGGCCTTCACCGGCCGGAGCTGGAGGCCCGAGAGATCGATCGCCGACACCGGCGCGTTCTGCATGGTGAAGATCACCTGGAACAGCGGTGATCGGCTGGGATCCGGCTCCGGCTGCAGCTCCTGCACCAGGCGCTCGAAGGGCATGTCCTGGTGGGCGTAGGCGCCGAGGCAGACGTCGCGCACCCGCGCCAGAAGCTCGACGAAGGTGAGGTCCCCCGAGAGCTCGGTCCGCAGCACCAGCGCGTTGATGAAGAAGCCGATCATCCGCTCGGTGTCGGCGTGACCGCGGTTGGAGATCGACGTGCCCACGACGATGTCGTCCTGCCCGGTGTAGCGGTGCAGGAGCACGTCGAGCGCCGCGAGCAGCGTCATGTAGAGCGTGACGCCCTCGCGTCGGGCAAGGTCCTTGAGGCTCTTCGCGATGTCGGCCGAGAGCACCGTGATCCGCTGCCCGCCGCGGTAGCGCTGCACCGGCGGGCGCGGGCGATCGGTGGGCAGCTCGATGGCCTGGGGCGCGCCGGTGAGCTGCTTCTTCCAGTAGGCGATCTGGCGATCGAGGATCTCCCCCGCGAGCCAGCCGCGCTGCCAGGCGGCGTAGTCGGCGTACTGGAGCGTGAGCTCCGGCAGCGGCGAGGGCTTTCCCGCGAGGAACGCCGTGTAGAGCGTGGTCAGCTCGCGGTTGAAGATGCCGCGCGTCCACCCGTCGGACACGATGTGGTGCAGCGTCAACAGCAGGAGATGATCGTCCCCGTCGAGCTCGACGAGGCGGGCGCGGACCAGCGGCCCGGTGATCAGATCGAACGGCCGCGCGGCCTCCTGCTCGGCGTGGTGGCGCACCACGGCGTCGCGCTCGGCCGCGGGCACCGGGCCGACGACGTCGATCGGGAACGTGAAGGCGATCAACTCGTGGATGACCTGGCTCGGGCGCCCCTCGATCGAGGTGAACGTCGTGCGCAGGACCTCGTGGCGGCGGATGATTTCGCGGAGCGCGCGCTCGAGGACGGCCGCGTCGAGCTCGCCCTGGATGCGCAGGCCCGAAGGGACGTTGTAGAACGCGCTCCCCGGCTCGAGCTGATCGAGGAACCAGAGGCGCTCCTGCGCGAACGAGAG
>JBDTXR010000280.1:0-11710 GCA_040006075.1 Byssovorax sp. | reverse complement strand
GCGATGCGCCTCCGCTACCGCGTGCTCCTGGAGAAGGGCTTGAAGATGATGGACGGCACCGTCCGCATCGGCCAGCGCACCGGCGAGGACTCGGCCTGGATCCACCGCGCCGAGGAGGCCAAGCGCGACATCGAGCGCGCCCTGGAAGACGAGAAGACGGCCCTCTCGAAGCTCCCCTTCACCGAGGCCGAGCTGACCGCGGCGCTGGAGAAGCTGAAGAAGCCCGTCCCGTGATTGGCACTCTCGCGTGGGCCTCCAGGGTCAGGGGCCCAGGTTGCCGAAGGCCACGCTCGCGAGGGCGGGTGTGGCGCCGGGCCCCCTCCTCGATCGGTTCGATCGACAAAAGAAAGCGCAAATCACGGCAATTCCGTCGATTATTTTTCCTGAGCCGGTTCGGGGCGCTCGGGGTACGTACTCGACCATGCAGTCGCGAATGCTCTTCCCGCCGCTCCTCTTCGGGGCGCTCGTCCTCGGCTGCGTCGGCAAGCTCGGAGGGGACGATCCAGGGGATACGCCGACGCCGCCCGGGCCGTCGACCAGCGCGTTCGCGTGCAAGGCGGGGCTCACGCCGCCTTCGGTCCCGCTCCGCCGCCTCTCTCGCCTTCAGTACCTCAACACCCTGGGCGATCTGCTGAAGTACGCGCTCCCCGACGAGGCGGCCGCGGTGATGACCGGCCTCGATCCTCTCGTCGCGGCGATCCCGATCGACGAGAAACAGGGCCCCAGCAAGCATTTCGGGGGCTTCACGCGGCTGGCTCAGGCCGTGAGCCAGGAGCAAGTCGAGGGGAGCTACGCTGTGGCCAACGCCGCCGGCGCGGCGCTCACCAGCACGCCGACGCGGCTCGCGAAGGTGGCGGGCGCCTGCGCCGCCGACGCCGACGCCTCCAACGACGTGGCCTGTCTCGACGCCTTCATTTCGAGCTTCGGCGAGCGCGCGCTCCACCGGGCGATCACGTCGGACGATCTGGCCTTCTACAAGAAGGTGGCCGGCGCGGCGCCCTTCGACGCCGCCGATTGGGCCGACGTGATTGGCCTGCTCCTGGCGGCGCCCGAGTTTCTCTACTTCGTGGAGTCGGGGAAGGACGCCGTCGCGGGCTCCAAGGATCTCTACACCATGAGCGCCTACGAGCTGGCCTCGCGGCTCTCGTATCATTTCTGGCAGACCATGCCGGACGAGGAGCTCTTGCAGCACGCGCGCTCCGGCGACCTGACGCAAGACGCGGTGTTCGAGGCCCAGGTCCACCGGATGTTCACCGATCCGCGGACCCGGACCACGATTGGCAGCTTCTACGACGAGTGGCTCCATCGCGACGACGTCGCCGAGCTCACCTCGCGCCTGGGGACGCCGGCCTTCGACACGCTGCGGGGCAAGTTCACCCCGGATCCCACGCTGCGCGAGAGCATGTTCACCGAGATCGTCGACATGGCGACGCACTACTCGCTCGACACCAAGGGGACCCTCGACGATCTCTACACCAGCCGTAAATCGTTCGCGAAGGACGCCAATCTGGCGGCGGTCTACGGAGTGCCAGTCTGGGACGGGAAGGGCGAGCCGCCGAGCTTCGTCGAGCCCGAGCGGCAAGGGCTGCTCACCCGCGCTGGCATGGTGGCCACCGGATCGGTGAATACCCGTCCGGTGATGAAGGGCGTGTTCATCCGCCGCGCGCTGCTCTGCGACGAGCTCCCGCCGCCGCCCGCGAACGCCAACGCCAAGCCGCTGGAGCCCACCGGCGATCTGACGGCGCGCGAGGAGATCGCCGGCCTCACGGAGACGGGGATCTGCGCCGGGTGCCACGCGACGGTGATCAACGCGCTTGGTTACTCGACCGAGAACTTCGACGCCATCGGCCGCTTTCGCAAGAACGAGCTGCTCATCGACGGGATGACGGGCGTGCTCAAGGGCATGAAGCCGGTCAACACCTCGGCGACCCCCCACGTGGTCCCCACCGACGATCGCGTCGCCAAGGACAGCCGCGAGGTGAGCCAGTGGATGCTCTCGAGCGGGAAGGCGCAAGCGTGCTTTGCGCGGGTGTATTTCCGCTTCACCTTCGGCCGCGCCGAGGACGTGACCCAGGACGCCTGCGCGCTCGCCGATCTCGACGCCGAGCTCGAGAAGGGGACGGACCTCGGCGCCGTGCTCGCGCGGGTGGCGCTGAGCCCGGCCTTCCGTCAGCGCAACTTCGGCGAATGAGCCCCGGGAGACGACAGATGGACATCTCACGTAGAATGCTGCTCCGGGGCCTCGGCGGGTTCGCGCTCGCTCTCCCGTTCCTCCCCTCGCTCGACGGCAAGGAAGCCAAGGCCGGTCCGCCCGCGCCGCCCCGTCGCTACATTGCCCTTCGAACCGAGCACGGCGGCGTGCTGGGGAGCAACCTCTATCCCGACGAAGCGACGCTGACGAAGTCGATGCCGTACGCCGGCTACAACGTACGTCGGGGCGATTTGAAGCTGAGCGTGAGCGGATCGCGGGCCGGGCTCTCTCCCACGCTCACCGCCGGGAGCGACCGCTTCACCGCGGCCCTCGCCGCGAAGATGAACCTGATCCGCGGCCTGGACATGCCGTTTTACATTGGCCACCACCGCGGCGGATCCCTGGGGAATTACAAGGACTCGGACCAGGCGAACATCGTCGGGATGATGCCGGCGCCGACCTGCGATCAGGTGCTGGCCTGGTCGCCGAAGTTCTACGACAACCTCTCGACGATCCTGATGCGCTCGATGGTGGTGGGGAACGGCAAGCTCTCCTGGGGCTGGTCGAACCCGATGGATCCCGCCAGTTCCACGGTGCAAGACATCCAGGCGACCGACAGCTCGCTCGCGCTCTTCAACAAGATCTACTCGCCTCCCATGGATCCGGGGACCAAGCGGCCGCCGATCGCCGATCTGGTGCTCGAGGACTACAAGCGCCTTCGCAACGGGAGCCGACGGCTCTCCGGCGACGACAAGAAGCGGCTCGACGACCACATTTCGCGCCTCGACGAGCTCCAGCGCAAGCTCTCGGTCTCGGCCTCGTGCGGGAACGTGCAGGTGCCCACGAAGGATTCCACGTCACTCTACTCTGACACGTTCTTCCGCGAGCCCGACAAGCACAAGGAGTACTGGCAGCTCATGAACGACGTCATCGTCGCCGGGCTGGTCTGCGACACCTCGCGCATCGTCACGGTCCACGCCGGCGCGGCCGACTGGTTCTCGGACTACGTCGGCGACTGGCACCACGAGATCGCCCACGAGTCGCACAAGCCCGATCCGCAGAAGGTGCTGCTGGCGTCGAAGCAAGGCTTCTTCGAGTGGGTGTTCCTCGACCTGATGGAGAAGCTCGAGGCCGTCCCCGAGGCCAACGGCGGGACCTTGCTCGACTCGTGCATGATGTTCTGGACCGAGGAATCCGGCCCCTACACCCACGATCCGATCTCGCTCCCGGTGCTCACCGCCGGCGGAGCCAATGGCTTCCTCACCACCGGGAGCTACATCGACTACGGGAATCAGGCCGTCATCGGCCACGACGGCAAGGACGATCCCGCGAACGAGGTGACCCACATTGGCCTCCTCTACAATCAGTTCCTGGGTACCACGATGCAGGCCATGGGCCTCGCGCCCGCCGACTACGAGCAGACCCCGGGGACGGGCTATGGCCCGTTCTACGACGAGACGGCGACGTGGTTTGCCGGCTATGGCAAGTACACCGACAAGGTGAAGAAGGCCGCAGGAGAGATCCTCCCCTTCCTCAAGGCCTGATCTCTTCCAGCCGCGACGGCGGATCTTGACGGACAGGACCGCCGGGTGGGATCCTGGCGGTTCTTCCCATCGGCCGAGGATGGCCACGGTGGGGTCGCGCCGAGATTGATGTCGAGAGCACCTCCTTCCGCCACAGCGGCGCCGCCCGCGTCGGGGGCGCCGACCGACGCGACGCTCGTGGCGGCGGCGCTCTCGGGGGAGCGGTGGGCGCAAGAGGCGCTGTTCCGGCGGCACGTGCGCCTGGTCTCTGGCCTGGTGTTCCGGGTGTATCCCTCGCGGGTCGATCTCGACGATCTGGTCCAGGACACCTTCATCGCCGCGTTCGAGTCGCTGCCGAGCCTGAAGAACCCCCAGGCGTTCGCGGCCTGGGTCGGCTCGCTGGCGATCCGGATCACCCACAAAAAGCTGCGGCGGCGGCGCCTGGCGATGCGGCTCGGGCTCGCGGCCAACGAGGAGATCGCCTGGGACGAGATCATCGCCCCGGCGTGCCCGCCCGACGTGGCGGCCGAGCTCCGCGAAATCTACACGATTTTGAGCACGTTCCCGACCAACGAGCGGATCGCGTTCCTGCTCCGGCGGGTCGAGGGCATGGCGCTCGAAGAGGTCGCGACCGCGACCGAGACCTCGCTCGCGACGGTGAAGCGGAGGATCGCGGCGGCCGAAGAGCGGCTCGACGCGGCGCGCGCCAGCCTCACGGAGGGAGGACGACGAGGGTGAGCCCGAAGCGTGATTGGGTGTCGCCGAGCCCGAGCTGGCCTTTGTCGTTCTGCCCGGTGCAAAGCACGCTTCGATCGCGCTTCTGCGCGCAGGTGTGGAATCGCCCGGCGGCGACCGAGATCCAGTCGCTCTCCGTGCCGACGCGGGTCGGGACGAGGCGGGGATCGGCGTCGCCGAGGCCGAGCTCGCCCTCGACGTTGCGACCCCAGCAGTGGAGCGAGCCGTCGCTGCGCACGCCGCAGGTGTGAAAGGTGTCGGTGGTGATCGCGGTCCAGTCGTCGAACGTGCCCACCTGGGTCGGGACCTCGCGCTGCGCCGTGTCGCCGAGGCCGCCTTCGCCGAAGCCGTTGCGGCCCCAGCACCACAGCGTGCCTTTGCCGCGGAGGCCGCAGCTCGTCTGCTGGCCGACGCGCACGTCGCGCCAATCGCTACCATTTCCCACGCGTTGCGGCGCCCGCGTCTGTCCGACCGCGCCCGCGCCGAGGCCGAGCTCGCCGTCGGAGTTGCGGCCCCAGCACCAGAGATCGCCGGGCGCGCGGAGACCGCAGGTGTGGCCCTGCCCGGCGTCGGCGAGGAGCCAGTCGTGATCGACGCCGACCTGCACCGGGCTCGCGCGGCTCACGCCGGGGCCGGGGAATGGATCGCCCTGCGCGAGCTGACCCTCCTCGTTCGCGCCCCAGCAGAAGAGCGCGTGCTCGTCGTCGACCGCGCAGGTGTGGGCGTAGGTGCTGGCGAGCTGCTGTGCCGGCGCGCTCAGGCTCACGAACGAGGGCACCGACACCGCGGCGCTGGGGCCGATCCCGAGCTGGCCCTCGGCGTCGTCGCCCCAGCACCACAGGCTCCCGGCGGTGCGGCGCGCGCAGGTGTGGGTCTCGCCGACGACGACCTCTTTCCAGTCGGCGCCGGCCACGCTCGCGGGCGAGGTGCGGTTCACCGTGTCGCCGACGCCGAGCTCGCCGTGATCGTTGGAGCCCCAGCAAACCAGGTGGCCGCCGTCGATCCCGCAGGTGTGGTACGGGCCCGCGGCCAGCTCGTCGACGCGCACCGAGCCGGGGATCGCCGTGGATCCGGGCGGCGTCAGGACCACGCCCGCGTCAGCGCACCCGAGGGCGAGCGCGGCGATGGTTGCAGCAGCAACGAATCGCATCAGAAGGCCACCCCGGCGCCGAGCGCGGCAGAGAGGCCGGGGCCGCCGACGCTGGTCGCGGTGTCGGCGCCGTCGAGCGCGCTGGCCGAGCGGAAGGGCGCGAGGCCGAGGATCGCGGCCGAGATCCGCACCGGGCGCACGTCGAAGGCGCCGATCAGGCCGAGGTGGCCCGAGGCCACGACGCTGCCAAAGGTGCTCTCGCCGGCGCCGGCGCGGGCCGTCCCCTCGTAGAGCAGATAGCCAATCTCGGCGCCGGCCTTCACGCCGAAGCGGGCCAGTCCGACGTGGAGGAAATGAAGATCGAGCGAGAGCCCGCCGCCCCAGGCGTGGGCGTGGATCGAGCCGTCGGCGGCGGTGACCGGGGTCGCCTCGCGCGCGTAGCCAAAGGCCTCTCCGGTGAGCCACGACGCGAGATCGCGCCGGACATAGAGCGCGCCGCCGAGGTGGGTTTGCCCGCCTCCATGCACGTGGACCGTGGCGCGGAGGCCCACCTCGGTGGCTCGTTCGAAAGGCAGGGTGGCTCGCGGCGGAGCCACCCGGGCGCGCACCACGGGAGGCACCGGCTCGTTCACGTTCGCGTTCTCGATTTCGATCTCGGGGTGGAGGCTGACCTCGGCCCAGCTCGCGCGGAGGAGCTCGTCGGCGGCGATGGCGATCGGCAGCGCTCGCCCATCGGCGGGGAGATCGGCGACGTCGACCTCGCGCTCGACCGTCTTCTTCGTGACCGCGTCCTCGATCCGGATCGTCGCCGCGGTGCCGCTGCGCAGGGTGACGTGAATGCGCGCGAGAGGCTTCGTTCCGGCCGTGATCGCGCTGGGGCAGAGCCGCGCGCGGGCCAGCTCGGCGTCGAGCTCCTCCTGGATCGACGCGGTGAGGCGCGCGTCGCCGCCGTCGATGCTCACCTCGACGCGGCCGGCGTCGCGCGGGCACGGCGCGGCGTGCGCGCTGCGGAGAGTGAGCGTCAGCGCGGCAAGGACGACGCTCCGCGCGGCGCGCACGCGGCGCGCACCTGGGCGCCGTGGACACCGTTCGGATACGCGGCGAGATAGCGGGCCTGAGCGACCTGACACGCGCGGGTGTCTCCCTTCGCGGCGTACAGTTGCACGAGGCGGGCGAGCGCGTCTTCATGAACGGAGCCGCCGGCCTCGGCGCTGCTCGCCTGACGCAGCGCTTGCTCGGCGACGGCGGGATCGCGATCGGCGCCTTGACCGCGATCCATCTCGATCCGCCCGAGCTCGAGCGCCGCGACCCTGGCCCGCGGATCGTTCGGAAAGCGCCGCGTCAGCTCGCGGTAGAGCGTGGAGGCGCGCGCGAGATCGTCGGCGCGCCGCGCTTGATTGGCCGATTCGAACAGGCTCTTCGGGTCCTCGGCGGGCGCGGTCGACGCGTGCACCGGGAGCGCCGCGCTGGGTGCGGGCGCGACCGGATCGGCCGACGCCGCGGCGGTGGCGGAGGCGGGCGGAGCGACGGGGACGACGGCGGCGCGCGCCGTGGACCAGCTCTCGCCGACGCCGACGCGGTGGACCTCGCCCGGCTGCGCAGCGCTGCGGATCTCGGCCTCGCCGCCGGTGACCGCGACGGTGACCGCGCCCGACGTCGGATCGAAATCGACCTGAAATTGCGCTCCGGCGACGCGTACCTCCACCTCGCCGGCGAGGACCGTGAAGACGCGGGCGGGGTCGGGCACCACGGTGAAGCGCGCCTTGCCGCTCTTCAGCGTGCTGGAGATCCGGGTGCCCTCGAGGACTCCGGTGGTGAGCTCGGCGTCGTCGAAGAGCGCCACCTCGGAGCCGTCCGCGAAGGTGTAGACCGAGCTGTTCGCCGGCGCGACCGCGACCTCGTGATGGGGGGCGCTCCAGCGTGAGAGCCCGATCCCCAGCGCGGCGATCGCCATCACCGCGCCCGCGAGCGCGGCGCCGAGCCACCAGCGAGGCCGCGCTCCGGCGTCGAGGCGGCCCGCGATCCCGGCCCACTGACGCGCGATGCGCGCGCTGTCCAGGCCTGGATCGAGCCAGCGGCCGGGGGGCTCTTCGGGGTTCACGACGGGTATGTACCCCGAGCCCGTCGAAACGGCCTACGCCGGCGAAGAAATAAAATACCCTGCAAAAAGCGCTTCAAATCTCGGGAGATCGGGCCCGCGCAAAGGCCTCTTCGCCCGCGAGCCAGCGGGCGCCCGCCCCCGGATCGTCGAGGGCGAGCAGGAGCCCAACCTCCAGCCGATGCGCCGTCGCCGCGAGGCCCGCGTCGGTCAGCGCGGCGTCGTAGCCGGCCTCGGCCGCGTCGTGGGCGCGATCGAGGCGCGGGATCCGCGCCGGCGTGGCCTCGGCGCTGCCGTGAAAGGCCTCGCGGCAGGGCTCGACGTGGCTCGCGTTGAAGGCGCGGCAGCGCAGCGGGCGCGCCGCGTGGATCGAGCAGCGGCCCGCGTCGTCGAGGAGCGCGCAGGGGATCTTCGCGGCCCACCGCGCCTCGTCGCTCAGGTGCTCGACCCGCTTGATTTGAAGCGCCAATCGCTCGCGCAGGGCGCCTCGCCGGGCCTCGGTCCAGGCCTGGTCGAGGTGCCTGGTGATCGCCAGGAGCTCGGGCACCGTGACGTCGGCGTGGACATGGCAGCAGTACGAGCACCCCGCGGCGCAGGCGATCGTGAGCGCGCCCTTCGCGATCGTGCGGCGACCGGCGTCGTCGAGCGCGGCGTGGGCGCGCTCGGCGGCGGCGATCACCGCGTCGATCGTGCGCTCACCGGCGAGCGCGCTCGCCACGTCGGCCTTCACGCGGGCGGTGATCGCCGCGTCGTGTTGCCGGAGGACCACCAGGGCGCGCACGCCGCCGAGGGTGCTCGCGCGCGCGCCGTGGTGCAACTTGATCAGCGGCGCGCGCGCCGGAGCCGCCACGCGCCCACCAGCGCGAGGAACCCGACCGCGACCGCCGCTCCATCGGGCGTTCGACCGCCCGCCACCGAGAGCAGGCAGCCCGTGTCGTGGCACGCGAGCTCCGGCGGTTTGGTGTGGGTCTTCGCCACCAGGCTGGCTTCGCAGTCGGGATCGATCAGGAGCGCGCGCGCGTCGGCGGGGGAGAGGCCGGTGGGCGTGGTGTTGCACGCGAGGAGGCCGGCGGAATTGAAGACCGCGCGGACGTCGATGGCCTCGTGATCGAGCGGTTGGTTCGGGCAGCCCTGGGTGGGCTCGGCGCAGGTGAGCTCGGAGAAGCCGAGGATGCTGTCGCCCGGCTTCACGCCGACGGTGAGGAACACCTTGGCGTCGACGACGCTCCCGACCACGAGCTGCGTCGCCTTGCCCTCGACGATCGTGATCTCATCGATCCTGACCTTGAGCGCCGTGGCGTCCGAGGAGAAGGCGTTGCCCTCGCCCTGGATGATCTTGCCGGTGAACGCGGCGACCATGTCTTCCGCGCGGAAGTCGCAGACGCAGCTCACCGGCCCCGCGCACGAGGCGCGCGCCTCGCTTCCGAAGGCCACGATCGCGAGCGAAGCAAGGACCCTAATCGTACGATGAATAAGCATGTCGTCAGCCTAGCTGGCAGGGGCCGGGCGGACAAGGCCGGCCGCGCGGAACACTGGAATCGTCGCCGCCTCCCTCGGTGGTTGACGCCGGACCTCGCAGCGTGCTTCATGGCGGCGCATGACCACCAACCGGCGATACGACATCATCGTGATCGGGAGCGGGATCGGCGGTCTCACCGCCGCGCTCACCGCGGCCAACGCCGGCCTCGGCGTCCTGGTGCTCGAGGCGGGCAAGCAGTTTGGCGGGTACACGAACCCCTTCAAACGCGGCAAATACAGCTTCGATCCCGGCCTTCACTACATCGGCGAGTGCGGCCCTGGACAGCAGCTCACCCGGATCCTGGAGAAGCTCGGGCTCGCCGACGAGATCGCCTTTCGCGAGCTCTCGCCCGACGGCTTCGATCGCCTGGTGTTCCCCGGCTACGAGGTGGCGATGCCGCGCGGAGCCGACCGCTACCACGAGCGCCTCGCCCGCGATTTCCCGGCCGAACGCGCGGGCCTGGCGAAGTTCTTCGCCATCCTCGAGAGGTTCCGCGGCGCGATCGCGGCGATGACGGCCATCCGCGGCCCGGCCACGCTCCTCGGCGCCGCGCCGCATGCGCCCTTCTTCCTGAAATACGGCCGCGCCACCTTCTCCGAGCTTATCAATCCTCTGGTCCGCGATCCGCTCCTCCGCGCGGTGCTCGCCGGGCAAGGTGGGGATTATGGCCTCCCGCCGGGCCGCGCCTCGGCGATGATCGGGCTCGGGGTCATCGATCATTACCTGGGAGGGGCGTATTTCCCGCGCGGCGGATCCCGGGCGATCCGCGATGCCTTCGTGAAGGCGATCGAGCGCAAAGGCGGGGTGATGCTCCGCAATCACGCGGTGTCGAAGGTGGTGCTCGGCGGAGATCGGGTGACGGGCGTCCGCTGCGCCAACGGGGAGGCCTTCGAGGCCCGCACCATCATCTCCAACGCCGACGCGACGTTCACCTACCGCGAGCTCGTCGGCGTCGAGAACCTCCCGTTCTTGCTGCGGCGCAAATCCAGGGTCATGCGGCCCTCGCTCGGCTCGCTCTGCCTCTTCCTCGGCACCTCGCTCGACGTCGCCGCCGCGGGGATGACGGACGCCAACGTCTGGCACTACTCCAGCGTGGATATCGACAGCGCCTATCGACCCCTGCTCGAGGGGCGGTTTCCGATCGACGACTTCTTCTTCCTCTCGTCCCCTTCGCTCAAGGATCCGGACTCGGTCGACAAGGCCCCTCCCGGGCACCACACGCTCGAGCTGGTCACCCTGGCTCCGTTCGCCCCCTTCGCGAAATGGGCCGGAATGAAGACGATGAAGCGCGGCGTGGAGTACGAGGGGTTCAAGGAGCAGCTCACGGATCGGCTCCTCGGCTGCGTCGAGAAGTACGTCCCCGGGATCCGCGCGCACGTCACGGTGCAGGAGCTGGGGACGCCGGCCACCAACCTCACCTACGCTGCCGCGCCGCTCGGGGCCATCTACGGGCCGGAGCACGCGCCGGATCAGATGGGGCCCTTTCGCTACGGGATGAAGGGGGCGATACCGGGGCTGTTTTTGTGCGGATCCTCCACGATTGGAGCCGGGATCGTGCCAGGCGCGGTGTCGGGCTTCAGCGCCGGGAAGATGGCAGTCGCCGCCGCGCGGGCGACGTGAGGTCGCGGCTGGATCGAGGGCTGCGACGACGACGCGCGCGAGGTGCGGCCCACCCTCGATGAAAACAGGACTGGTCAGCGCGCGTGTGCGAGCACCTGCCAGGCGTACGTCAGCGTCACCACCCAGCCCGAGACGTAGAGGAGAGGGCGGAGGGGGGCGCGCGCGAGGCCCGAGATGTAGCCAACGGCGTGCACGACGCGAATCCAGAAGAAGAGGACGGCGCACCAGGCCGTCACAGGGGTCGAGACCTGCGTCACCGCGCCCACGAGCACGACGATCGCGAACGGTGGGAGCTGCTCGAGCAGGTTCAGATGCGCGCGGAGGGCTCGGTGCACCCAGGGCTTCATCTGGCCCGGATCGGGTGGGCGCACGAAGAGATCGCTCTTGCCCGGGAAGTCGGTCATGTTGACGCCGACGACGTAGGGGATCCAGAGGCTCCCCGCGAAGAGTGCCGTGAAGAGGAGCCAGCGGAGCTCGGTCGTCATCGCTCGCCTCCAGCCGCGCGCAGCCGCTTTTGCACCGCGCGCCGCGTGGGATCGCCGAGCGCATCCAGGACCTTCTCTGCATGAGCTGCCACGAACGGTGGCTAGCAGGAACGGACGCCCGTGTACAGGGCTCGCCGAGCCATCGGTGCGCGAACGATGCGGCTTTGCCCTGGTTCGAACAGCAAGGTGCGGATGGTGGCGACTGCGCCGATCCTCTGCGGATCCTCGACGATTGGAGCCGGGATCGTGCCGGGCGCGGTGTCGGGCTTCAGCGCCGGGAAGATGGCTGTCGCCGCCGCGCGCGCGACGTGAGGTAGCGGCTGAATCGACGGCTGCGACGACGACGCGGACGGAGGCAGGCCCGTCTGCTTGAAGGAAGGCTCAGCCCTCGGGCTCGTGGCAAACCACCTCGATGTTGTGCCCGTCCGGACCAATGACGAAAGCTGCAT
>JBDTXR010000279.1:0-11712 GCA_040006075.1 Byssovorax sp. | reverse complement strand
ATCCACGATCTACGAGGGGGTCGATGGCGGACATTGTCCGTCCGCAACTGCGTATTTGAGCAGCGCTTAGAGTGCCTGTCTGTGTTATATTCGGGGGACTGAAAACAACGACTCTCACCCCGTTCGCAGGAGGCTCCATGGACCGTATCTCTTTGACCTACTTCGTCGACTTCGTGCTCAAGGCCGGCGCGCCCAAGCTCACCGGCGTCCGCGATTTCAAGGAAAACAAGGACGAGGCCTTCACCGACTTCTACAAGCAAGTGCGCGAGGCCATCGTCGACATGCACAAGAAGGGCGCCAGTGACAAGGTGCTCGATCCCTTCCTCCACGCCCAGACCGACGAGCGTCGTCGCCGCATTTACCCCTCGATCATCGAGGGGTACCGCAAGTTCCTCACCTCGGGCCGGATCAGCTGGTTCGCTCCCCCGATCGGCACCTACGCCGTCGGCGGCGTGGAGATCAACGTCAACCCCGAGCTGGGCCTCAACATCGACGGGACACCGCACCTGATCAAGATGTACTTCCGCGGCGAGCCGCTGGCCTCGAAGCGCGTCTCGGTGGTGCTCAACCTGATGACCAGCTCGCTCGGCACCACCGTCCCTGGAGCGACGTTCGCCATGCTCGACGTGCGCAAGGCGCGACTCCACACGTTGAAGTCGCCGAACCCCCGCCTGAACCTCCTCCTGCGCGGCGAGGCCGCCTCGTTCTCGACGATCTACGCGGCGCTCTGATGCACCAGGCGAGGGCACGCGCCCTCGCCGACTCGCCTCCTGAACGGCAGGGAGCCCCGGAACCGCGCGCGGCGCTGGTCTTCCCGGGGCTTCCTGCCGTTTCACCTTCCATCGCTCGGCGCTTTACCCGCGCTCACTGCCCTTCTCGAGGTGCGCCACCAGCACGCCGGCCAGCCACCGACGAAAGCGCTGCTCGGTCTCGGGGCCCGCGGGGAGGCCGGCGGCCTCGAGCATCATCGGTCCTGCCACCGACTGCGCGAAGAGCGAGAACATCGCCAGCAGCAGCGTGAACAGCGTGTCCTCGAACGACGGCGGGTGACGGTGCCCGTGCCGCTTCAGCCGGAGCGGGTGCACCAGCTCGGCCACCTGACGCAGCCGCTGGGCGTCGGGCGCGGGCGTCATCCCCGAGAGCGCGCACCAGGCCAGCGCGCGTCCGTGGCCGTTCGTCGCCAGCGCCGCCGAGATCCGATCGAGCAGAGCCGGGACGTTGTCCTCGCCGTCGGAGGCCCCCTGGATCGCCTGGATCACGTCGACCTGGAGCGCGGCGAGCGCGCGTTCGACGACGGCCTTCACCAGCGCCTCGCGGCTCCCGAAATGGTGGAGCAACGTCGGGTGCGACACGCCGACCTGCTCCGCCACCTCTTGAAGTCGGATCGCCGCGGGCCCGATCTCCGCGAGGCTGCGCTCGGCCGCGTCGAGGATCGCCGCGCGCGCCTCGTCGGAGGTGCGGCGGAGGCGGCGAGTCGCTGCGGGCTTTCGTCGGATCGTGGCCATGCGCGAGCGTAGTCCGAACCGGGCGCGGCGAGGTGTTGACAATTTTGTCAGCACGACGTATCTACAAGCTTGTCAGCAGTCGTCAGGAGGCCGTCATGCTCGAGATGTTCGCTTCTTTCGCCCCTCGCCGCGCCGCCGTCGCGCTCGGCAAGCTGCTCCAGAACCCCGACGATCTGCCCCAGGTCTTCACGATGGTCGAGGCGCTTTCCGGGCCCACGCCGGAGCTCCTGCGGCGCCGGCTCCACGCCACTGCCGAGGGCGCGCGGCTCCTCCGCGATCGCCCCGAGATCGCGCCGTTGCTCGCCGATCGCGCCGCCCTGGCCAGCCTCCCCGAAGGCAGCCTGGGCCGCGCCTACCTGGCCTTCATGGAGTCCGAGGGCATCAGCGCGGAAGGCATCGTCGCGGCGAGCATGCAGGGCCGCGCCACGGCGATCGAGGGAGAGGGCGACGCGGAGAGGGTGTATTTCCAGCGGCGGATGCGCGACACCCACGATCTCTGGCACGCGGTGACCGGGTATCGCGGCGATATCCTGGGCGAGTCGGCGCTCCTCGGCTTCATCATGGCCCAGACGGGGAACCCCGGGATTGGCCTGCTCTTCGCCGCAGCGCTGGTGAAGACGCGCGCAGAGCCCGGGGCGAGCCGGCTCATCCTGGAGGGCTTTCGACGAGGCCACCGCGCGGCGTGGTTCGTCGACGTGGCCTGGGAAGAGCTCCTTTCGCGGCCGGTGCACGAGGTCCGCCTCGAGCTCGGGATCGACGCGCTGCCGGTCTACGTGCCGCTGCGCAGCGCGGAGGTTCCGATGGCGGCCGCCGCCTGAGCCTGATCGAGAGCCTTTTTCGGCAATATCGACGCTCCGCCGAGCAGGCGGGGGATCACCCCATCGGCGGACGAGGCCGCGTTCCACGCGGCCACCCAGGCGCTCCAGGTCAGAGGCTGCTTGGCGTAGAAGATCTCCGCCGACACCAGGGTGGGTGAGGGCTCGGCCGGCGGGTCGCCGCGGGTCACCGGGTAGAGCGTGGCTCCGCCGCGAAAATCATAGAAGATCTCCGCCACGTACTCGCGGTCTTCGCGCGCCGTGTCGTCCGGCTTCGGGCCCTCGGCTTCGGGCCAGACCACCAGGCCTCCGCTCCCGATGTCGTACGGAGGGGCCGACTCTGCCCCTCCGCGGAGCGCGGCGTCGAGCTGCTCGCGCGCCACGTCCACCCCCGCAAAGTGGTAAAGACCGGCGAGCGCGTTCTCGACGATCACCCGATCTTCGTCGCCGAGCCCATCGAGCCAGCCGGCCTCGGGGACGCTGGCGAGGACCAGGCCCGATTGCTCCTCGAAGGCGATGCGGCAGAGCGTCCGGGCGTCTTTTGCGGGGGCGCGGTAGCTCTCGGGCGAGTGGGCCTCTTCCCGCGATCCACAGCTCACCACCAGGGTGATCCGGTTCGAGCCGAGCTCCACGGCGTCGACGCGCACGCGGCCGCCGTGGAACCGGCTCGATCCATTGATGATCGCCGCCAGCTCCCGCGATCCGAAGTGGCGCACGGCCTCTTCCACCTCGTGCAGCGCCTCGTCGTGCGCCTCGTGCGAGCCGTCGCCGCTGCGCGTGGAGCGGCGGAGCTTCTGGTAGAGCTTGGGCAGCGTGCCGGAGTGGAATCCGGGCTTCATCAGCGCGCCCATGGTCTCGCCGTGATGGCCAATCGCCGCCGGCCCGAGGGTCCTGGCCCGGTTCTCGGCGTAGAGCTTCCAGTTCTCCTTGAGCTCCCAGACCAGGAACCCGAACACCCCGGGGATCAGCAGCACCGTCGGCCCGGCGATGGCCCGCGCCACCGTGCCTCCGAGCACCGGAGCGAGCACCGACTCCAGCGCGAGGAAGATGGTGTGGGCCATCGGCAAGACGATCTTGTGCGACACCGTGACCACGGGAAAATGCTTGATCGGGTTGATCTGCGGCTCGATCAGCAGGTTGACGTAGATCCGGAGCGCGTAGGCCACGAAGAACCACCCGAGGCCCAGCACGGCCTTGGCCACCAGCGAGATCACGCTCTGCCCCTCGCGGAACCGGAGCCACTCGTCCACGGTGTAGACCATCCGCTCGACCAGATCAGTCAGGTAACGAAACAAGGAGGCGATGAGCCGGAGCGCGCCCGGGAGCACCTCGCGGCTGATCAGGCGGAGCCGCTGCGCGATCCAGTCGTCGACGGCCTCTTCCACGAGGAGGCCAATCGGCGAGATCAGCCCGAGATCGAGCGCGAGCACGACCCCCGCGGCGATCCCGGCGAGGGCTCCGGGAGAGAGAGCCCGGGCCGGCGGGATCAGCCAGTAGGCGAGGAGGCCGGAGGCAAAGGTCACCATCCCGGGCTTGATCAGATACCGGATCACCCCCCGCGCGCCGAGGCTGCCGAGGGCCAATTTCACGGCAGGTAGGTTTGCCACGAACTGAGGGAAGCGGACGAAGACGCTCTTGAGCACCCAGGCGACGCCGAGGAGCACCCGAAGGACGAAGGCGCGGATCGCGGCGCTGTGCAGGAGGCAGAACAGCGCCACGCTCACCGCGGCGAGCGAGAGCCGGTTGAGCAGGTGCAGGTGATGGTGGCCAAACAAGCCGATGATCAGGCTGATCAGGTGCGACAGCCCCTCCAGGATCACGAACGCTCCGCCGACGGGGAGGATGAGATAGAGGGTGAGGAGCCGCCCCGGCGCGGTGCCAAAGGCGACCGAGCTCAGCCGCTGGAGGGTGCGCAGGTAGATCTCGGCCCGCCGATAGACCCCGTCGAGGGCGATCCCGAGGCGCCGATCGGCCTTCAGGAGCGGATCGCCGAAGAGCAGCTCGCGCGGCCCGGAGAGGCTCTCCAGCTTGAGCTGGTTGCGCGAGATGGCATCACGGAGATGGCCAATCCCGAGGAAGCCATGATGAACGGCCTGATCGAGGAGCTCGTCGGTGAGCTTGGCCCGCGCCAGGCGCTCGGGGGCGTCGCGCGGCGCGAGGCCGACCGCGTCGAGGGCCTCGATCAGCCGCGGGCGGAGCGTGGCTCGCGCGTTCTCCTCGGCCCGCTCGCCGGCTTGACGGAGCAAGGTGCCGAGGACCCGATGCGAGGCCGGATCGAGGGTCACGAACCGCAGCTTGAGCGTGGCCCGGCGGAGATAGCCAATGATCCGGACGTCGATCGCCGCGGGTAACGGGCGGACGATGGGCCGGCGCCCGAGCGAGAGGGCGAACTCGACGAGATCCACGGCGCTCTGCGGCCGTTCACGCGCGACCGCGGCGCTCTGGAGATCGAGGAGGAGCCTCGCCGATACGGTATGTCGGAGCGTGCGGCGAAAGCCCGAGCGGGCGAGCGCGAGGAGGATGGGTGTCCAGGCGACGCGCGCGGTCTCGCGCTCGGCCTCGGTCGGGGGCCGCTCGGGGCTAAGCGCGCTGTCGAGGCGGACCGCGAGCGCGTCGAGATCGTCGCGCGCGGCGGCGAGCGCGGCGGCGATCTGGTCGGGCGGCGCGACGGCGTGCGCGGTGAGGGCGAGGAGCGCGGCGCGGACGTCGTTGCCGGTGCGCCGCGCGGCGGCGGCGCGCGCGAGGTAGCGCTCGCACGCGGCGAGCGACGGCGCGCGCGGGGCCTCGGGCGCGTGCACAATCGAGGCGCGTGCCCGCACCGACGGCGGGATCGACGAGGTGCGCTCGGGCACCTCGGGCAGGCCCTCGGGCCGCGTCAGCGCGAGCAGCGGCGCGGCGTCGATGTCGATGGCGCCGTCGACGCGGGCGCGATCGCGCAGGGTGGGGAAGAGCCGATCGAGGAGGCCGGGATCGAAGCTCCGGAGCTCGAGGTAGAGCGCGGCGAACTCGGTGAACGTCTCGCGATCGTCGTAGGGCGGGAGCAGGCTCTCGTCGTGGCGAAGCACCAGGCGGACCTCGTCGAACTCGGTCTCGCCGATGCGGTGGATGCGCTCGCGGATCCGCGCTGCGGTGAGCCCGCCCGCGGCGCCGCGACGCTCGATTTCGAGGTGAACCGCCGCGTGAAACGCCCCGCGCCAGAGCTGGGTCAAGAGCACGTCGACCGGCGTGTAGCGGAGCTCGGCCTCGGTCGGTCGCGGCAAGAGGATCACGTCGTCGGGGAGGCTCGCGCCGGCCGGCCCGAGCTCGGCGGCCGCGACGATGGTCAGCAGCGTCTCGCGGGCGATCGCGTAGCAGCGCGCGTGCGGCACCTCGAGCCCCAGCCCCGGGACGACGCGGTGGCGCTTGATGATCCGGCGGAGCAGGCGAGGATCGACGAGGACCGGCGCGGCGGGCGCGCGCGCGAGCCGTTCTTCGACGCTATGGAGGTCCACGGCGCGCATCAAACCGCGGGCAGAGCCTCCCGTCGAGCTTGATCATTCGAGCTGCCATCTCGCTGAGGTCGGGCCCCATCATCGTGACGAGATATCGAGTCTCGAAGAGGCTATTTGGGAAGGAGGCTGCCCTGGGCGAGGGGGCGAGTCGAGCGGGCGCGGGGGCGGGGAGACTCGAACCCTTCGGCGACGGGGACACCGAAGCTCGGGAGCGCGGGCGAGCTCGGCCCGAGGTTCATTCGCAGCAGGCGGGCGAAGCTCGCGAGTCGGTCGTAGAGGGCGCGCTCGCTCTCGCTCGCCGTGCGGCTGGCCGCTTGAAGGGCCTCGGCGCGGCGATCGCGCTCGGCCATGACCGCGATGAGGGCGACGCCCTCGCCGGCGATTTGCTCGGCGTCGGCGCGGCTGATCCCCGCCCCGGCGAGCGCCTGGGCGAGAGGCGGTGGCCCGCCCTCGCGAGGAGCGGTGTCGAGGGCGTCGACGAGGCCCGTGGTGAAGGCGTAGGCCTGCTCCAGCGTCTTGCGCGCCGTGAAGTCCTTCACCGCGGCGATCGATTCCGGTGTGAGCCCCGGCGGGGCCTCCCCGACGGCGACGCGGAGAGCGCGATCTGTGGCTGATTTCATGGGAATTACGTACCATTGCGGGCTCTCGGCGGGGAAGCTCCGGGAGGGCACGACGGACGTTCTACGTCCGAGCCATGAGGCGCGGAGTGGGCCGGAGTCCGGAGCGCGCGCGTCAAATGCAAGAAGGGTACGGGCCCTTTGACCCGTACCCTCTTCGCCGCAGGCGGCTCGCTTCTTTCAGGCTTCGGTGACCTTCGTCTCGCGCTTCAGGGCGTAGTTGTACGCCGTGTACGAGGCCACCAGGTGGCACATCCAGCCGAACCAGCCGGCCGTGCCGAGCCACAGGCCGGGCGTGAGGATCAGCCAGAAAATGCCGCGCAGGAACGCGCCGTTGTAAATCTGCCCGACGCCGGGGATGAAGAACGACAGGATCGCAGCGGTACCAGGCTTGCTCATGGGCGTAGAGGGTGGTCACCGAAGGCAGGGTGTCAAGGGTCCATGACGTCGATCGCCGGACCGACCGACAGCAGGTGTCGGCTGCCGGCGAGCGTGCCTGTTGGTCTCACCGCGTGCGCGGGATCGGGTGGCGGGGAACGAGCACCGGTCCGCCTTTGCCCGGCGGCGGCGGCGTGGTCGGCGTCGGCGGAGGCTTGGTGGTCGTGCTCGGCGTCGGCGCCGTCGGCGGCGGCTTCACCGTCGTGGTCGGCGTCGGTGTCGTGGGGGGCGGCTTGGGGACCGTCGAGGTGGGCTTCGTCGCGGGATGCGGCACGACGGCCGGCGGCGTGGCGACGGCGGGCGGCTCGACCCCCGGAGGCTCGCCGGGATCGGGGCCGGTAGCTGCCCCGGGGCCGGGATCGGAGGGAACGGTGGCCGCGGGGGGGAGGTCCATCGTCGGGATCGGCTTGTCGCTGTCCTCGCCGCCGCCGCGGCTGCGGAGCGCGAGGAAGGTGGTGAGCCCACCGATCACGGCAAATGCGGCGACGCCGATGAGGATCATCGAGGGGCCGCCGGCGCCCGCGGGCGCGCGACGCGGCGGTGCGGCTGGATACGCCGGCGGAGGCGGCCCGCCGTAGGGATTGGGAGCCGGCGCCCCGTAGCCGACCATCGGTGGAATGGCCCCGCTCGGCCCGCCGTAGCCCGCGGCCGGCGCCGTCCCGCCTGCGTAAGGCGAGCCGGAGTACTGCGGCGACGGCGTGAACGCGGGCGCGTCGATGACGGTCGACGGCACCATCGCGCCGGCAAACGGAGCCTGAGGTGGGAACGCTGCGGGCGCGGGCTCTTCCGCGAACGCCGGCTCGCCGAGGATGGTTTTGCCGGGTCCGTAGGCGCCCGCCGGCGCGGCAGAGGGAGGCTTGTCCCCTTGCTGGTTGCTCATCGTGGCCGATGGTAGCGCGCCTTGGGCGCCGTCACGATCAGATCTCGCTCCGATCGCGATCGGATCAAGTGTGACGGCGGGGGAGGATCGTGAGGTGGTGGTGGGGGGCATGGCGTTCGTTCATGCCGGATTTCGGCCCAAAAATGATCTTCGGGCGGCCCGTCGACGTCGGTGCCGGCGTGGTCGAGCCGGGGGGCGGCGTCGTGGGGGTGCTCGGCGGCGACTGCTGCGGCTGCGTCGGTGCGCCGGGAGGCTGGAACGGGTTCGGGAACCCGAACGGATTCGGGATCCCGATCGGGAACGCCGACGGGATGATCAGCGGGCCGGGCACCGTGCTCGGGGTGGTCGGGGTGGTCGTCGGCGTCGTGCCGGGCTTGGGCGTCGTGCCCGGTGTCGTCGGGTGCGGCGGCCCCACGACGGGCGGCCGCACGATGACCGGAGGCGCCACGACCGTGGGAGCCGTGGGGCCGGTGGGTGGCGGATCCGATCGCACCGACGAAGCGGGCGGCGGGATCGCGATCGGCGTGTCGTTGTGATCCTCGACCTTGGCGTACTGGTTCGCCGCGTAAACGCCTCCGACGACGGCGCCCGCGACGCCGACCGCGAGCAGCAGCACCAGGACCAGCGAAGGTCCACGGCCACTGCCGCGACGCGGCTCCGGCGGCAGCGCGCTGACGGTGGGACCACGGCTCCCGCGCATGCCCGGGCTCCCGCCGTAGGGTGATTCCATCGGCGCGGTGCCCGCGAACTCGGCGCCGTACGCCGGCGCTCCGGCGGCCGTCGAGCTGCCGCCGCTGTAGCCTCCGCCGTTGCCCACATGCGTGCCACCGGGGCGCGGCGAGGCGTCGATTGCCGCGGGAGCGAGCGGCGTGAGCGGCGTCGCGAACTCGGTGGAGCCGTACCCGCTCACCGCGAGCGGCGGGGTGTTGGCCGTCGCGGCCATGTTCATCGGCCCCAGCGCGTTGAGCGCCGCGAAGCCGCCCAGCGGCGTGCCGCCCGCGTTGCGGTGCGCGATCGCCGGCGGCTCGTCGCCTTCGGGCGGCAGGGTCTTCGGGACGGCGCGCGGCGCCTCCTCGGGCAGGTTCGTCGCGGGGCCCGGCGACGGGTGCGGCGACGCGGGCGCGGGCGTCGGCGTGGCGCTGAGGCTGACGCGGCTGGGCTGGACCGGGCGCACCGCGAGCGCGAACGGCTCGATCGCGTCGCGGAGCTCGCTCACCGAATCGAAGCGGTTCTTCGCGAGCGGCGCCATCGCCTTGTGCACGGCCGCCGCGAGCTCCGGCGCGATGCCCGGCGCGAGGTCTTCGATGCGAGCGATTTGCCCTGCGAGGTAGGCCGCGGCGATCTGCTGCGGATCGTCGCCGCCGACGGGACGACGGCCGGCGAGCATCTCGAACATCATCACGCCGAGCGAGAAGATGTCGGCGCGCGAGTCGACCGCGTCGGCCGAGTAGGCCTGCTCGGGCGCCATGTACTCGGGCGTGCCCATGATCACGCCCGGCCGCGTCAGCCCCTTCTCGAGCTCCCCGGTGACCTTGAGCTTGGCGATGCCGAAGTCGAGCAGCTTGAGCAGCGGCGCGCCCTTCGGCCCGGTGGTGATCATCACGTTGTCGGGCTTGAGATCGCGGTGGACGATGCCCGTCTTGTGCGCGGCCTCGACGCCCTCGATCATCTGCATCGAGTACTCGAGCGCGTCGGCGTACGAGAGCCGCTGGCCGGCCTTGTAGAGATCCTCGTAGAGCGTCTGGAGGGTGCGCCCTTCGAGGTATTCGAGGACGATGAAGGCCAGGCCGTCCGGCGTCTGGTCGACGTCCATGACGCGGACCACGTGCGGGCTCTGGATCTGCGCGGAGACCTTGGCTTCCTGGAGGAAGCGCGCCACGAGCCCGGTGCGGCGCGTGAGCTCGGGGTGCAAGAATTTCAGCGCCACGAGCGTGCCGAGCATCTCGTGGCGGGCCTCGTAGACCGAGCCCATGCCGCCGTCGCCGATGAGGCGATTCAGGCGGTACTTGTTGTTGATGACTTGACCGACCTGGGGGCGCATCGACAATTTCCGTGGGGGGCGGGGGAGGTCCTGGGAGAGTCTCACAGGGCTATGGACGAGCGACACCCGAAAACGTGCGCACGGCCCGGCACAGTCTCGCCTCCAGGCTCGGCCAGGGGCCTGAAATCTGCGCGGCGCCAGGGGTTCTAGCGCATTCCGTCGCCGGTCGGCCGGAGCCGACAGGATTTCGCGGCGTCAATCAGAAAAGGTCCGAGAGCCCAGAGAGTGAAGAGGCAACGTCGGCGCGAGCGCGTAGCCCGCGTGGCAGCGACGAGAAGCTGCTTGCGCGCGGTGGGCTGACGCGTCGTGTCGGTCGATCTTCCCTTTCTCGCGCTGTGGCCTCGGAGTAGCGAGGACGCATGGCGCGATCCGCGATTCTGGGCGTGGGGCACTACGTCCCCACCAAGGTAGTGACCAACGACGATCTGGCGAAGCTGATGCCGACCACCGACGAGTGGATCCAGCAGCGCACCGGGATCAAGGAGCGGCGCTTCATCGAGCACGACGGCATCGGCGCGAGCGATCTCGCGGTGCCGGCCGTGAGGATGGCGATCGAGCGCGCGGGGAAGAAGGTCTCCGACGTCGACATGATCCTCTTCGCGACGCTGAGCCCCGACGTGAATTTCCCCGGGTCGGGGTGCTTGCTCGGCGACAAGCTCGGGCTCCCCGGCGTGCCGGCGCTCGACGTTCGCAACCAGTGCTCGGGCTTCCTGTACTCGCTCAGCGTCGCCGACGCGTTCGTGCGCACCGGCATGTACAAGAACGTTCTCGTCGTCGGCGCCGAGGTGCACTCCACCGGCATCGAGCTCAACGAGCGCGGCCGCGACGTGGCGGTGCTCTTCGGCGACGGCGCGGGCGCGGCCCTCGTCGGCGCGAGCCCGTCGGACGATCGCGGCCTGCTCTCGATCGCGCTCCACGCCGACGGATCCGGCGCGAAGGATCTCTGGCTGCCCGCGCCTGGATCGATGCACTCGCCCCACCGCATCACCCACGAGATGCTCGATCGCGGCGATCATTTCCCGCAGATGAACGGCAAGCAGGTCTTCCGCTGGGCCACCGAGAAGATGCCCGCGGTCGCGCTCGAGGTGCTCAAATCGGCCGAGCTCACCATCGCCGACGTCGACCTCTTCGTACCCCACCAGGCCAACATGCGCATCAACCAGTTTGTCGCGCAAAAGCTGGGTTTGCCGGCCGATCGCGTCGTTCACAACATCGAGCGCTACGGCAACACCACCGCGGCCACGATCCCGATCGGGCTCAGCGAGGCCTTCGCCGAGGGCAAGCTCGGCGCGGGGAAGAACATCCTGCTGGCCGCGTTCGGCAGCGGGTACACGTGGGGCGGCGCGGTGATTCGCTTCTAGCGAATCACCGCGAGCGTCGACGGCGGCGGGCGGGGCTTGCTAGGGTACGCCCCATGCTCGCTCCCCCGCTCCTCGACGCGCTCATCGATCGCATCCTCGAAGAAGATCTGCACGGCGGTGATCTCACCACCGAGTCGTGCGTCGACGAGGCGGCCGAGGCCGTGGGCCAGGCGGTGGCGCGCAAGCCCCTCGTGGTGTGCGGATCGGCCGTGTTTCGTAGGGTATTCGAGCGACTCGACCCCTTGACGCGCTTCGAGGAATTGATCGCCGACGGGGTCGCGGTGGAGACCGACGCGGTGATCTGGCGGGTGCGCGGCAAGGCGCGGACGCTGCTCTCGGGCGAGCGCACCGCGCTGAACCTCACGCAGCGGATGAGCGGCGTCGCGACGACGGCGCGTCGCTACGTCGGCGCGCTGCCCGCGGGATCGCGCACGAGGATCACCGACACGCGCAAGACGACGCCGGGGCTGCGCGCGCTCGAGCGCTACGCGGTCCGCGTCGGCGGCGCGTCGAACCACCGCAACGATCTCGGGAGCGCGGTGCTGATCAAGGACAACCACCTCG
>JBDTXR010000278.1:0-11737 GCA_040006075.1 Byssovorax sp. | reverse complement strand
GGCGCCGACGCGCGCCGTCGCGCTCCGCGTGAACGCGTCGAGCGCCCCGGCTTCGTCCCCGGTGGCCGCGCGCAGCGCCCCGAGCCGGAGCGCCGCGTGCGCGAGCTCGCGCGCCGCGCCCGGGTAGAAGCCCCGATCGATCGCCGCGGCGAGGCCGGCGACGTCGCCGCGCTCGCCCGCCTCGCGCGCGGCCCGCTCCGGCGCGATCACCGGATCGCCTTCAATTCCCGCGCGGACCTCGAGGTAGCTCAGCGCGTCGAGGGCCACGCGACGGAACGACGAGAGCGCGTCGGTCGGCGCCTCGAGCACGCCGCCGCCGGCGCGCACCCCGCCGCGATCGCGATCGTGAACGATGACCACGTCGTCGCGCTCGCCGATCACCGCGAGATCCGCGTCCCAATCGAGCGATTTTTCCTCGATCAACCACTCGGTCGCCTTCTCCGAGGCCGCACGCCCGAGGATCCGCGTGCGATCCGCGAGCTCGAACCCGTTGGCCACGGAGTAGAGCGCCGCGAGATCCCAGGGCTCTCCCTCGTCGCTCGGCGCGCGCGGTACCGGCGGCGCGCGGGTGATCGCGACCGAGCTCGCGACGATGGCCCGCGCCCGTCGCTCGGACTCGTCGCGGCTCACGGGGTCGGGACCCGGCCGTGCGGATCGTCGGCGAGGTTGCGGAGAAACTGCGCTGCCTGGAGCCGCGCCTGCGGCACGTCGAACACCACGAAATGACCGTCGCTGTCCGAGGGAACGGCCCACTGCCCGAGCACGCCCGAGGCCTTGCCGTCGGCGAGGTTGCCCGAGAGCCCGCCCGCCGGGATCATCAGCGGCGGCGGCCCGCCCCACTGCCCCTCGACGATCGCGCGCTGGTCCGGGAGCTGGAGCGGCAGCCCGATCGCCAGCGCGTGGGCCTCGATCCCGTGCGGCGGAGCGTAGCTGTCGCCGGTGCCGTCGGGGTTGATCCCCTCGGTCATGTAGATGCTCCGCGCCGTCGCGCCGGGCCGCGGCTCGGCCGTCAGGTGCCGCGCGTAGTGGATGGGATCGGAGACGTCGATCATGTTCTGCGCGAGGGAAATGATCGGGTGAAACGCGTCGGCCTCGCCCTCTTCATCGCCCTTCAACCCCAGGAACACCGTCTTGACGAGCGCGGCCACGCTCGGCTGCGGCTTGGTCTTCTGGAGCAAGTTGACCGAGATCAGCGCGCCGGATCCCGAGAGCACGCCGCCGCGCGAGCTGTCGTCCGAGGCCAGGTACAGGGGCCCGTTCAGCCCTCCTTGCGAGTGCCCGAAGTACATGATCTTGGTCGGATCGAAGCGGATCTCCTTGCCGCCGATCGCCACCGTCGTCGGCACGGTGAGCTTGGTCTCGGTGAAGAGGCGCGCGCGCTGCACCTCGTCGATCGCGCTCTGCCGCGGGTTGGTGCGGGCCGCGGTCGGGTTCTCGAAATTGAAGAAGAGCAGCTCGATCGTCGACTCGTTCCCCGCGGGCGGCGCGCCGGGGCGGGTGCCGTGGAAGATCTGATCGACGCCCATCGTGGCCATGCACTTCTTGGCGATCGACACGCCCGAGCCGTCGGTGGTGTAGCTCAGGTAATCGCCGCCCGTCCCGTGCGCGTAGAGCACGATCGGGTAGCCGGCGGCCGGCATCGGGCACTTCTTCGTGGAGGGCACCATGAGCGAGAAGCGCAGGTCGAAGGTGTCGACGACCTTGGGCTTGCCGTTCTCGATCTGGAACTGGCCGCCGTCGCCGTACTGCTCGAAGGGGAGCTTGCCCGCCTGGAAATTCGGCGAAGGGCCGTACGAGCCGCGGTACTCGGTGAAGCTGCTGTTCTTGTAGCCGACGGTCCACTGCGTCGGATCGGCCGTCGGAGCGGGCACCGAGGCGTGGACCTCGTCGCGCACCGCGAAGAGCTCCTTCGTCGGATCCGCGGTGGTGAACACCGCGAGCTGCGCGATGTGATCGGCGGCGATGCCGGCGGTCCCGATCTCCTTCACCGCCCCCGCGAGCGCGTCGTGCGCGGGCCGGGTCCGGCTGTCGGCGGCGCTGGTGCCGAGCACCGCCGAAAGGTCGGCCGACGCGGTGATCGCCCCGCCGGAGGCCCCCTTCACCGCCGTCGTCACCACGAACGCGTAGCGGGTGTGCACGCGGAGCGGGAAGCCGATCGTGGGCATGAACTGGAGGGTGTTCGGGAGGATGTACACGCCCTCGTCCGGCCGCCACGCGAGCGAGACCAGCTTGCGCTTCCCGTGCTCGGGCGACGCGGGATCGATGTCGATGAGCTGGACCGAGGCGTCGGCCGCGAGCGCGTCGACGGGCGTCTGCGGCAAGGTCGCCGCGTCGAGGGGCCCGGTGAAGCGCACGGCCCCGGCGGCGGCCGGCGAGAAGCCGTCGAGCACGCCCTTCATCGCCTCCAGGTACACGCTGATGATCTTGATCTGCCGTGGATTGTAGAGCCCCTCGAGCCGGGGAGAGCCGTTCTCCAGCCGGAGATCGCTCGGCCACGGGTGGTCGAAGAACCGCTCCTCCGACAGCTCGCTCAGCGACGAGGGCACGACGTAGAGCGAGCTCACGTCGTCCGTCGTCGGATCTGGAGACGACGAGCAGGCCGCGAGCGGCAGCGTGCAGGCGGTGATCGCGAAGCAGAGGCCGAGACGGAGCGGACCGACAGGTTGGTACATCGCATCGAATCTTGCCCGAAGGGCGGCCCCGGATCGACACGCCCGTTCGAACCCGAACGATTTCAACGACGACGGGCCGCTTTTGAGCCGTCGCTCCCCCGCGCGCCCCGCCGCGAGGGGCCGGGACCGTTGTCCTTTACATGTAAATCATTTATACGTCGGTGATGTTCCTCGCCGGCAAAACAGCGCTGGTCACCGGGGGCGGTCGCGGCATTGGCCGGGCGATCGCCGCGGTCCTCGCCGGGCACGGCGCCCTCGTCGTCGTCGCCGGACGCACCCTGGCCGAGCTCGACGAGACCGCGCGCGCCGTCGGCGGCCTCGCCCTGCGGATGGACGCGGCCGATCGCGCCTCCGTTCAGGCCGCCGTCGCCGAGCTCGCCGCGCGCGCGGGCCGCGTCGACATCCTCGTCAACAACGCCGGCGTCGCCGAGAGCGCCCCGTTCGACCGCACCACCGACGCCATGTGGGACCACATGATGGCCGTGAACGTCGGCTCGGCCTTCGCGCTCTGCCGCGCGCTGATCCCGCCGATGATCGCCGCCGGCTGGGGCCGGGTCATCAACCTCGCCTCCAACGCCGGGCTCACCGGCTATGCGTATTCGTCGGCCTACTGCGCCTCGAAGCACGCGATGATCGGGATGACCCGCGCGCTCGCCGTGGAGATCGCGCGAACGCCCGTCACCGTGAACTCGGTCTGCCCGGGCTGGGTCAATACCGCCATGGCCGACGAGGCGGTGCGCCGCATCGCCGAGAAGACGGGTAAGGGCGAAGAGCAGGCACGCCGGGCCCTGGAGGGGATGTCGCCCCAGCGCCGCCTGGTCGAGCCGGACGAGGTGGCGCACGTCGTCTCCATGCTCTGCTCGGACCAGGCGCGGAGCATTCATGGCCAGTCGATCCCGGTCGACGGAGGACAGGTGATGTCATGACGGATCGAATTCAATTGATCAATCCGGCCGGATGGGCCGCCGCCAAGGGCTACTCCAACGGTGTCCTCGTCCGTGGGCCGACTCTGTACGTCGCCGGCCAGGTCGGCTGGAACGCCCAGCAACAGTTCGACACCGACGATCTCGGCGAGCAGTTTGCCCAGGCCCTCGACAACGTGCTCGCGGTGGTGGCCGCGGCGGGCGGCGTCCCTTCGGACGTCGTGAAGATGACGATCTACGTCACCGATCTCCCGGCGTACAAGGCCAGCACCCGGGCCATCGGCGCGGCCTGGCGCGCGCGCTTCGGAAAGCACTTTCCGGCGATGGCGCTGGTCGCGGTCTCAGCGCTGCTCGAGCCCCGCGCCAAGGTGGAAATCGAGACCATCGCCGCGGTCGGCCACAAGGACGCGGTCGGGTGAGGCGCGGCGCTCCTGCCCGCCGGCCTGCCGCGCCGATCACGCCCGCCGGCGAGGCTCCGGGGGAGCAGGCCGTGCGAGCGTGGGTGCGGATCCTCGCCGTGCAGAAGCGCGCCCTCGCGGCGATCCGCGACGATCTCGAGCGCGAGATGACGCTGCCCCGCTTCGATTTGCTGGCCAACGTCTGCCGCAAAGACGGGCAGACGCTGGCGTCGCTCTCGCGCAGCATGCTGGTCACGGCGGGCAACCTGACTGGCCTCGTCGACCGCGCGGCGCGCGACGGCATGGTCGAGCGCCGCGCCGATCCCGTCGATCGCCGCGCCTGGCGAGTCCACATCACACCGAAGGGACTCCGCGCCTTCCGCGACGCCGAGCGCCGCCACGCCGCCCGCGTCGCCAAGGTGTTTGGCACCCTCACCCCGACCGAGATTGGCACGCTGATGCGCCTCCTCGACAAGCTCCGCGCCGGGCTGCGCGAGCCGGAAATCCAGGCGATTTCTCCCGGTAGGGCGGCGGGGACGCGGGCCCGAGCCGAGCTCTCGGGGGTGGGGAAGCGCAAGCGACGATCGGTGCGGGAGACTTGATATCGATCCGGCAGCACACCGTGAGCAAGGATGCGTGCTAGTTCCGCGCTCCAGAAGTTTGGTCAGGTTTGACCAAACTTCTGGACCCGCTGCGCGGGCGGCTGCGCCGGCGCGAAACTAGTCTTGTTTCGTTGGGGCTGCGCCTCATCTCGACAGGATACGCGAAGCGGCCAATTTCAACAACAGTATCAAGTAGTTCCGAGCACTCTCGAATCTGAGCGTGACCGCCGCGTGACCTTGCGGCGGGAGGCGCTCACGTTCCTCCGCGAAGCGCACACCGGCGCAGGCGGCGACCTCGCGATGGCGCTCGCCACCAGGGTCTTGTGGGGCGCCGCGGAGCTACCGTCCGAGTGGACTCGGCTCGCGCTCGATGTCCGCGACGGCGACCCGACCTGGGCCGCAAAGGCGGTCACCCTCGCCGGCTTGGTGCTCGACGACGACGTCATCGAACAGGACGACGGGAAGGTCGGCGGAGGGCAGCGATGATGGCGCGCTCCGACTCGAGCGCTCGCGCGCTCAAGCACCCTTCGCACGTCGCCTTCAACGAGGCGCTGCGCACCTGCATCGGCAAGCTCTCGGTCGATTCGGGGGTGCCCCATGCTGGGTGACATCCTCCCCGACCTCGTGCTGCTCGCGATCTTTTTCGCGTTCCTCTTGCGCAGAGAAGCGAGGTTGACCGCCGCCAACCGCGCACGGGTGGTTTCCACCGCGTGGCAGCGGAGCCGACGTCTCGCGGCGACCACCGGCGCGCGGCGACCTCTTTCACGCGCCTCTGCGATGGCCGCGCGCGCAGAGCGCGCAACGCAGGTTGCGAGCGCTTCGCAGACGATGCGCGTCGCGGCGCGGGGCGCACGGTCGTCGCTCCGCGCCGCGATCACGCGCACTTCGTGGTTCAAGCGGCTGTGCTGGCAGAGACTCGCCGTGGCGGGCCGTCGCCTGGCGGGACTCCTGTTCGAGAAGGCGACGGACGTGCTCGGCGAGCGGAACGCGCCGACGATGCCGGACGAGCCCACCGTGCCCACGCGGGCGCGGACGACGCTGCCGGAGATCCAGGTTCCGCGTCGGCTCCTGCGCAGGCGGCTACGTCGCCGCCGCCGCGCCGCACGACGTCGCAGGCGTGGCGGTCGACTCGCGTTCGCGTCCATGGTGCCGCGTGCGGGAGCGGCTCTCGTGCGGCGACCGATTGGGCTTCGAGCGCCGCAGGAGAGCGCGCACCGACTTCGAGGGGACGCTTGCGTGACGGATACCTCCCCTCCACGCGGGCTCCTGGTGCTGCTCGCGGCACAGCAGACGCGCGAGGTCGAATCCTGGCCTTCGCTGGCGAGCCTGGAGGGCACGACGCGGCTCTCTCGGTGCTCCGTGCTTCGCATCGTCCGCGAGCTTGAGGAGCGCGGGCTCCTCGATGCGCGCCCGCGTCACGTCGTAGCGCAGAAGGCGGGTGCGGCATGACGGCGCCTAGCTCGGGACCGTCGTCGATGGTGCGCGGCGAGGCGCTCGCGGGGCTGGCCACCTACGCGGGCAGATCCCTCGTCGGCGGTCGCACGAACAACGAGGACGGCTTCATCTGCGCTCCGCGCCTTGGCCTCTTCGCCGTGGCGGATGGGATGGGCGGGCACAACGCGGGCGAGGTGGCCTCCGCCATGGCGCTCGACAAGCTCACTACCGCCGTGCAGCGGCAGAAGGCGCTCCCGGCGACGCGAACCCTCGCGCTGGTCACCGCATTCGAGAGCGCGAATCGGCAGGTGTTCACGGCCGCGCGACAGAACCGAGCGCAGGCCGGGATGGGCTGCACTCTGTCCGCGGTGCTCTTCGCGGCGCCGCTGCTCGTGGGCGCGCACGTCGGCGACAGCCGGGTCTACCGGCTGCGCGGCGGCGAGCTGGTGCAGCTCACGAAGGATCACTGCGTGCCGGAGATGCCGCACATCCTCACGCGCGCGATCGGATCCCACGAGGCGGTTTCCGTCGACACGTTCACGACGCGGCTCGAGCCCGAGGACGTGTTTCTGCTCTGCACCGACGGAGTCACCAACGTGCTTCCCGACGCCGCGCTCGCGCGTCTTCTCGGTAGCGCACGGCGCACCCCGGCGGCGGCGGTGGACGCGGTCCTCCGCGCAGCGCTGCCGAACGCCAGAGACAATTTGACCGCGGTCGTGCTGCGGATCGAGAGCCGATCATGAGCGCCGAAACGGTGGTGGTTCGTCTTCTCTGCGAGGGCGGGCAGCTCCGCCCTGTCGGCCATCGGGCCGTTCAAGAGAGCGATCTCCCCGAGGTGAAGGGGCGCGTCCTTCGCTTCGATGTCGAGGGCGGCTCCGAGGCGGAGGTGGCTGCGGCGTCCCTCGTGCTCGGTGAGCTCGTGCGGATCGCGCGCGAGCGAGGCGCCGCGCGCGTGGAGACCGTGTGGGAGGAGCCGCCGGTCGTGAGGGCCGTGCGGGCGCTCGAGAGCGGGCTGGTGGAGCGCGCCGGGCCGACGTCGGTCGAGTCGCTCGTGCAGATATTCGCCGAACGCATGGGGCGCCTTCAGTCGCAAGCGAGCGCCAATCGCCTCGCCGCGGATGTTCAGCGGACTGGCGAGAGGTGTTCGGCGGTGGCGCTCGCCATCCATGTGATCGCATGGTGCGCGTCGCGATCACACCGCGCGGCGCTGTTCGAGTTTCTCGCGACCACGCGCGCGACGGAGCTCGGGGATCTCGTGCGTCGGCAGGGTCTGCAATGAGCGCGCTCGTTGCCCGCGGGCCTCGGCTCCCGAGCGGCCTTCCGTCGATGCCTGCGACGCGTCGGCGGCCAATGTCCGCGGCGCTCGTGAGCGCCCTCGCCTGGTTCGCTTCGCCGCCATCGACCCGCGGTGGAGATCGCCCCTCCACGGCACAACGTGACGCTCTCTTCGAGCGCGAGCTCCTCACGTCTCGGGACGCCGACGCCCTCGTCACGCGCGCCGGCTGCGACGCGCTCCGCGACGCGGGCCACGACAGCGCCGCCGATCGCTGCGCGCCGGGGATGGACCCCTGCACGCTGGGAAGCTTCGGCGTCGTCGAGCGGTCCGGCGTGGGCGTGGTGCTGCATGCCCGCGATGAGCACGCACGTGCGCTCCTTGCGCGCCCCGCCGTCGCCGCGGTGGTGGAGCTTCGGATCTGCGGAGGTGCGCCGTTGATCACGCTGCTTCCCGGCATCGAGCTGAAGCTGACTCAGGTGCGTCGTACAGGGCGGCGAGTATGAAGCCCGCCGCCATCGCCCGTTTGCGCGAGATCACGCGGCTCAAGTACGAGGCCGCGGGAACGATTTGCCGCCGACTCGCCCGGAGCGAGGCGGAGATCGAAGGCTGGGAAGCGAACGACGGAACCGCCGCCGTCTGGGAGCTGCTGCAACGCGGAGAATTCTTCCGTGTCACGCAGGCCTCGATCCAGGCGGTTCGCGCGGAGGCGATCTCCGAAGTCGAGACGCTGGATCTGGAGGACGAGGACCGGGCGGCGGAGATCGCGATCGTCCACGCGATCCACGACACGGCGGTGGACGTGCTCGATGCGCTGGCCACGTTCTACGCGGCGACGCGCGGTGATCCGGACGAGGTCGCCGACCTCGTCGACGAAGGCGAGACCGCGGGCGACATCGACCGCGAGGCGCGCTTCAAGCTCGACGTGATCGACGCTGCCGCGACGGTGCGCGCCACCGTCAACGAGGCGCTCACGCGGATGGCGGCGGCCCTTCGCCGGCAAGACGTGGATCGAGACGACGCGGAGCAATCGATCCGCGAGATCGCGTTCGAGGACGAGCCATGAGCAACGACGAACGCGCGATGGAACCCACCAAGGCCTTGGCTATCGTCGATACCGTCGTGATCGTCGATGACGACGACGCCGATCCGGCAGCCTGCACGCTCTGCGGCGGCCCGGTCCGGATCTGCGGCGGCGCACGGCGTTGCAGCGGCGGACACTTCGATCCGATCGAGCGGCGCTGGGTCACCGCGATCCGGCTCGTGTACGCCGGGCTCTGCCTGACGCCCACCGCAGCGGCGCTCTGGGGCGGCGCGCTGCTCCGCCTCGCGGCTCTGCTCACGCGCGGCACATCCGTGTCGCCTGCGTTCGTCGACGTCGCAGCCGAGTACGCCAACCCGGGCGGCGCGTTGCCCAGCGATGTCGCGGCACGCTTGGCGGTGACGTACCTCCAGCACCGCGACGTCGATCGGCTCGACGAGCTCTTCCGATCGCTCCGGGATGCGAACGCGCCGTGGCTCGCCGAGCTCCGCCTCCTCGGGCCGCGCGCCGCGCTCGCCACGCCGCTCGAGCACGCGCGCTTCGCGCTCTTCGCGGTGCCGTGCGTGGACTGCGCCGCGGCGCATCCGGGCGCGTCGCTCTTCGTCCACGTCGGGACCTACGACGCCGCGATCCGGTGCCCGCGCTGTGACCTCGTCGCCGCGCATCCGCTGCCGGTGCGGCTCGGTGAGCCTCATCCGGTTGCGCGCTGCCTCGGCGCACGCACGTCGTGCCTCGCGCACGACGGCTACGAGCTCGACGCCGCCGGGTTGTGTCTCCGCGGGCGCGCGACGGTGGACCGCGCGCGCCGCGAGGCCAAGAAGATCGGCCGCGCGGCGACAGCGCGTGACCGCGAGCTGATCGACGCGCTCGATCGGGCTCGTCACGTCGTTCCCCCTGCCTTCGTCGCGGCGGTCGCGGCGCTCAATCCCCGCGCGGCGCGGGACCTCGTGCGGATCCCGAATCTGGGCAAGCTGCTGCGCCTCGGCGAGCAGCTCGCCAACGCGATCACGTCGGGGCTCGACAAGGCATTGTTCGGCGCGCCGAAGCCCAAGGCCCTGCCCGCCTCCGGCGCTCGTCCCAAACACCGTCCGCGCCGCAAAGGAGCGAAGCGATGAGCGGACTCGGCGACGATCTCCGCAAGGCCAAAGCCGGGCTCCTCCAGGTGCTCGAGGGCGCGACGCAGCTCGAGCAGGCGGCGACGGCGGTCGCGACGAAGGTCGATGCCGTCGCCAGTCACCTGGCAGAGCCGGCGACGCTCGGACGCGTGGCGACAGCGAGCCTCGGCGCAGCGATCGAAGCTGCGGGCCGCGAAATGAAGGCCGCCGCCACGAGAACCGCGCCACCGGAGTCGCCCCCTCCGAACGTGATTCGCTGCCGCAGGCACGGCGAACATCCATGGCAGCGAACGATCGTTTGCACGGCCTGTGGTCGCGTCTTCCAGGTGCTCCGCACCTCGGCCGCGCACTTCGCGCCCGAGGTGTGTCCCTGCGGCGTGCAGCTCCTTCCGGGGCTTCGTGTCGCGCGGTCCAGCGCCGCGCCGATCTGCACGCTGTGCTTCACCGGGATCGCGGCGACCGGCGGCCGCGCCGTGCGGAGAACCGAATGAACGGCTCCTCGTCATCGCGGGAGGATGCCGGCGTCCAGCGGTTCTCTCACCTCTACGATCAGGCGACGACGAGCCCCACCACGCGACGGCTCTACCTCAACCGTCTGACCCTGTTCCTCGCGTGGTGCGCAGCGCGCGGCGTGGGCGCGTTGCCGGCGCATCCCGAGGTGCTGCGGCAGTACCTCATCGGCCTGGCAGACGAGCAGAAGGCGCTCTCCACGATCGACGTCTCGGTGGCAGCAATCACCATGGCGCACCGCGCCCTCGGGCATGACCCACCGATGTCCGACGCGCTGCGGATCACGCTGCGCTCGCTTCGACGAACGCTCGGCCCGCTGCGCCCGCCGTCGACGTCGATCTCCCTCGGAATGGTTCGGCAACTCGTCGCCTCGTGCGAAAAGGATCCGCACGGGATCCGCGATCGCGCGCTGATTCTGGTGACCTTCTTCGCTTGCCTGCGGCGCGCGGACGTCGTGGGCTTGAATCGCGAGGGCGCACAGCGCGAGGAGCGCGGCTATCGGCTCACGTTCGCGCGTGAAGCCCCTTACCGCACCGAAACTCCCACTCTCGTGGTGCACGCCGAGCCGAGCCTCTGCCCCGTGCGAGCGCTCGACGACTGGCTCGGTCTGCCCGCCATCTGGGTGCGTGGCATCGATCGCGCCCCCACGTTCGGACCTGTCTTCGTCGGGTTGCATCGCGGTCGTCGTCAGCGGTTCCACGTCGGCGATCGGCTCGCACCGAATGACCTGGATCGCATCGTCAAACGCCGGGCTGTCGCCGCCGGGCTGAACCCCGCGGGGCTCTCGGCCACCAGCCTTCGCCCGGGTTTCTCCGCGGAAGCCGCGTGCGACGAGGCGAGCTCGAGCGCGTGAAGCTCCCCGCCGTCATCGCGGCCGCGGCGCTCGCCGTGCAGGTCGCCGGCGCGCCGCCCGCGGCGGTGGCGCGCGCCTACGCCTTGGTGGCCGAGGAACGGCCCGATGTCATCGCATATCAGGATTCGAAGCGCGGCCGGAAGGAGCTCCTCCACTGGCAGGCGACCTTATCGAAAGACCTCACGCGAACCGAGACCGCGGTCTACGCCACGATCCTCGATCACTACAACCACGAGCGGCGAGACGCGTTCCCGGGGTACGAGCGCATCGCCGAGCTGGCCAAATGCTGCCGCAAGACGGCGATTCGTGCCGTGTTGGTTCTGGAGCTCATGGGGTTCCTCACGGTGGAACGGCGCTTCCGATGTCTGGATCGCTGGGACGGGCGGTATCGACACGACCGCACGAACGTCTACCGCTTCCCGGACGGCGTCCCCCTGGAGGCCTCGACGTGCAACGGTAGCGCGAACGACGCCCCACGCGACGTGCCGGTCGACCAGCCAGCTCACGAGCCCACCGCGCCGCTCCCACCGAGACCCAACGTTGCGCCGACTCCAGCGCTCCAGACGACGCCAAAGGCCTCGACGCCGAGCGCGCCCGCGTTCGCAAAGCCCACAGGCGATCCGTACTGGGACGTCTTCGAGGCGGCCTTCGCCCTCGAGCACCGCGCCGCCTACGGCAAAGACAGCACGCCAGGTGCTGTTCGGCAAGACCACCTCCGCGACCAGGCGTCCAACGCGCTCAACGAGCTCGCGTCGGAGTGCGTTGCATGGGGTCGCGATTCCGAGCGCCGCCTCGACGTCCGACATCTCCTTGTCGCCGAGGATCTCGCGCGCCGGCTCGCCCGCGCCTGGATCCGGCTTCCCGGCCGCGACAACCGCCATCGGGATCGCGGGCACCCGCTCGGCTGGATGTGCG
>JBDTXR010000277.1:0-11740 GCA_040006075.1 Byssovorax sp. | reverse complement strand
ACCGAGCTCAAGAACATCAACTCGTTTCGCTTCGTCACCGAGGCCATCGAGATCGAGGCGCGCCGGCAGATCGCGCTGATTGAGGCGGGCGGGCGCGTCCGGCAGCAGACGCGCGGCTACAACTCCGAGAAGAAAGAGACCTACGCCCTCCGCGACAAGGAGAACGAGGCCGGCTACCGCTACTTCCCCGATCCCGATCTCCCCACGCTCGTCGTCGATGCGGGCTACGTCGCCGCCATTCGCACCTCGCTCCCACCGGGGCCGAGCGAGCGTCGAGCGCGCCTGGTCGACGTCCTCGGGCTCGCGCCCAACGTCGCCGCGGTGCTCACCAGCCACCCCAAGATCTCCGCCTTCTTCGACGAGTCGAGCCGCCTCTACGGCGACCCGATCAAGCTCGGGAATTTTCTCACCAGCGAGGTCATGCGAGACGTCCACACCCGCGGGCTCGACGCCGCGTTCCCGGTCACGCCGACGCAGCTCATCGAGCTCCTCCAGCTCGTGGACGCCGGGACCATCAGCGGCAAGCAGGCCAAGGAGGTCTATTCGCTCCTCATCGGCGCGACGCGCTCACCGACGGAGATCGTCCGCGAGCGCGGGATGGCGGTGATCAGCGATCTCGGGGCGATCGAGGGCGTCGTCCGCGGGGTGCTCGCGGCCAACGCCAAGAACGTGGCCGCCTACCGCGCCGGGAAGACCACGCTCATCGGCTTCTTCGTCGGCCAGGTGATGAAGCAGACCGGCGGCAGCGCCGATCCCACCGGCGTCAACGCCGTGCTCCAGCGTCTCCTCACGTCCACGAGCGATCCCAACAATCCTCCGGAGACGCAGGCGCCCCGCCCGCCCGTGTCGTCGGCCGAGCCCGCGCCCACCCTGGCGCCTCGGGGATTGACGAACAAACAGGCACCCTCCGACAAGACCTCTGTCGCCGTCATCACGCCGGGCCTCCGGCACTCTCCCCGCGCGGCGACGCTCCCGCCCGGCGAGGGGCAGGGCGAGCATCTCGACCCCAGCCCGATGGCGCACAGCGTCGCTCCCATCGCGCCCACGCTCACCAGCGCGGCCGGGAAGATGATCCCGATCATCACCCCGCAGCCCGACTACGCCCCTTCTTCGGAGCCCGAGCGCGCGCCGCCGGAGCTCGTCCCGTTCGAGGATTTCGCGCGGATCGATCTCCGCGTCGGGCTGATCCTCGCGGCCGCCCGCGTCCCCCGCAAGGACAAGCTGGTCGACCTCCGCGTCGATACGGGCGACGTCGACGGACCGCGCCGGATCATCGCCGGCCTGGCGCTCTCCTTCTCGCCCGAGTCGCTGGTGGGACGGCGGGTGATCGTCGCCGTCAACCTGGAGCCTCGGGCCTTCTCGAAAGAGCTGGTCTCCCACGGGATGATCCTCGCCGCCGGCCCGGGCGACGCGCTCGCCCTCGCCACGGTGTCGCGCGATCTGCCCCCTGGAACCAAGGTGAGCTGACGATGGCCATGAACCCCGTGGGAGATCTCCGCGCCTCGGCTCGCTCCGGCGCCTTCGTGGGACTGACGTTCACGCTCCTCGCCTGCCTCGAGGCCGATCTGCGCGCCTCGCCCGGTTCACGGCAGATCCCGGTCACCTACAAATGGATGGCCCGCTATGGCCACGCCCTGCTCGGGCTCTATGGACTCGAGGTCACCGCGCGCGGTCCGCACCTGGAAGAGGGGGAGATCTACCCGGCAACCGACGATCGCGGGCTTGGCCGCATCTTCGTGATGAACCACCGCTCGATGCTCGACATCTTCGTCGATCTCGCCTTCGTCGAGGCCAACACCGTCAGCCGCGCCGATCTCGCGGGCTGGCCGGTCATCGGCCTCGCCGCCCGCCGCGTGGGCACCCTGTTCGTCGATCGCTCCGACAAACGCAGCGGCGCCGCGGTGATCAACGCCATGGTAGCGGGTTTGGAGAGCGGCCGCGGGGTGATGGTCTATCCCGAGGGGACCACGTTTTCAGGCGACGAGGTGCGGCCCTTCCGCGCCGGAGCGTTCCTGGCGGCGCAGCGCGCGGGCGCGGAGATCGTGCCCGTGGGCGTGGCCTACGGCGGCAGCAGCGCCTCGTTCGTGGAAGAGAGCTTTCCCGCGCACTACCGCCGCGTCGCCGGTTCGCCGAAGACGCGGATTGGCCTCGTCGCGGGCGAGCCGTTCCGCGCCGCGGGCGACGTGGAGGAGATCACGAGCCGCGCCCACGCCGAGGTGCAAGCGCTGGTGCACCGCGCCCGGGCCGCGATCGCCGAGTGAGCGGTTAGAAACGCCGGCTGCTGCCTAGAGAGGTGAGCTCGGCGCCGCAGCGTTGCCGTCGCGCGCGGCGGCAGATGCGCCCGTTTGTGCACCGGTGCTAGCCGTGCGGGACCTAGGTAAGTGGGCTGGCACATAAGATCGCGCACACCAGAGACCGCCGCGGCGGCGCTTGCGTCAGCGGGGACGACGTTCGAGTCGGATGGCGCGTCACTCGCCAACGGGGTGCCAGGCCGTCGGTCTAGTCGACAGCCCCGCGACCTGCTAGCTTCGGCCCGTGGCACGCCATCGCAGAAGCACCGGGATCGAAACGCTGTCCGTCGCGGGCTACAAATCAATCAAAGATGAGCAGCAGCTGCGGATTGCGCCGCTGACGCTGCTTGCCGGGGTGAACAGCGCCGGCAAGAGCAGCGTGATGCAGCCGCTCCTCCTCTTGAAGCAAACACTGGAGTCGTCCTACACCACCGGCCCGCTGCTCCTTGACGGGCCGCACGTTAAATTTCGCAATTCGGCCGAGCTCTTGACCCAGTTCCGCAGCCGAGCATCATTGCGTTTGCCGGTAACGTTCGAGGTCGGTCAGGCACGAAAACGGCTACGTGTCTGCTTTGTTCAGGACGACACCTTGCACCTCTCCGAAAACACGTTCACCGCATTCGGTCGAGAGCACCACTTGCGACAAGGCATGAGTAGCACGGAAGTAAGGCAAGCGCTCCGTGGCAATCTTGGTTTCCTCGGTCGAGGTGCGCTCCGGCTGATACCGCGCCGCTTCTTGTTTGAAGTCGCGCGTCAAAACGGTGAAGCGACCGGCTTCCCTGGATTCAATTCATTCAGCTCTGAATGGGCCACGACAGCCATTCAAAACATCCTGCATCTGCCGGGCTTGCGTGGGAATCCTGAGCGGTCCTACGCTCGCACCGCGGTCAATGGACCATACGCGGGCCCGTTCCCTCCATATACAGCGAGCGTGATTGCGGATTGGGAGGAGAAGAAGTCAGACAAGCGCGAGCAACTCGCTGTCGATCTCGTGCAACTTGGGCTGACGTGGAAGGTCGTTGCTGAGGCGGTGTCCGATACCCAGGTCTCTCTTCGAGTCGGTCGACTCGGCTCCCCGCAGCAGGGCGGGGCGCATGATCTCGTGAGCATCGCAGACGTCGGCGTGGGAGTCTCTCAAGCCCTTCCACTCCTCGTCGCACTCCATACGGCTGAGCCAGGACACCTCGTCTACGTCGAAGAGCCGGAGATCCACTTACATCCACGGGCGCAAGTCGCGCTAGCGGCGGTGCTCGCCCGCGCCACGAAACGCGGTGTACGCATTGTGGCCGAAACTCACAGTCCGCTGTTGCTTCTCGCTGTCCAAACGATGGTCGCGAGCGGTGACATGACTGCGGACGACGTGAACCTCGCATGGGTCGAGCGCGACGAGGATGGATACACCACGTTGCGCCAAGTGACGCCCGAGGAGAATGGTGGCTTCGGAGACTGGCCGGTCGACTTCGCTGATGTCGAGTTGGAGGCGCAACAGCGATTTCTTGAGGCCGCGACGGCGCGAGCCAAGGTACGGAGGCGCGGTGCGCGCGCGTAGTATCGTCGTCGACGCCTCAATCGCCAAGGCGAGCGGAGAGAGAGGCGAGATAGCGATCGCATGCGCGCGCGTCCTCGCGACCTTCCGTCGTAGCGATCACACGGTCGTCACGAGCCGGCGCCTGCGCGCAGAGTGGAACAGGCACGCCTCTCGTCTCGCCAACACATGGCTCGTGGACATGGTGAGTCGAGGCCGCTTTGTGGAGGTCGATGCGCATGAGGGAGAGACGGACGACGATGCGCTCGCAGCGGCAGCCGCGGCGCATGACGCTGCACTCGATGCGATGCGCAAGGATCTGCTTTTGATCGAGGCCGCGCTCGCGGCCGACAAGAGAATCCTTTCACTCGACGAGAAGGCGCGGCGCGCGTTTGGTCGCGCTTCCGGCTCTGTCATGGCGTTCAGGCAAATCCTCTGGGCCAATCCTTCCAGAGCGGAAGATCTGGTAGATGCCTGGCTTCGCGATGGCGCGCGTCGGGAGTCGGCGAGGGAGCTCCGAAACCACGTAGGGTAAGCCGCAAATTCGAAGTCCTGGCGCGATGCCAACCCGCTGTGCCGCGAATTCGCGACCTCCAACTCGGAGCCTTTCCGCGCCGCGGGCGAGGTCGAGGTCGAGGAGATCACGAGCCGCGCCCACGCCGAGGTGCAAGCGCTGGTGCACCGCGCCCGGGCCGCCATGGGGGAGTAGCTCACTCCGTCGGATCGGCGCAGACGTCCGTATCGCAGAGATAGGCAATCCCGAGATCGCCCGCCTGACGGCTCGCCGAGCGGCCGAGGAAGCGCAGCAGCCGCTTCTCGTTCACCGCGCAGTCCTTGATCAGCTCGGGGTTGGTCGCGTTGTCGCCGGCGACATAGCAATAGCCGTTGAGCTCGTTGCCCATGGCGTCGAGCGGGCTCGTGACCTGCTGCACGCAGGCCTTGAGGGCGGCGCCGGTGATCTGCTCGATCTCGCAGACGCAGCCGGGAGAGAGCGAGCCAAAGAGCTGGTCGACACCCGCCTTGTGGTCGGCCGAGACGGCCTTGAACCCGTCGGCGGCCGCGCAATCGCAGGTGCCGCTGGCCGCGCGCCCGTAGAACGCAGCGCACGCCGCGGCGCCGGTCGTCGTGTCGTGGCTCAGGGCGCGGGGCAAGCACTGGCGCGTGTACCCGTCGCCGGCCGGCGTGGTCGCGAGATCGATCACGTTCGATAGCTGGACGGACTGGCACCCTGGTGAGGGGATATCGCCGGTTCCCGTCCCGCAGGCGAGGAGAGACAGAGGGAGCAAGACAGCCACGGTAAGCAGATGACGCGTCATTGTGCTGGCTCTTAGCACAGGTCGCGTCGCCGCGCGCGGCCGCGATTTGCCGGTCATTCCTGGCGAATTCGTTCGCGGCGTCCTGGAATCGCGGCCCCGGGCAGCGTAGTGTGGCCTTGGCTCCGGGCGCCGCGTCGGCGCGCTGGAGGAACCTCGGTCAGGAGAGCTCTCGATGCGTGTACCTGCGCTAGCGCCGCTGCTGATTGGCCTCGCGATCGCGGCGATCGGCGTCGGCTGCGGCCGATCCTCCGGGCAGAGCAGCCCGGACCTCGCCTCGCCCACCTCGTCGGCGCCGGGGACGCTCGTGCGGCAGCCGCTCGGCGCCAGCAGCGTCAACGCCGCGGGCACGGCGAAGCCCGCGCCGGCTCGCTGATCAAAGCACCTTGCAGCGGCCGCCGGGCGCGCCTTTGGCGTAGATCACCTTCGGATTTCGGGGCCGCACGTAGACATTGCCTCTCGGTCCGGGCTTCGGGATCACCGCGCCCGACGCGAGCGGGCGGCTGTCGGGGAGATCTTCCACCTCGACGATGACGTCGTCGCCGATCAGGTCGACGGCCGAGATCGAGGGGCGGCGCTTGTCGTCGGCGTCGCCTCCGGAGCAGGTCACCCCGCGCGCGCCGAGGGCGACGGCGACGGCGGTGTCGCCGATGCTCGGCGCGCCGGCGGTCCAGAAGAAGCGCGGATCGGCGGCGGGCCCGACCTCGACGGCGAGGCAGTTGCAGCGGGCCGGGTGGGCGCCCTCGGAGAGCATGAGATCGTGGCGAACGCCCAGCACTCCCGGCTGCGACGCGAACGACGCGCCGGCGCGCGAGCCGGTCATGTCCTCGGTCTCGCGGAGCGGGCGGCTCTGCTCCGGCTTCTCGTCGGACCAGTTCGGATCGGTGGCCTTCTGGGCGCCGGCGCACGCGGGCGTGAGGAAGAGGGCGAAGAGAGCAGCGGGGGCCAGAGCGGCGCAGAGGCGCATTCGACGGATCCTTCCACCGCCGCGTCGCTCTGGCAAAGTTCGCGTAGGTTCCGCTATCGCAAAGGGCGGCCGGCGAGCGACAATCGCCCCGATGCGCCGCATTTCTCTGGTCTCGGTCGCCGCCCTCGCCCTCGCGTTTTTTCCCCACGTCGGCTGCGGCGGCGGGGAGACGGGTCCGGGCGGCGGGACCTCGTCCTCGTCGAGCGCCTCGGGGACCGGCGGCGGCGATCCCCTGGACTTCTACTCGCCTCCTCCGGACTCGTGCGCCTACGACTGCCCGCACACCACGCCGTGCGCCGAGCAGTCCGCGCACTACGTCTGTCCCAGCCTGGGGCCGTTTGCCGAGATCCCCCACGACGCGGCCTGCGGGGGCTGGGACGGGGCCTATCCCCCGCCCGTGGCCGGCCAATGCACCGCGTCGCTGCCCGCGAAAGAGGCCTTGAAGCACTCCGGGGTGGATCCCGACGACAAGGCCGCTCACGTGCTCCCCGACGGCCGCCGCATCCACCCGGCAGGCACCGAGTGGGTGCTCACCGACCTCGACGGTGGCTTGACGAGCGGCGCCATCGACGTCCCCGGGACGCCCTTCGTGCTCGCGGTGGAGACGGGCTTCGGCGACCACGCCGTGCGGGTGATCGACACGACGAAGCTCGCCGCCGGGCAAGATCCGGTGGTCTCGGTGGCGCTCTTCCAGGCGCCCTACACCCTGAACTCGGCGCTGGCGCTCGGGCCGAACGGGCGGGTGCTGGCGGCGGGCAACGACGGCGAGATCCACACCCTCAAGCTCGATCTCGTCACCGGCGTCATCGTGCGCGAGGACGCGCTCTCGATCGCGCTGCCGGTGTCCGACCTCGGCAAATACTATGTCTCGGGGGTGGCCTTCTCCACCGACGGATCGCGGATCCTGGTCTCGTCGGTCGACAACAAAGCGCTGCTGGTGCTCTCTGCGGTGGCTGGGCCGGGCTATGGCACCGTGCTCGGGAAGGTGGCCCTCGACGCGCAGGAGACGTTTGGAGCGTACTTCGATCCCCACGATCCCACGGGGAACATGGCCTATGTCTCGTTCTGGAGCGACAAGAAGGTCGAGGCCATCGACCTCTCGGATCCGGCGAACCCGGTGGCCAAGGCCACCTACGCGACGGGGAAGAACCCCGAAGGGATAGCCTTCCTCGACGCGCGCTACCTCGTCGTTGCCGCGGCGAACGGCGACGAGCTGACCCTGGTCGATCGGGTGACGAACGAGATCACCGAGGTCCCCATCGACGCCAAGAAGGGTGCTTTGCCGGGGCAGGAGCCCAGCGCCCCGGCCTGGGACGAGGCGGGAAAGCGCCTCTATGTCGCGCTGGGCGGCGAGAACGCGGTGGCGGCGTTCGACGTGGATCTGACGAAGACGCCGCCCACGTTCACCCGCGCCGGCGCGCTCGGGACGGGCTGGTGGCCGTCGAGCGTGGTGGTCCGGGCCGGCGGAGATCTGGTGGTGACCACGCTGCGCGGCCACGGCGGCGGCCCGATCCCGCAGCCCTTTGGATTTGGTGACAGTGACATAGGACTCCGAATGCACGGCAGCGTGCAGTGGATCGCGGCGCCCGGCCCGGCCGAGCTCGCCGCGGGCGACGCTCAGGCCGCGATGGACATCGACGTGGCCGGCAAGGCCGGCGCGCCCGCGGTGACCTGCCCGGCAGGAGCGGCCGATTTCCCGGTCCCGACCACGAACCAGGGCGGCTCTCCGGCGATCGATCACATCTTCTTCATCCTCCGCGAGAACAAGAACTTCGACGCGCTCTTCGGCGATTTGAAGGGAGTCGACGGCGATCCGGCGTACACGCTCAAGTCCAAGAGCGCCGACATGGATGCCATCTGGCACAACCTCCGCGAGGCGGCCCGCGGCTTCGTGGTGGCCGACAACTACTACACCGACGCGGTGTTCTCGACCCAGGGCCACGTGTGGGCGACCTACGCGCGATCGAGCGATTTCAACGAGAGGACCTGGGCCATCTCGGGCGCGCGCCAGGGCTCGCCGCGGGCGGTGCCAGGAGGCGGAGTGACCGACGTGGGCCGCCCCCTCGAAGGCTCGCTCTTCGACTGGCTGCTCGGCAACAACGTCAAGTTCGATATCCTGGGCGAGGTCGATGGCCAGCCCAATTTGCCGCCGGGCGCGCCCGCCGTGCTCGACCTCCACTATCCCGGCGTGGCCCAGAACATTGGCTATGTCGATTTACCGAAGGCGTGTTATGCCGCAGGGAGGGTGCGCGTGGCGTGCAACCTGGGGAGCTTCGTCTACCAGACGTTGCCCAACGATCACACGCTGGGCATGAGCCCCGACAACCCTTCTCCCGCGACGATGTGCGCCGTCAACGACGAGGCGACCGGGATGATGCTCGACGCCATCTCGCACAGCCCGTACTGGAAGAGCTCTCTGGTGATCCTCACCGAGGACGATCCCTCGTCCGGCGGAGAGCACATCGACGGCCACCGCACCCCGCTGGTGCTGATCTCGCCGTGGGTGAAGCGCGGCTACGTGACGAAGACCCACATCGACATGGCCTCGTTGCACAAGATCTACGCCCACGTGCTGGGCCTCCCGTACCCGAACCGGCAGGTGGAAGGAGCGATGATCCCGTTCGACGCCTTCACGTCGACCCCGGATTACACGCCGTTCGTCTACACGCCGAGGACCTGGCCGCTGGCCTGCGGGGCGGGCGACGCCGCGCCGAGGGTGGTCGGCGGAGGAGCGGAGAGCGCAGTCGGGGGCGGCTACGAGGCGGAAGAGGAGCTGACGAAGCTCTGGGATTTCAGCCACGAAGACGAGCAGCCCGGCCTCGGAGCGCAGGTGTGGCGAGCCATGCGCGGACAGCCGCTCACCGCGCTGCCCCCGGAGATGCGGGCGCGCGTGGTGCGCTGGCGCAACCGGGCGAAGGTGAACCGGAGAGACGACGACGATTGAGTAAGCGATCCATCGAAGAGGGGTGGATCAGAGGCCTCGGGCTCCGTCAACGACGCGAGACGAGCGAGACCACACGCCGCGCTGCGTCTCGTTTCCCGAGCGGGACGAGCGTTTTGGCCCAGCAGCTTTCCAGCCGCTCCAGAGTGATTGACGCGCCCATCAAGCAGTGTGATGTGGCTTAGCCTATGCCCAGAAGTTCTTCCGTCAGGCTTGGCCTGCTCGTCACAGCGATTGTCGCCAGTGGTTTCGGTTGCGAGCTCATCGCTCAGGTCGACCGGAGTCAAATCACCGGGTCGGGCGGCAGCGGAGGGGGTCAGACCACCAGCAGCAGCTCCATGACCTCGACCACCGTCACGTCCGGCTCCACCGGCGGGGCCGGCGGCAGCGGCGGGATGGGCACGACCGGCAGCACCGGCGGGGCCGGCGGCAGCGTGTCGTGCACCACGGCGCTCGAGTGTCCCGATCCCGGGAACGAGTGCGTCGATCGCACCTGCAACGCGGGCATCTGCGATCCGAAGCCGAAGTCGGCCGGCACCCCCACCGCCGCGCAGACGGTGGGCGACTGCCAGAAGAACCAGTGCGACGGCGCGGGCAAGATCGTCAGCGCCGCCGACGACAGCGATTTGCCGGTCGACGGCCTCGAGTGCACGGACGACGTCTGCTCCATCGGCGTCGCCTCCAATCCTCCGAAGGCGGCCAGCACCGCGTGCGGTCAGGGTGGCACCCTGTTCTGCGATGGCGCGGGCACGTGCGTCGGCTGCAACGTGGCGACCGACTGCGTCGGCGTGGACACCGACTGCCACACGCGCACCTGCACGGCGGGCGCCTGCGGTGTTTCCAACGCGGCGAAGGGCACGGTCGTGACGGCGCAGAAGGCGGGCGACTGCCACAAAGACCAGTGCGACGGCGCCGGCGCGGTGGAGCCGATCGTCGACGACACCGATCTGCCCGTCGACAACGAGACCTGCACGCAAGACGTCTGCACCGCCGGTGTGCCGACGAACCCGCCGGTCGCGGTGGGCGCGGCCTGCGCCGAGGGCCTGGGCAAGCTCTGCGACGGCGCCGGCAAGTGCGATGCGTGCCTGGTCGCCACCGACTGCGCGGGCGTCGACACCGAGTGCCACCAGCGCACCTGCACGGCCGGCGTGTGCGGCACGGCGAACACCGCGATGGGCACCCCGCTCTCGGCGCAGACGCCGAGCGACTGCCAGAAGGCGGTCTGCGACGGCAACGGCGGCACCACGACCCAGATCGACGACACCGATCTTCCCAACGACAACAACGCCTGCACCACCGACGTGTGCACCAGCGGAGTCCCCTCGCACGGCACCGCGGCCAACGGCGCCTCGTGCGGTGGCAGCCTCACCTGCCTGAACGGCGCGTGCACCGGCTGCGGTCAGCCCAGCGACTGCCCCGGCGTCGACGACGAGTGCAAGGCGCGCACCTGCACCGTCGGCGTGTGCGGCGTCAACTTCACCGCGAGCGGCTTCACCGTCGCGGCCCAGACGGCGGGCGACTGCCACAAGAGCCAGTGCGACGGCGCCGGCAACATCGCGAGCAACATCGACAACAGCGACATCCCGGTCGACGACGGCCTCCAGTGCACGAGCGAGATCTGCACCGCGGGCGTGCCCTCGCACCCTGCGGCCGCGGCGAACACGGCCTGTACCCAGAACGGCGGATCGTTCTGCAGCGGAGCCGGTACCTGCGTGGCCTGCAACGCGGCGGCGCAGTGCCCGGGCTCGGACACCGAGTGCCACACGCGCACCTGCAACGCGAACACCTGCGGCGTGAGCAACACCGCGGCCGGCTTCGTCACCAGCGCGCAGGCCTCGGGTGACTGCCACAAGAACCAGTGCGACGGCGCGGGCAACATCGTCAACAACGTCGACAACACCGATCTCCCGGCCGACGACGGCAACCAGTGCACGAGCGAGATCTGCACCGCGGGCGCGCCCTCGCACCCGGCGGTCCCCGTCAACACCGCCTGCAGCCAGGGCGGCGGGACGGTGTGCAGCGCGGGCGGCACCTGCGTGCAGTGCAACGCGGCGGCGCAGTGCCCGGGCTCGGACACCGAGTGCCACACGCGGACCTGCGCGGCGAACGCCTGCGGCGTGAGCAACACCGCCGCCGGCTTCGTCACCAGCGCGCAGACGTCGGGCGACTGCCAGAAGAACCAGTGTGACGGCGCGGGCAACATCGTCCCCGCCACGGACACGACGGACATCCCCGTGGACGACGGGAACCAGTGCACCGGCGAGACCTGCGTCGGCTCCACGCCGTCGCACCCCAACCTCGCTCCGGGCGTCGCTTGCAACCAGGGCGGCGGCACCCTCTGCAACGGCACCGGCGCCTGCGTTTCGGCGAGCTGCAACGACGGGCTCAAGAACGGGAGCGAGACGGCCATCGACTGCGGCGGCGGCGTCTGCCCCTCGTGCGCGCTCGGCATGACCTGCGGGGTCGGCGCTGACTGCACGAGCGGCGCCTGCGCCGGCGGCGTCTGCGTGCAGTGCATCACCGCGGCGCAGTGCCCGGGCAGCGACACCGAGTGCCACACGCGCACCTGCGCCGCGAACACCTGCGGCGTGAACAACACGGCCGCCGGCTTCACGACCAGCGCGCAGGCCTCGGGCGACTGCCACACCAACCAGTGCGACGGCGCGGGCAACATCGTCAACAACGTCGACAACAGCGACCTCC
>JBDTXR010000276.1:0-11784 GCA_040006075.1 Byssovorax sp. | reverse complement strand
CGAGCTCGGTCACCGAGGGGACGCGGGCGATCTTCTCGATCCAGTAGCGGCCGGCCATGGTCGCGTGGTGGCTGGTGCCGCAGGCGACGAAATAGACCCGGCCCAGGCTCCTGGCGAGCTCGGGCGTGACGCCCATTTCCCCCGCGTAAACATCGCCGTTTTGCAGATCGATCCGGCCGCGCAGGGTGGCCTCGATGGCCTCGGGCTGCTCGTGGATCTCCTTGAGCATGAAGTGCTTGAAGCCGGCCTTCTCGGCCTGCACGGCGCTCCAGTCGATGCGCTTCACCTTGCGCTCGACCTTGGTGCCGCTGACGGTCTCGATGCGGTAGCCACTCTGCTTGAGCTCGACCACGTCGCCGTCCTCGAGGAAGACCATGTTGCGCGTGTGCGAGAGCAGCGCGGTCACGTCGCTCCCGCAGAGCATCTCGTCCTCGCCGATGCCGACGACGAGCGGCGATCCGAAGCGCGCCGCGACCACGACGCCGGGCTCGTCGCGCGAGACGATGGCGATGGCGTAGGCGCCGACGACGTGCGTCAGAGCCTGGCGCACGGCCTCGAAGAGGCTCTTCGCGCCCCGCGTCAGCTCGCGGTGGATGAGGTGCGCGATGATCTCGGTGTCGGTGTCGGAGAGGAACTTGATCCCCTGCGCTTCGAGCTCGGCGCGGACGGCGACGTGGTTCTCGATGATCCCGTTGTGCACCACCGCGACCGGGCCGGCGGCGTGCGGGTGGGCGTTGACCTCGCTCGGGCGACCGTGCGTGGCCCAGCGCGTGTGGCCGATGCCGGTGGTCCCGGTGAGCGGCCTCTTCTCGAGCGCGTCGCTGAGCTTCACCAGCTTGCCCAGCGTGCGGATGATCTCGATGCCCTTGCCGTCGTGGATCGCGATGCCGGCCGAGTCGTAGCCGCGGTACTCGAGCTTACGCAGACCGTCGACGATGATCGGGGCAGCGTTCTTGGAGCCGACGTAACCGACGATACCGCACATGGGATGCCCTCGCTGGCTGGGGTGGGCCCGAAGGCCCCACGAATCGAAGGGGTTTTGCACCCGGCTCGCCCGGAGGAAAGACGGCCTCGTGGTGTACCGCGGGTCGGCGCGGGAGGCGATGGTTTTGCGTTCCACGGGAGCCTCGCCGCGACGATCCCGACGCCGGATCGAAGGGTCCCGTTGCGCCGTCACGCGTCGTCAGGCGCCCGAGGGCGACGAGGTCGTGACGCCGGCGCCCGCTCGGCGCGCCCACACGAGAGCGAGGCTCGCCGCGGCGATCGACACCAGCGTCGCGACCTCGAAGGTGACCGCGCCGCCGGCGCGTCGATACAGCGCGCCCCACAGAGGCATTCCCAGCACGGATCCCGCCGCCAGCGCCGCGGAGAAGAGGCCCTGCGCCGTGGCCAGCGCCGCGCTCGGCGCGCTCTGCTTCACGTAGGCGAGCGACGCGAGCCACATCAGCGCGAACGAGAGCGCGTGGAGCGGCTGGAGCGCGAGGAGCGCGGGGATCGACGTGACCGAGGCGATGAGCGCCCAGCGCAGCGCCGCCCCGACGAAGGCCGCGAAGAGCAGCCACGGTGGCGCGAAACGTCGGAAAATAAAGCCTGATCCGGCCATGATCGCCACCTCGGAGGTGACGCCGATCGCCCACGAGATCCCGACCAGCGCGTCGCTCGCGCCGAGGTCGCGGAGGTGGAGCGTGAAGCAGAGGTCGTAGCTGGAGTGCGCGATTTGAGCGAGAAAGGAAGCCCCGAAGAACATCCGGAGGTCGGCCCGCGCCAGGAGCGACGCGACCATCCCGGGCGCGGGCAGCGTCGGCGCCGCGTTCCTCGCCGGCAGCGTCCACGCGGCGAGGAGCGCGGCGAGCAGCGGCGCGGCGATCGCCAGCGGGAGGGCCGCGGGCGCCGCGAGATCGAGGTAGCGACCCGCGGCGACAGCGGCGACGAGGAACCCGAGCGATCCCCAGAGGCGGGTGCGCGCGTAGCCCGCGCCCGCGCCCGCGAGCTCGAGGGTGATCACGTCGGCCAGGGAAATCATCGGCGATCGGAAGAAGGCGAAGGCCAGCACCGCGACGAAGATCCCGACGAAGCCGAGGGGATGCCCGAGCGCGAACGCCGCGCCGAGGGCCGCCATGCACGCGAACGCGCCGAGGCACGCGACGCGGAGCAGCGCGCCGCGGAGACCGAGGCGATCGCTGAGGACGCCGAACAGCGGCGGTCCGACGAGCCCCATCGCCGGGAGCGAGGCCGAGACCACGCCCATCGCCGCGCCGTGGACGCCGCGCGCCTCGAGCCACCGCGGGAAGAACGGCAGGTACACGCCGAGCGCGAGGAAGCAGGCGGCGTAGTAGATCCGCAGCGGCAAGAGCCGTTTCATCACGGGGTGGAGCGCGGCGTCAGCGCGATCGGGAATCAAGTCGGGGCGCGGAGCATATTCTTCATCACCCTCGATGCGCAGCGCTCCCCTCTCCGCGTGTGTTCGCGCCTGGCTTTCCCTGGCCCTCGTCTCGCTCGGCGCCTGCGTCGCGCGGGTCGACGGCGATCACGATCGCGGCCCCGCGCCGAGCGCGTCCGCGCCGATCGAGCCCGCGCCGGTCGACGCCGAGCGCGAGGCCTGCCGCGCCAGGATCGCCTTGATTTCAAGCCTCCCCGAGCTCCCCGGGGCGCCCGACTTCGACGCCCACCGCGCCGAGATCTTCGGCCGCGCGCGGGGCGAGCCGATGGTCTTCGTGCGCGAGCCCCGGATCACCGCCGACGACGCGCTCTCTCCTCTGGCGCTCGCCTCGCGTCGGCTCTTCGAGAAAGGCCACCCCGGCGCGCGCATGGGGAGCCTCCGCAGCCGCCTCCGCAACGATCCCGAGGGGCTGCGCGCGCTGGTGCTGCGCGAGGGCTACGCGTACTCGCCCGAGCCGCTCGACGCTCTCGATCTCGTCTCCCAGATCTTCCTCGCCGACCTCTTCGCCGACCCCGAGATCTGGCTCCAGCGCGGCAGCGATACCCGCCGACTTCGCCGCGAAACGAAGCACAAAGAGACGACGTACCGCTACGTCGACGGCCCGCTCGTGGGCCGCGCCGCGGATCTGCTCTTCGGCGATCGCGTCGCCGTCAACGCCGAGGATCTCGCGTCGCCGCTCCACCGCGATCTGCGCGCGCTCGCCGACGCCGAGGGCTTCGATCGCACCCGGATCGATCGCCGCGCCGAGAGCGGCCTGATCGCCGATCTCCGCTTCGGCGATCGCCACGCCCGCGCCTTGATCCCGAGCGACGGCGCGAAGCTCAGCCTCGCGTGCCTCGACGAGGACAGCGCGACGCGGGCCGCCGTGAAGGAGATCGCCGACGCCGACGCCCCGCGCCGCCGCGGCCTCGCGAAGCTTCACGAGGTGGTCACGACCGTGCTCGGCGAGTCGTTTCGCTTCGATCGCCCCGAGGGCGAGAAGGGGCCCGACCGCGACGGCACGCTCCGCCCGGTCTGGGCCTCGGCGTACCTCCAGGGTCGCAGCAGCTTCGACTACGACGGGGCGACGTACGCGGTCTTCGACAGCGCCGGCAACGCCTGGCCGCCCGAGGTCTGCGTCGACTTCGTCCTCGACGCGTTCGAGCGCACCTCGGGGAGCTGGTTCCGGCCGCGCGGCCCCTCGCTCGGCCGCGATCGCGGGCGCCTCCGCTTCGACGAGGCCGGGACTGCCAATCTGCGCGGGGTGATGGCCTTCGGCCAGTTCGCGGAGACCCAGCCTGCGCTCTTCACCATGCGCCGGTTCGCGGGCAAAGAGCGCATCGAATTCCGCGAGAGATCTCGCTACTTTCAGTTCCTCACCGAGCACGCCGACGAGATCCGCCCCGGCGACGTGATCGCCATCCACGGGATGAAGCGTGACAATCGGATCCACCAGCACGCCATCCTGGTCGAGTACGCCGATCCGATCACCGGGTTCCCGGGCGGGCTCGCCGATCAGATGAAGCGCCCTCGCCGGCGCACGTGGGAAGGCATCATGGCCGAGGCGCCCTTGCGCAGCCTGCTCTTCCGCGCCCGCCCCACCCCCGAGGTCTTCGCCAAGCTCGATCCCGGCGATCGTTGAGCCGCACCGGCACCGCGTTGCGTGATATGGCTGGATGACACGCAACAGACCCGGTCTGCGCGCTTCACGAGGAGCGGGAACGAGGTTCCACGATGGATATCGTCTGGCCCGGTATCACCCGGGCAGAAACCCTGAACGAGTCGGCCTCCGTGGCCCGCACGGCGCTCGCCGACGCGGCCAAGAGCTACATCTGGCCGCGCATGTTCGAGATCCTCGCGGAGCATCCCGGGCTCGTCAACTATGCGCGCCCGGGCAGCGCTTCGCTCTACGCGCCGCTCCATCAGGTCGCCCACGCGGGAGCGCCGGCGGCCATCGTACAGCGCCTGATCGGCCTCGGTGCGTGGCGCACGCTCCAGAATTTCCGGGGCGAGCGCCCGATCGATGTCGCCGTCAGGATGGGGCACACCCACCTGATCGAGGCCCTCACGCCGGTGTACCTGCACCGCGTCCCGGTCGCGGAGCTGCTGGCGATCCAGGAGCATTTTCACCGGCTCATCCAGCGCCGGGTCGAGCGCGAGGTGAACAAGAACGCTCTCCGGTTACCCGAGCTCACTCCGCTGCTGGAGATCGAGACCCCGAAGATGTGGTTCCCGGTTCCAGGCATGTACGGTGGGTTCAGCTACGAGCTCAGCCCGGAGATCCCACCAGCCAGGCTCGTTGTCGAGAGCTGGAGTCGAGTCGTCGGAGGGTCCGGGCAGCGCCACGAGATCACCGCCGAAGGCACCTTGCTGGTGGCGGAAGGGTTCGTGTAGCACGGACAAAAAGGGAACGGCCCCCGCCCCGATAAGGGGGTGAGGGGCCGAGTGGGTGGGACTTACGGTGTAAGCTTACGCTGTAAGCTGGGTGGGGGCCGCGGAGGAGCTACAGGGTGAGGGCGCCGGTGCGGATCAGGTAGGCGAGCTTCGCGCGTTGCTCCGGCGAGAGCAGCGCATGGATGCGGGAGAGGGCCTTGACCACCGCGTCGCGCAGTCGCTCGGCGCTCTTCACGCGCTCGGTGGCCACGCTGCCAACCACCTTCTCGTCGAAGGCCTCGGCCGAGATGGCGTCGGCGAACCCGGCGATCGAGCGCCGGTGATCGACCTCGGCCTGGGCCCGCTCGGTCTTCAGCTCGTTGAGCACGCGCGCCAGCTCGGCCACCTGCTTTTCGTCGAGCTCGAGCTTGTACGCCAGGAAGCGGAGCGGCCTGCGGACACCGAACGATCCGCCCCCGAAATCCCCGTCGTGCTCGCCGCCGGCGTGGGCGTGCTCGCCCCAGCCTTCGTGGCCGTGTCGGCCTCCGGGCCCGTGATGACCGGGCCCGTGATGGCCCCGCCCGCCCGATTCCCCCTCACCTTGCGGCCCGTGGCCCGCGTAAGCGCCGCAATCCCCGTGTCCACGCGCGTGCTTCCACCACGCAATCATTCCAGGATACATTTTCAATTCTCCACTGCCGGGGCGTTCGCGCCCGGCGGGTTTTCGTGAAGGCGCGGGCAAAATGCCACGCGCCGAGAGGCCATTCTTGGCCCGCCGCGAGATTTGTCAACGGGGCGGCTCTCCGTCCTTCTCTTCCGTGAGCCGCCAGAGATACCAGCACGCCGCCGAGCGATAGGGCTGGAAGGGCTTCGCGAGCTTCATCATCTTCTCCGGCGTGGGCATCTTCTTGAGGCCGAAGAGCTTCATGAAGCCTTTCTGGATCCCGAGATCGCCGACCGGGAGCACGTCGGGGCGGCCGAGGCGGAACATCAGGAACATCTCGGCCGTCCAGCGGCCCACGCCCTTGACGCTGCACAGAGCGGCGATCACCGCTTCGTCGTCGATGGCGTGGAGCGTGTCCAGGGACAGCGCGCCGGTGCTCACCTTCTCGCAGACGTCGCGGATGTAGCGGGTCTTTTGCCCCGACAGGCCTGCTCCCCGGAGCAGCGTTTCGTCCCTCGAGAGCAGGGTCTTCGGGTTGAGAGTGCCAGTCTCGTCGAGGCCGAGGGCCTTGAGCCGGCCGAAGATCGTTGCCGCGGCCTTGGTCGAGAGCTGCTGGCTGGTGATGGCGCGGACCAGGCCCTCGAAATGGTCGGTCTCGGCTGCGCGCGCCATGATCAGGCACGGCCCTACGCGGGCGATGAGGGCCGAGAGCCGCTCGTCGGCGGCGCTGAGGTGGCGAATGACTTCGTCGTGGGAGGTGGTCATACAGCGTGCTTCAGGGGGCGGCGAAAGCTCGCCCCGAGGTCCCAGCCCTCGCCGCTCGACGATCGGGCCAGAAAGATGTCGGGGATCATGCCGCCCGCGATCCGGAGCTCGCCCAGGACGCCGACGCGGAGGTCGCCTGTGAGCTGCCTCGCGGCGGTGGCGGTGAGGCCTTTGGGCGGGGTGCGGCCGAGATCGCGGCCGCGGACGACGTCCTCCGCGGTGGCGAGGGAGAAGAGCACATGCAATGGCGTCGGCCCCACGGCGCGCACGATTTCAATGGCCAGCGTGGCCTTCCCGCGGGCTCTGCGGCGGGCGATTTCTGCGCGCGCCACCGGCGCTGCGGTGACCTCGTGGCCGGGCCGAGAGAGAATGGGGGCGACTGCGCGGGCGAGCTCGACGAGGTGCGGTGAGGCGTCGTCGACGAGCAGATCGGTGGGCGGGCCGCCCCAGGCTGGATCGCCGGTGGCGGCCGGGAGAGTGCCAATCCCCAGGTGAGCGAGGCGCTCGGGCGGGAGAGCGTCGATGAGGCGCTGAGCGACGCCGGGCAGGCCAAAGGCACCTGCTTCGGGGCCGGTGCTCAGCACGATCCACGCGGCGCGGCCGAGCTCCATCCGCACCGCGCCCTTGCGGCCGTCGTGGAGGCCAAAGCCCAGCCAGCCGAGGTCGTCGGTCTCGGCCTCGAAGCTCCGGAGCGAGGTCTTGAGATCGAGGGCCGGCGCGACGACGATTTCATCGAGAAAGGAAGGCCCGCGCGCCGCGAGGAGGTTGCGCGTGAGGCGGAGGCCGGTCGCCGAAATGTCGGCGAGGAAGGCGCCGGTACCATCGGGCGCGCCCGGATCGAAGCGTCGAGGCAGCAGCGCGCAGAGCGGTGAAGCGAGCGCGCGGGCGAGGTGCTGGGGATCGATCACGCCGAAGACCGCCGCGAGCGGATCGGTCTTGTGGGCCACGGGCCGCGGCACCTGCGCGAGCACCGACGCCGCGCCGCGGGTGCGCGCGCGCTCGACCGAGGCGATGAGATCGCGCGCGTCGAGCGCTGTTCCGCGCGCGGTCTTCAGGCCGTCGCGGAGGCGCACCACGGTGTCGGGGCCCTCGCGCGTGGGGATGGCCGCGGCGAGGGTCGCGAACACCGGGACGCCGGGATCGGCGGCGAAGATCGAGTCGGCGATCGCCGAGGCGAAGAGCGCGGCGGTGGGATCGCGGAGATCGTGGGGATCGATCCCGACCGTGGGCCAGGGGACGTGCATCGCGATCCGGCCGCCGAAGGGCGTGCGGCCGAGCGCGCCCGCGTGGCGCGCGATCGCCGAAGCACCGAGAAATGAAGCCATTCCGGCGAGGAAGCGGCGCCGCGCGATCATCGCACCACCCAGAGCTCGTCGGCGGTGGCGACCACGAAGGGCGCGCGTCCGGGGCCGTCGGGCGGGCACGTCGCGAGCGCGCGGACCCCGGCCGCCGCGGGGATCCGCACGATCTCGTGGACCCGCGACGCCGCCGCGGCCGTCGAGGTGCGCGCCCACGAGCGCACGACCACCGCGTCGTCGGCCGGGTTCAGCGTGTCGAGCGTGCTGATGATCTCGGGATCGCCGTCCTGATCGAGATCGCCGACGGCGAGCTGCGCGCCGACCGGATCGACCCCGAGCTTGCGGCCGGCGTCGTCGCGGAGCTCGAGCACGCCGCGCTCGCGGCCCGCCCACACCACGTACGGGGCGCCCTTCGCCGTGACGAGACGGCTCGACGCGAGGGCATCGTACTGACCGCCGATCGAGCTGGAAAACGGCTGCGGATCGCCCGCCGCGCACGGGCCGACCGCGCCGGTGACGAGGAGCCCGGGAAGCCGCGTGCACACCGAGACATCGCCGTCCGGCACCACGAGACCGGGGAACGAGGTGGCCAGCTGCAGCGCGGCGTCGAGGCGCACGCTCTTGCTCCGATCGGTGAGGCCGACGTCGAGGAACGCGAACGCCGCGGAGGGGCGATCGATCATCGTGGCGAACCCGATCGGCTCGCGCTGCGGCGCGGGCGCGACCGGCGCAAGATCGGGCCAGTTGCGCGAAATCAGCGGGATTACCCGGCCTTCGCGGATCCGCACGGTGCTGATCCGGCGGCGGCTCATCGCCACGATCTCCAGGCTGCCGTCGTGATCGAGATCGCCGCAGGCCAGGGCCACGACGTCGCTCTCGAAGTTGCGGCCGCGATCGACGTGGAGCGTGACCAGCGGGATCGGCGCGAGGAAGCTGCGGACCTCGGCGTCGATCGGGGCCTCGGCGAAGGCGTGGGCGATCGGCCCCGGCTCGGGATCGCGGAGCCTGGACCACACGCTGCGCGGCACCGGGTACACGTCGGCCGTGACCCGGAGCTTGCCCGCGACGATCTCCACGCCGAGCTGCACCAGCACGCTGTCCGCAGCCGCCGCCGCGCGCGCCGCGGCGAGCGTCATGGCCTCGGGCCGCGCCTGGGATCCGCTCCCGCGACGGCCGGCCACCTGCGCGGCGATCGCCGCCGCGAGCAGCGCGCCGCGCGGCGCCACAGCGTCGCTCACCAGGGGCGAGGCGACCACCAGAGCGCGCCCCGGCGAGGCGGTGAGATCGCGCGCGATCGCCTGCGAAACAAGGGCGATCGCCGCGCGCTCGACGTGCGCCGCCTCGGCCCGCGCAGGCGAGCTCGACAGCACGACGCAGCTCACCGCGACCGAAAGGGAGCGGCCTCGGCTCACCACCGCCTCGAGCGAACGCCAGCGCACGCGCGAAGCATAAGCGAAATTCAAAGCGGACGGCGCCGCTCGCCTGAATCGGCGAGTACGATCCTCGAACACTAGCCGCGACCGCCAGGGAGCGGGCTCCGGGGTGCGGAGCGCTGAAACCAAGCGCCAGGCCCGCTCCCTGGCGGTCGCGGCTATCCGGCGGTGGATCGAGGATCGTGAACGCTGGTCTACCGTCGCGGATCGAGCACGAGCAGCCCGTGGCCGGTGATGAGCGGGGCCTGGATCGCCGCGTCGAGGCGCCTGCGCGCCCAGCGGACCGCGGCGATGAGATCTCCGTCACCGGGCGGCCGATCGGATCCCTTCGTCGCGAGGCGCCCGGCGATCAGCGACGCCAGCGTGCACCCCGTTCCATGAAGCGGCGGCGTCGCGCGGCGCGGCCCGGCGATCCGCACGATCCGTTTCGTTTGAGCACCAACGATCAGCCAGTCCACCGCCTCTGCCCCCGCGCCGTGGCCGCCCTTCACGAGCGCCGCGCGCGCGCCGGCCTCGACCAGCGCGACCGCCGCGTCGCGGGCCTCGGCGTCGGTCCGGATCGTCGCGCCGCCGAGGAGCGCGCCGGCCTCCGCGAGGTTCGGCGTCACCAGCGTCGCAGCGCGCGCGAGCTGCTGCATCGCGCGCAGAGATCCCGGTCCGTCGAGCCGCGCGCCCTTCTCGGCGCTGCGCGACGGGAGCATCACCGGATCGACGATCGCCGCGATCGCAGGGTGCGCCTCGATCAACCGCGCCACCGCGCGCACGTTGGCCGCCGAGCCGAGCGCGCCGGTCTTGATCGCCCGCACCCGCGCGTCGCCGAGCACCTCGTCGGCCTGGGCGATCACCAGCCTGGTCGCGACGGCTCGCACGGCTCGCACGCCGCGCGTCGACTGCACCGTGAGCGCCGCGCACACCGCCGCGCCCCACGCGCCGGCGGCGGCGAAGGCGCGCAGATCGGCGGCGATCCCCGCGCCGCCCGAGGGATCGAGGCCGGCGATGGTCAGGGCCGTGGGGAGCACGCGCGGAGCATAGGACGCGAAATCTCTCGCGGCTCCGGGTTTTCTGGGAAGATCCCCCGCGCATGAGCTTCCCCAAGCCGAGCTTCGACGCCCTGGTCCTCAACTACGACATCCACCCGGAGAGCGTGCACGACTGCCCGTACATTCACCGGAAGAACCCGATCAACGTCAACACCTGCGCCATCCGCATGGCCGAGGCGCTGGTGATCGCCAACGGCCTGATCGAGAGCCGCGAGGCGATCGCCGCGCTGACCGACAAGGCCGGGAACGGGAAGGACAAGCTCCTCGGGAAGCTGGAGTATCGGGGGAACCTCTGCCCGCACGGCCTCGCGCGGGGAGCTGCCGACCTGGCCGATTATCTCCGCCAGCAGTGGGGCAAGCCCGATTTCTCGTGGGTGGCGCGCAAGGAGACGTCGCCGCCCAACGAGGTGCTCGAGCTGACTGGCCTCGTGGCCTTCATCAAGCTCTCGGACTTCTCGGGCCAGGGCCACATCGATCTGTGGAACCAGACCAGCGCCGTTGGACACGACTACTGGAACGCTCAGAAGGTCTACTTCTGGAAGCTCGCGTAGCTCAGTTCGTGGTCGAGTTGAGGACGTCGAAGCTCTTCCAGATCGAGTCGCGCCAGCACTGGGACCAGGTGTAGAACGTGTACGAGGTGTGGCTGGCGAGGCCGTTCTTGCCAACGTGCCAGTCGCGCGCCTGGTTGCGCAAGCTGAGCTTCATCTTCGCGCCGGCCCAGATGGCGTGGATGTGGCGCGCCTCGCTCGACGGCCAGCCGTCGTGGCCCGGGCTGCGATAGAAGGGGATGAATCCCACGCTGGTGAGCTGCTTCAAGAGCACCTTCACCTGCGCGTCGCTCATGCCCGAGACGCTGAGATCGGTCGCGGCGGAGTACGGGTGTCCCCCGACGACGCCGTCCTGCGCGTGCGTCCCCGCGGAGGCCGAGGCGTTGCCGATGGTCTGCATCACCCGGGCCGAGGTGAAGTTGAGGTACTTGAGCGCGTCGGACGCGTCGGGGTGCAGGCCCCACTTCAGGTACGAGGAGTGAGGCACGTTGACGATCGAGCACGACGAGGGCGCCGCAGCGCAGGAGTCGTCGACGCCGGAGTTGACCTTGCAGCCCGCGGCGCAGTGCTTCACCACCGTGGGCGTCGCGTTGCCGTGGCAGAGATAGAGCGTGTTGTGATCGCCGGTGACCTTGTCGCCGCCGCAGTAGTACCCGCCGGCGACGCAGCTCCCGCCGCTCAGCGCGTCGACGTTGGCGCTCACCATCTCCTCGTCGGGGAGGCCGGGGAGCGGCTCGCTCGCGGAGGTCTCGTCGATGATGTTGTGGCCGTCTTCATCGAGGTCGTCAGCAGGGGTGCTCTCGGCAGCGGAGCACGCGGCGACGAAGACGACGATCGGGAGGAGGGAGAGCCATCGGGTTCGCATGAAAAGAGCTACAGCACGGGCCGTGCCGACCCCGCGAGATCGCAATTCCCCCGGGGAATCATGGCATTCCCCGCGGCGAGGCTGTCGACAATCGTCGACACGGCAGGATCGATGTCGACGATCGTCGACACCGAGGTGGCCTGTCGGCCTCTCGCGAGGCGACCCGTCCACACCCACCCACCGGGCGGCGCCACGTGGCCTCGGGGTGGGTCAAAGTAGATCCACCCGCGCTGCTTCAATGGACCAGGGGGTGGGGTGCTCGTGGCGCAAGGATCGACGCGATCGGCATGAATCCCAGCCATTTCACCGAAATCGCCCTTCCCTGGGAAGGTGGCACGTCGCGTGCGATGAGGGTCATCCATGAACGCAATCACCTGGA
>JBDTXR010000275.1:0-11790 GCA_040006075.1 Byssovorax sp. | reverse complement strand
TCCCCGTCGGAGATGTAGCCGAGCTTGGCCAGGGCGTAGCCGAGGTTCGAGCCGTTCTTGCGCTGCTCTTCCTGCGCTTGGCGGAGCTGTTGGAGGCTGATGAGCTTCTCGCGGACGAGGAGCTCGCCGAGGCGGGTAGTGGTCGACATCCGGTCTTCCATGGTGAGTGATTGCAGGCGGGAGAGTCAATGTCCGGGTGAAGGCCCCCGCGCGTTCCCTGGAGCCCGGGCCCGCAATCTCCGCCACGGCGGCCGGCGAAGGGCGCTACCATCCGCGAGCCGTGGGGTTCTTCGATCGTTTTGTGCCCAGATCCCAGCGCACCAGCCGTCAGGTGAAGGCGGCGCGGGCCAAGGAAATGTCGGGTGAGCTCGCCGACGCGGTCGATCTCTACCAGGAGGCCGGGCTGCCCGACGAGGCCGCGCGCGTGCTGCTGATGCGCGCCGACGGCGAGCGCAGCGCCGAGAAGCGGATCGCCCTGCTCGCGCTCGCGGCCTACACGGCGCAGAGCGAGGACATCAAGAAGAAGGCCGCCGGGCGCAAGGCGCTGGTGTCGTTCGACGTGCTGCGCGGCCGCGGCGGATCGTTCCTGAAGAGCGAGGTGCTCGCCGTGGCGCGCGAGCTCGAGGAGGCCGGCGAGCTCGAGCCCGCCGCCGACGCCTACGCGCTCGCGGGCGACGTCGACGGCGAGATCCGCGCGCTCACGTCGGCGGGCGCGATCGAAAGGCTGGAGGAGCGGCTCCGCCAGAGCGAGGCCGCGACCCGCGACGAGCGCGATCTCGAGCTGACGCTGCGGAAAATCGCCGATCTCGATCGCACCGCCGAGCGCCGCGCCGCGCTCGAGCTGGCCCTCGGGACGCTGGCGAAGCGCGACGACGAGCGCGTGGCCGACGCCGCGCGGACGATCCGGGCGCACCTCACGCGCGGCCCGGTGGTCGATCTCGAGATCGACGGCCAGCCGCGCCGCTACGCCCTCGGCGCCGAGGTCACCATCGGCCGCGGCGACGCCACCATCGTCGTCGCGTCCCGCGCCGCCAGCCGCAAACACCTCCGCGTCCGCCGCGATCCGGTGATCGGCCTCGTCGCCGAGGATCTCGACACGCGCAACGGGACGCTGCTCGCGGGCGCGCGCATCTCCGGCGCCATCGCCGTGGGCGAGGGCCTGAAGCTCGAGCTCGGCGGCGAGGTGCTCTGCGTGATCACGCCGCGCCCCGACGGCAGCGTCGACGTCGAGGTCGCGGGCGTCGCGTACGTCGCGCCGCTGGGCGAGCTGATGATCGACGGGTGGGCGGTCGATCACGAGGCCGTGCGCGACGAGTCGTTCGTGGTGCTGCGTACGGCCGCGGGCGAGGCCCGCCCCTACCTCGGCGACTACCAGCTCGCGGCGCGGGTGGAGCTCTGCGCCGGCGATGAGATCCGATCGTCGCGCGGCGGCGCGGTGCGGCTCCGCGTGCCCACGGCGCACGCCGGCACGCGCTCGCAAGAAGAGACGATGATCTACACGCGAGACCGGCAGTGAGCTTTCTCGCGCGCGTCCGGAGCTTTTTCTCGTCGGGCCCGCACGACGCCGCAGACCCCGCGGGGGACGGGGCGGCGCGCGGCGCGGCGGGGAGCGACGCGGAGCACGAGACCGCGACGCACGAGGCGCGCGCGGCCGTCGCCGGCGAGAGCGGGGGTACGCTCCCGCAGATCCAGCGGCTCGCCGAGATCGGAGCGCGCGGCGGGCCGACGGTCGACGAGGCGATCGGCCTCCTGCGTCGCGTGCGCGGCACGGTGCACGAGGCGCCGGCGGTGATGCAAATCCAGCGCGCGATCGAGCAGCGCGCGGTGCCCGAGCCGGTGAAGGTCGCCTGCGCCGATCTGCTCGCGGCGCGCGGCGACGAGGGCAGCGCGCTCCGCGTCCTCGAGGGGACGACGTCGACGCCGGGCCTGATCCTCGCGGCGGATCTCCACGCCGCGGGAGGGCAGCTCGCGCGCGCGGTCGGTACGATCGAGCGGGTCCTGGCGCGCGAGCTCGACGCGCCCGGCGCGCGCGAGCGGCACCTGCGCTGGACCTCGGCGCTCGGCGTGGTGCGCCGCGACGTGCGCCGCCTCGACGAGGCCACGGTCGTCGCCGCGAGCCCCGCGGGCGGTCCGTACCGCTTGCTGCGCGAGATCGCGCGCGGCGGCGCCGGCGCGGTGTACGAGGCCGAGGACAGCGCGTTCGGGCGGCGGATCGCCTTCAAGGTCTATCACCGGCGCGGGGCCGATCAGGCGCTGCTCGAGCACGAGGCGCGCACCGCAGCCGCGCTCGCGGGGCCCGGGATCCTGCGCATTTACGACGCCGATCCGAGCGAAGGATGGATCGCGCTCGAGTGGGTCCCGCGCGGATCGGTGCGCGACATCCTCCGCGCCGGCGATCTCGCGCCGCTCGCGCCCGTCGCTCGCTGGGCGCGCCCGCTGGCCCGCGCCCTCGCGCGCGTGCACGCCGAGGGCCTGGTCCACGCCGACGTGAAGCCCGCCAACGTGCTGCTCCGTCAGCCGCACGACGCCATCCTCGGCGACTTCGGGATCGCGCGGCCGATCGGCGCGCCCGGCGAGGGCGGCAGCGCCGGCTACGTCTCGCCGGAGCGCATCGCCGGGCGCGCCAGCCATCCGCGCGACGACGTGTACGGCTACGGCCGGGTGATCGAGGACGTGATCCACCGCCTCGAAGCGGCGAGCATCAGCGCGGGCGACGACGTGGAGGTGTGGCGGGCGCTGGCGCTGGCGTGCATCGGACCCGACGAGGGGCGACCCGACGGCGGCGCCGAGCTGCTCCAGCGCCTCCCATGAGAGCTTGTTCAACAAGCTCCGAGGCTCGCGATCGGCGGGGCTCAGCGCGGGGCGGACACACGAAATACCCTCAAACGAAGGGTATTTCGCTCACTGCGGGGCGCACGCGGTCGTGCACTGGAAGAAGGCCTTGGCCGCCGGCGAGGTCGCCGGACCGTAGGCGTCCTGGAGCGCGACGCACTCCGTCTGGTTGACGCACGCCGCGACGCAGGCCGTCTCGCCCTGGCACTTCGCGGGCGTGGTCGACACCGCCGAGGGCGGTGAGCCCACCGAGTTGACGCAGTCGACGACGTGCGCCGCCGCGATCTCGCACTCGTCGCCGCCGCCGCAGCCGATCGCGGAGGAGCCCGACGCGGCCACCGTGACCAGCGCGATAAACGCGACCAAAGCGACCTGGGTGCCGGCGAGCGTGCTCTTGAGGGTCATCGTCCTTCTTGCCATCTTCTGCGCGCCCACGGCCCGAGGCTCATCGCCGACGGCTCCGTGGCGGGCGTCGTTCGACGCCCGGCCACCTAGCTACCCGAAGCCGCGGAAAGGAGCAAACCCCGTCGCGCTCGCCCGGCCTCACCCAGGCAGCGATCCAACCTGCGCGAGGACGTCACTCTCCGCCGCACCCGGTTTGCCCGACGCCAGCGCGCGGTCTGGACTTCGCTCTGCCCCCGGCGCCAGCCTGGCGTTCCTTCGCGACTGGTCGAGATGCCTTGATTGAGCCGTCTCGCGCGAGCACCGGTGATCCTGAATCAGGAGATACGCGGTCGAAGGAAGTGAGATTCAAGGGCTCGAAGCGCTGTCCGGGAGCACCGCGAGCAGGCGATCAGGGAGACTGGCACTTGGTCAGGCAGTCGAGAAAGACCTTCGACCCGTCGGTCGGCTTGGTCGAGTAGAAGTCCTTCAAGGTGCTGCACTCCGCGCCGTTGATGCACATCGCGGCGCACGCGGGCTCGCCGTCGCACGTCGCGGGCTTCGCGGCCTTTGCCGGTGCAGCCGACGAAGCGAGGCATTCGCTGAGGTGGGCGTCGGCGCTCGCGCACGCGTCGCCACCGCAGCCCGTGGCCGAGAACATGAGCGCGACGAGCACCAGCGCCGCGCGGGTTGTGATCGTCTCGAAGGCCATGGTCGGATCCTGCGTCTCGGCGTCGCGCCCGAGCCGGGCGGTCTGATCGTCGCCGGGCGGCGCCCGCCTCCGTGAACGTTGCTGGAGCCGTCACCGAACCGGGTCGGCGCGGCGGCGAGCGGGCGAAAAAAAACGCGCGCGATAGATGAGCTATCGCGCGCGTCTCTCGTCGTCGCAGGCCCGGAGCTGCGCTTGCGCGAAGACTACCGGGTGGCTGCGACGAGCTTGCTCACTTGCAAGCGGTGAAGGCGTCCGTGAACGACTTCGCCTGGGCGGCCGTGCACTTGGTGACGTCGCCGCCGCCGATGCAGTTGCAGTCAGCCGCCGTGAAGGCAGCCGCCTGGCAGGTGAGGAGCGTGCCGGCCGCGTCGGTGCAGGTCGTGGACGCGCCCGACGTGGTGGTGGAGACGGCCTTGGGGGGGTTCGGGCAGCCCGCGAGCTTGTCGGTGATCGCTTGCGCCGCGTCGTCGCAGGCGTTGCCGCAGCCGACCGCAACGATCCCACCGAAAGCCATGAGCGCAGCGCCAGCAATCGCAATCTTGAAGTTCATATTCGTTCTCTCCTTGGGGGTGTCGACCGGGCAGTGTAACGGGGCGACGAGGCGCGTTTGATACTCGACGTGCGAGGACCTTTCAACGCTCTTGTGTGCTCGGGAGGTTCTCCTGAGCGCACCCTGTACCTGGCTTAGTCTTTACAAAGAAACTCCCGGTGTACCGGGTTCGGTTCCTGGACAGCTGCTTAGCAATCCCTGGACCGGCGCCGCCACTCTAGCGAATTGCGGGTACGCGTCAACTTCCAATGCAGCGCGATTGGTCTCGTGTGACTTCAGAGCCACAGCGGGCCGCGAGGTGTTGTGCAGGATTCACGGGGGATGTGCCGACTGCCCGACAGTTCCAGTGATGCCATGGTTTTACGGCTTGGCTGTGGCATGGCGGCTCGGGCTGGAGATTCACACCCAGCCCATCATGGCCGTGCTCCAACCCGGCGTGGCTACTGATACATTCCCCGCGATGATGCGTCTCGCGATCGTCGCGGCGCCGGCGGCTTTGCCCGACCTTCGACCGGCGCCGGGGGCGCTCGACGGGGACGCGCTTCGATCCCGGCTACTCCTCCCTGATGCCGGCTATCACGTGGTCGATCTCGATCCCGCGATCGATCTCGCCGAGCAGCTCGAGCTGCTCTTCGAGCAGACGCCGCTCGAGCCCGGGACGCCCGCGCTCTTCTATGCGTCGGCGCGCGTGGCGGCCAGCGACGAGGGCGAGCTCTTTCTCTGCCTCGATCCCGAGAGCCCCGAGACCGGCGACTCGCTCCGCGACATCGCGACGGTGATCCGCGATCGCGTGCCCGGGCCGGTGGCGTTCGTGATCGAGTGCCGTCACCCGATCGACGCCGAGGATCCCTTTCGCTCCGCGACGATCGTCGGCTGCGCGAAGGACTCGCTCCGCGGCGTCGGCGCGGGCGTCGAGGTGCTGGTGGCTGCGAGGCCGCTGAACGACGACGCGGAGGAGGCCACGTCGCCGCTCACGCGCGCGCTGATCGAGGCGCTCGATCGAGCCGATCCGGTGGTGGGGCTCTCCCTCGCGGGCTTCTTCGCGCGCGTGCGCGACGAGGGCGCGCTGGTCGGCGTGCCGTGCTTCGCGCACGTGAAGGCGCGCGACGCGTTCATCTTGCTCGAGGCGAACGGCGCGGCGGCCGAGATCGCGGCGATCGCCGGAGATCCGAGCGAGGCCGCGGCCCCGACCATCGAGGCCGCGGCCGTCGTCCAGGCTGCGCGTGTCGTCGAGGCCGCGGCGCCGATCGTCGAAGCGCGCGACGCCTACGATAGCATCCCCGTCGATCTCGACGCGCCGCCGTCCACGCCGACGCCGATCGCGGCGACGACGCCCGCTCCCGCGGTCGAGGCGGCGAACGCGGCCGAGGCCGATCCCGAGGCGCGCCGCTCGTCGAGCGCGCCGATCGCGCCGCCGGAGTCGCGCTCGTTCAAGCCTGAAAACGAGGCCGCGGCGCTCCCGAAGGTGGTGATCGGCGAGCCTCGCGCGGCGTCGACGCCGCCGAAGGCGCCGGTGAGCGAGGAGAAGGCCGAGAGCGTGCCTGCGCCCGCGCCCAGCGTGCCGCCGCCGCCTCCCGCTCCCGCTGCGCCGACGTTCGCCGGTCACGTCGCCGAGGGCGACGGCCTCGCCGCGACCGGCGATCACGAGGCCGCGCTCGCCGCGTACAAGCGCGCGCTCGGGATGCTCGGGCCCGCGGCCAGCACCGATCGCGCCGACGTTCACGTGCGCATCGGGCAGGTGAAGCAGCGCCAGGACAAACGGCGCGAGGCCATCGCCAGCTTCGAGAAGGCGCTCTCGATCTCGTCCACGCACACCACGGCGCTCACCGCGCTGCTCGATCTCAACGTCGCCGAGGGCGATCTCCGCGCGGTGCAGGTCGCCGAGGATCGCGTGCTCGCCACCCTCCGCGATCCGGCCGAGCGCTTCGCGCGCCTCCTCGAGTTCGGCGTTCGCTGGCACGATCGCGCGGGCGATCCCGTGCGCGCGCGGGCGACGTTCGAGCGCGCCGCCGAGCTCCGCCCCGACGATCCCGGCGTGCTCGGCCGGCTCCGCGCGCTCTACGAGCAAGCCGGCGCGATCGAGGACGTGATCTACGTGCGCCGCCGCCTGGCGAAGAACACCGAAGGCGCCCGCGGGCGGGCCGAGCAATACTTCTCGCTCGGCCGCTATTTGCTCGAGGATCTCAAGCGCGAAGAGCCCGCGCTCGAGCTCTTCGACGAGGCCCTCGCCGCCGATCCGAGCATGCTCGAGCCGCTCGCGGTGATCGCCCGCTTCTTCGCCGAGCGGCAAGAGTGGAGCGAGCTCGAGCAGGCCTACCGCCGGATGCTCGATCGCGCGCCGCGCATCCCCGACGCCGCGGTACGAAGCCAGGTGACGTGGGAGCTCTGTCGCCTGCTCGGCACGCTGTTCCGAGATCACCTCGAGGATCCCGCGCTGGCGCTCGACGCCTTCGAAGACGCGGTGTCCGAGAAGCCGCGCGAGCTCCAGAGCCGCCTCACCGCCGCCGAGCTCGCGCGATCGATCGGCGAAAACGAGCGCGCGGCGATCCACCTCCAGGCCGCGGCCACGCTCGATCCCTCGCGCCTCAGCACGTTCCATCTGCTCTTCGAGCTGTTCCAGAAGCTGCGTCGGCCCGATCAGGCGTACTCGGCGGCGTGCGTCACCATGTCGGGGCGCAAGGCCGAGTCGCGCGAGCGCTTCGTCTTCGAAGAGCACCGGCCCGAGGGCGTCCCGAAGTTCGCCCACGCGATGCGCGCCGACGGGTGGGATCTCCTCCGCACCGCGGAGCGCGACGTCAACCTCGAGGCGGTGCTCACCACGATCGCGCCCGCGGCGATCGCCGCGCGGCTTTCGCAGCTCGCCGACGAGGGACGGCTGCCGACGCTCGATCCCGCGGCCCGCCAGGATCCGGCGAAGACCACGATCTCCATCGTGCGATCGTTCGTGTGGGCGAGCCATTACCTCGGCGTCCCACCTCCGGCGATCTACCTCCACGACGACGCGACGGTCGGCCTGGCGACGATCATCGCCGAGGAGCCGACGGCGCTCGCGGGCGGGCGCGTGCTCCGCGGCCGATCGCTCCCGGAGCTGGCGTTCCTCGCGGGGCGCCACCTCGCGTACCACGTCGGCGCGCACCAGCTCGTGCTCTATTTCAGCTCGATCGACGAGCTCTCGAGCTGCTTCCTCGCCGCCGTGAAGCTCGCCATCCCCGATCTCCCGGTCCCGGCCGCGTCGGCGTCGGTGGTGAACGATCTCGTCCGCCGGATGGAGCCGCTCCTCGACGACGCCGCGCGCGCCGCGCTCGACAAGGCCGTCGTGGCGTTCGAAGCGGCGCGCGTCCGCGCGGACATCTCGGGCTGGGTCGGCGCGGTCGAGCGCTGCGCGACGCGCGCGGGCTTCTTGCTCGCCGGCGATCTCGAGGTGGTGGCCACCGTGCTCCGCAGCGATCCGCTCGGCCTGGTCTCGGCCGACGAGAAGATCGCCGACCTGGTCGGCTTCACGGTGTCCAACGAACACCATGCCCTGCGCGACGAGCTCGGGATCGCCATCCAGCCCTGAGCTCGATCGGCTACAGAGCTTCGCCCTTGATGTACGCGAGGTAGGCGTCGGTGTTCGGGGCGCGCCCCAGGAACTTCGTCACCATCGCCTGCTCGTCTTCGCCGCCGCCCTTCGAGAGGACGGTGTCGCGCCACGAAGCGGCGACCACCGGGTTGAGCAAACCCTCTTTGCGGAAGCGGGTGAGCACGTCGCGCGAGAGCGAGAGCGCCCACTGGTAGCTGTAGTAGCCGGCGTCGTAGCCAATCAGGTGGCCGAAGCTCGACTGGAAGTGCACGCCCTTCACCGGGACGAACGAGTCGTTCGCGGCCTGGACCTCCTCGAACACGGCGGTGGTGTCGAAGCCCGGCGCGCGCGTGTGGTACTCCTGATCGAGGGTCGCGAAGACCAGCTGACGCTGCGTCTCCAGGGCCTTTCCGAAGCCCCGGGCGCGGGTGAGAGCGGTGAAGAGATCGTCGGGGATCTTCTTGCCGGTCTTGTGGTGCACGGCGAACAGATCGAGCACCTCGCGCGACCACGGCCACTCTTCGAACATCTGCGAGGGCGCCTCGACGAAGTCGCGCACCACGTTGGTGCCCGAGAAATGCGCCAGCTCCGACCGCGTGAGCAGGTGGTGGAGCACGTGGCCGAACTCGTGGAAGAACGTGACGACGTCCTCGTGCGAGAGCAGCGCGGCCTCGGCGCCGGGCTTCGGGAAGTTGCACTCGAGCGAGGCGACGGGGAGGCGGATCCGGCCGTCGGTCATGCGCTTCGAGGTGACGACGGGGAACATCGCCATGTGCTTGAACTTGTCGGGGCGCGAGTAGAGATCGAGGTAGAACTTGCCGATCACCTTGCCGCCGGCCGAGACCTCGTACGCGGTGACGTCGGGGTGCCAGGCCTTCGCGGGGACCTCTTTGTATTCGAGCCCGTACATCTTCGCGGTGATGTCGAGCAGGCCCTTCTTCACCGCGCCGATCTCCAGGTACTTCGAGAGCTCCTGGCTATCGAGCTTGTATTTCTCTTTCTTGACCAGGTCCTGGAGGAAGTAGCGCTCCGACGGAGGGAGCTTGTCGGTCGCCTTGCCGAGCTGCTTCACGTGCTCCTTCATCAGCTCGGCGAGCTCGATCTTCGCGGGCGCGCGGATGGCGTCGCGGATGGTCCCGAGGAAGGCCTTCACCGTCTTCGCGTCCTTCGCCATGCGCGGCTCGAGCACGTAGTCGGCCCACGACGCGTAGCCGAGCAGCCTGGCCTTGTCGCTGCGGAGCTTGAGCAGGCGCTCGAGCAGCTTCACGTTCTCCTCGCCGCCGCGGTTCGAGAACTTCACGTAGAGCTCGGTCGCGGCCTTGCGATCCTTCGAGTAAGTCACGAACGGGAAGTAGTCGGGGTAGTCGATGCCGATCTCGATCTTGCCGTTCTTCGCCGGGTGCTTGGTGATGTACTCGGGCGGCAGGCCCTTGAGCGCGTCGGCCTTCACCTCGATGTGCCCCGACGACGAGGCGATGTTGGACTCGAAGTCCTGGCCGATGTGGGTTATCTCCTCGCTCATCCGCCGCAGCTCTTTTTGCTGATCGGGCGCGAGATCGAGGCCGTTCCTGCGGAAGTCACGGAGCACCTCGGCCAGGAGCTTCTTGCGCTCGCCGTCGAGCGGCTCGCTCTTCGCGGCGTAGGCGCGGATCACGCCCGCGAGATCGGCGTCGAGGTAGAGGCCCGTGACGAAGGCGTCGGCGCGCGGCTCGCAGAGCTTCGCGGCCTCGCGCACGGCGCCGTCGGGGTGGGCGACGGCGGTGAGCTGGTTGAACTCGCCGGCGCTGTCGACCTCGAGGACCACGTCGTCGAAGCGGCCGAGCACGGCGTCGTAGGTGAGCTGCGCGGGCGCCGCGCCCTTCAGCGTCTTGATCCGATCGACCAGCGCCTGGGCGGCCTTGAGGTGGTCGTCGCAGAGCCGCTTGGCGCCGTCGACCGACATCCCGAGGCTGACCGGATCGAAGTCGGCGCTCGGGCGCACCTCGGGGCCCCGCGGCGCGACGGGCGTGGCCGAGGGCGAGGCGCTGCTGTTCGTGGCGAGCGGCGTGGCTTCGGGAGGCGTGACCGGCTCCGGGGCCGGGCCGCAGGCGCCGAGAGCGAGGACGGGGAGGAGCGTCGCGAAGGAGCGGATCCGCATCGCGGCGCCATATCACGGGCGGCCGCGGGCTTCATCCCGACGTGCAGGCCATGGAAACGCGACGGCGCGCCCCCGGGGAGGGAGCGCGCCGCGCAGGCTTCAGAGCTTGTTTAACCGGCGTTGACCGGCTCTCGGAGAAGCGCGTTCAGCTCAGGGAGCCGCGGCGCTGACGGCGCAACGGTAGTACCCGCTCGTCACGGTGGCGGCCTGCGAGGCGGCCTCGACCTTGACGACGATCTTCTTGTTCGCGCCCGCGACCATGGCGACGTCGAGCGGCGTCCCGTCGAGGTTCGCGACCTCGTTGAAGACGCTGCCGGCGCCGAGCGGCGTGATGCCGTCCGCCTTGAAGAGCGAGAACTTGGCGCCGCGGAGGCCCGAGCCCACGCGCTGCGCGGAGCAGCTGAGGGTGGCCGAGACCGAGAGCGGGTCCACGTCGACGGAGAAGTAGTCGACGTCGGCGATCGTCGAGAGATCACCCTCGAAGTAGTAGTGACCCGCGGTGGTGGAGACCGTGAGGGCCTCGGGCAGGGCGGGGAGGTTGTTGGCGTCGGGGCTCTTCTCGACGTCCCAGAGGTAGTACGTGCCCGCGAAGTGCTTGATGAAGTAGAAGTCGCTCACGGGGACCGACGGCTCGGCGCCGTGCTGGGCGAAGAAGTAGTAGGTGTGGAGCATGCCGGCCGGGCCGATGGTGATCGGCACGCTCATCTCGATCGGCTGGTTGGTCTGGTTGTCGCCGTCGCTGTAGTTCACCTGGTCGACCTCGGCGATGTGCACCGTGGGGGCGGCCGCGTCGACGAGCCAGAACTTGCCGTTCGTGGCGGCGCCGGTGCCGTTGTCGGGGGTGATCGGCTGAACCCAGAACTCCGCGTGCGGGCGCTGGCCGGCCGAGATCGACGTGTCGGCGGGGACCGTGATCTCGTAGACGTCCATGTCGGCCGCGGTCTGGAACGTCCCGTCGAGGATCGAGATCCCGTACTGGCCCGGCTTGGCGCCCGTGGGGAGCGCGTAGGTGACCTTGCTGGCCTTGGCGACGGTGTCGTTGCCGGGCTCCATGCCCTCGTTGATGTCCGGCGCGTTGAGCTTGTCGACGTCGCCGATGAAGGTCTCGTAGTCGAACGTGACGACGCCGCCGGCGTTGGTGCACGAGCCGCTGATGTTCGGGAACGCCGTGCAGAAGGTGTTGATGGCGAGGTAGTAGTCGCCGTCGGCCGGGAGCACGGTGAAGGCCTGCGAGTCGGTGCCGGTGCGGGGCCACGCGTCGTCGTTCTGCGCGATCTGCTTCTTGCCCGCGTCGTAGATGGTCGCGACGGCGTCGATGATGGTCACGTCGTCGCCGGTCGACGTCGCGACGAGGCCCTGCGCGATGACGACGGCGGTGATGCGCTCGCCCTTCGTGCCGGTGAACTTGTAGTAGTCGGTGGTGGTGTCGGCATCGACGAGGGTGCCGGTGGTGTTGCCGCCCTGCGGGTTCACGTCGATCGGCAGCGCGGTCTCGAACGAGTGGTTCCCCGTGGTGCCCCCGCCGGTCCCGGACGAGGTCGTGTTCGAGCCGGACGTCGTGGTGTTCGAGCCGGACGTCGTGGTGTTCGAGCCGGACGTCGTGGTGTTCGAGCCGG
>JBDTXR010000274.1:0-11825 GCA_040006075.1 Byssovorax sp. | reverse complement strand
GGCCGAGCGCCGCGGCGAGGCGGCCGCGCGCGAGGAGCGCGTCGGCGTCGTCGGGCGCGAGGCGCAAGACCTCGGAAAATGCGGCGTGCGCCGCCTCTTTCTCGCCGAGCGCGGCGAGCGTGGTCGCGAGCAGGCGATGGACGTCGAGGCGCGCCGGATCGATGTGCGCGGCGCGGCGGAGCGGGGCCACGGCCTCGGCGCCGCGGGCCAGCGCGACGTAGCAGGAGGCCACGCCGAAGATGGCGTCGACGGCGTCGATCCGCGCTTCCAAGGCGCGCTCGTAGAGCGTGGCGGCCTCGGCGTACTCGCGGCGCGCGCGGAGGAGATCGCCCACGAACACCGCGGCGGCCGTGGGATCGGTCGCGACCGCGAGCGAGGCGCGGCCGCGCTCGAGCGCGCGCTCGGCGCGGCCCGCGGCGGCCTCGCGCCTGGCGCCCTCGAGGTGGAGCGCGGCGAGGCGCGGCGCGACGTCGGGCGCCGCGGGCTCAAGCGAGAGCGCGCGGGTGAGCGCGGCGATGGCCTCGTCGTCGCGCGCGGCGTCGGCGAGCGCGAGCCCGAGGAGGCGAGCGAGGCGCGCGTCGTCGGGGAAGCTGCGCGCGGCGAGCTCGAGCGCGGAGAGCCGCTCGGCGGTGCGGCCGAGCTGCTCCAGCGCGTTGATGTGCTGGTCGTGGAGCTCGGGGTTGCGCGGATCGGCCGCGATCGCCCGGGCGAGCGCGTCGCTGGCCTCGCCCCAGCGCTTGCCGCGCGCGTAGGCGAGGCCGAGCATCGCGCCGGCGATCGGGTGCCCCGGCGAGAGCCGCACCAGGTGCTCGAGCGGATCGATCGCCGCCTCGTCGTGACCGAGGCGGATCTCGGCGATGGCCAGCGCCAGGAGCAGCTCGCGATCGTCGGCGAAGGCCGGGCGCGCCGCGGTGAGCTCGGCGGCGCAGGTCGCGTGATCGTCGAGCTTGCGCGCCAGGAGGCCAAACCTCCGCGACTCGTCCTTGGTGAGCGGCCTCTGCGCGCCGAGGCGCCGGAACGCCGCGGCCGCCTGCGGGGCGCGCCCCGCGGCCTCTTGCAGCCGCGCGAGCTCGGCGTGGACCTCGGCCGCGTCGCCGCGGAGCTCGGCCGCCTGCGTGAGCTCGGCGATCGCCGCCTCGTTGTCGCCGAGGCGCACGCGCGCCGCCGCGAGGCCGACGCGGGCCTCGAACGAGCGTGGATCGTAGCGGACCGCGCGCGCGAAGGCCTCGGCCGCAGGCGCTTCGTGGGCGAGGCGCGCGCGGAGCTCGCCGAGCAAGAGCCACGCGGCGGCGTCTTCCGGCGCGCGGTTCGTGGCCTCCTCGGCCACCGAGAGCGCCTCGTGGAGCTTGCCCTGCGTGCGGAAAGCGCGCGCGAGCCCGAGCCGCAGCGGGATCGACTCCGGCGAGAGCGCGAGGGCCGAGGCGAAGTCGGCCTCGGCGCCCGCGGCGTTGCCCGCGGCCTCGATCCGCGCCGCGCGATCGCCGCGGAGCTCGCCGAGGCGCCGCGCGACGTCGACCCGCGACGGATCGAGGTTGCGGGCGCGCACGAGCAGCGAGATCGCCGCGTCGTGGTCGCCCTCGGCGGCGAGCGCCACGCCGTAGCGCGCGGCGGCCTCGGCGTCGTCGGGCCGCGCCTTCTGCGCGCGGGCGAGCGCGTCGAGGTGCTCGCTCGAGCGACCGAGCCGCTGGTTCGCCGTGGCGAGCGCGAGCAGCGCGCTGCCGTCGCCGGGCTGGAGGGCGATCGATCGATCGAGCGCCGCCGCGGCCTCGCGATCCTCGCCGAGGCCCAGGAGCAGATCGCCGAGCGCGCGCCAGGCGTCGGCGCTGTCCGCCGACAGCCGCACCACCTCGCGGTAGCTCTGCGCGGCCTCGGCCGAGCGCCCGTGCGATCGCAGCGTCTCGGCCAGGGTGTGGTGCGCGTGGAGCAGATCCGGATCGGCCGTGACCGCGCGGCGGAGCATCGCGATGCTCTCTTCCGGACGACCGAGCGCGAGGTACGCGTCGCCCGCGCCGACCAGCGCCTCCACCGCGTCGACGCGGTTGCGCAGCGCGAGCTCGTAGGCCTCGGCCGCGCCGCGCGCGTCGCCCTCGGCCGCGAGCACGCCGCCGAGCAGGAGCGCGGCGTTCACGCTCGACGCGTCGAGGGCCAGGACCTCGCGCGCCGTCGACGCCGCCTCGTGCCCCAGCTTGCGCGCCGCGTACGCGCGGGCGACCTCGAAGAGCAGAGCGGGCTCGCTCGATCCGAAGCGCCGCGCCTTGGCCAGCTCGTCGGTGCCGGAGCCGCCGGGATCGGCCGCGCGCGCGAGGTGGAGCTCGGCGATCCGCTTGCGCAGCTCGGCGTCGCCGCCCTTCGAAAGGCTGTCGGCGCGCGTCAGCGCCGCGAGCGCGTCGTCGCGCCGACCGGCCGCGTCGTAGGATCGCCCGAGCGCGCGCTGGGCGTCGAGATCACCCGGCGAAAGCAGCACCAACGCTTCGAGCGCGTTCCGGCGCGCGGGCTCGTCGGCGAGCGCGGTGTAGGCCGCGATGAGGGCCACGAGCACCTCGGCGCGCGGCGCCTCCTTCACGCGCGCGACCTCGAAGGCCTTCGCCGCGTCGGCGTGCTGACCGAGGCGCGTGTGCGCGAAGCCGAGGCGCGACGACACGCTCGCGTGCGCGGGCGAGGCGTCGCGGAGACGCATCAGCATCCGGGTGGCGTCGGCGTCGCGCCCGAGGGCCTCGAGCGCGTTCGCGAGCGGCTCGAGCAACGCCGCGTCGCCCGGCCATTTCGCCAGCGCCGCGGTGATCGCCGTCGCCGCGTCGTCGTGCTTGCCCACCGCCGCGCAGAGGAGCCCGAGCCGCCGCTGCTCCTCCGGCCCGAGGCCGCGCATCGCGCGCAGATCCACGAGGGCGCGGATCGCGTCCTCGCGCTTGCCGGCCGCTTCGTAGAGATCGGCCAGCTTGGCCTTCACGCGGGCGTCGTCGGTCGCGAGCGCGGCGGCGCGGGTGAGCGCGTCGATGGCCTCGTCGGCGAGGTCGCCCTCGGCGCAAGCGAAGCCGAGGCCGGTGAGCGCGAGGACGCGCTCGGCCGGCGTGACGTCGGCGGCGACGGCCTTGCGGTAGGCGTCGACGGCCTCGCGCGCGTAGCCGGCCTCGGTGTAGAGCCGGCCGAGCAAGAGCCACGATCCGCCGTGCGCCGGGTGCGCTTTCAGCGTTTTTCGAAGCGTATCGAGCGCGTCGGGCGCGCGGCCGAGCGCGTGCAGGCACCGCGCGGCGGCGAGCGCGCGCGCCGGATCGTCGGGCCCGAGCTCGCGCGAGCGCTGGTGCGCCGCGAGCGCCCCCTCGTGCTCGCCCTTCGCTTCGAGCTCCGCGGCCCGACGCAGGACCAGCTCTTCGAGCTTGGCGCGCACCCGCGGCGGCGCGTCCGGCAGCACCAGCGCCCGCTCCAGCGTGGCGATCGCCGCCTCGTCGCGGGAGAGCGCGATCTCCGCGCTGGCCAGCTCCCACAGCGCGTCGACGCTCTTCGGCGCGAGGCGAACCAGCTCGCCCGCGGCCTCGGCCGCCTCGGTCGCGCGGCCCTTCTGCGCGTGGGCGCGGGCGAACGCCAGGAGCAGCTCTTGATCGTCCGGCCGCGCCCGCAGCACCGGCTTCGCGCTCCGCACCGTGTCGTCGTGACGCCCGAGCCTGGCGTAGCTGAGCGCGGCCGCGCGGCGCGCGTCGAGGCGCTCGGGCTCGACGCCGAGGAGCCGCTCGTAGCTGGCGACGCTGTCCTCGAATCGCCCGAGGCGCCCCTGGGATTTCGCGATCGCCTCGAGCACGTCGAGATCGTCGGGCAAGAGCCGCGCGAGGGTGGTCAACGCCTCGAGCTCACCCTCGTCCTCCCCCAGCGCGAGGCGACACGCCGCGAGCCGCCGCAGCGGATCGACGTCGAGCGGGCGCAGCTTCGCGAGCCACGAGAACGTGTCGCGCGCCTCGGCGAAGCGCCCCTCGGTCTGCCGGGCGAGGCCGAGCGCCGCGAGCCCCTCGACGTGCTCCGCGTCGATGCGGATCGCCTTCGCCAGGGGCTCGATCGCCTCGGCCGTCTTGCCGAGCCGCATCCACGCGAGGCCGAGCCCGAGCTGCGCGGAGAAGCGGTCCGGCGTCATCCGGACCACGCGCTCGTACGCGGCGCGCGCGGCCTCGTGCTCCTCGGTCTTCTCGCAGAGCTCGCCGAGCAGGTGGAACACGTCGGCGCGATCCGGCGCGAGCTCGGCCGCGCGCCGCGTCGCGGCCACGGCCTCGGCGTGCTTGCCGAGCGCGCGCAGCGCCGTCGCCAGCTCGACGCAGAGCTCGGCGTCGTCGCGCTGGTAGAGCCGCGCCTTCTCCAGCTTCTGCGCGGCATCGGCGTGCGCGCCTTCCTTCAGCGCGCGCCGACCCGCTGCGCGCAGCATCTCGCCGAGCGGGATCTCGAGATCGACCATGCTCGGATCGAGCGCGAGCGCGCGGGTGAGCCGGGCGATCGCCTCGGGCTCTTGCCCGATCGTGCGCTGCGCGATCCCGAGCCGCCGCTGGAGCGACGCGTCCTCCGGGCTCCGCGCCACGGCCTCCAGCAGCGCCGCGGCGGCCTTCGCCGCGTTCTCGGCGCGCTCGTGGCAGGTCGCGATCAGCGACCACAGCGCCGGATCCTCGGGCTCTTCCTTCGTCGCGGCCTCGAGGTGCTCCAGCGCCTCGTCGTGACGGCTCAGCCGCGCCAGCATCTCGCCGAGCCGCCGCGCCGCCCCCGCGCGCTTCGGATCGAACGTCATCCCGGCTTGCTGCGAGGTCACGGCGTCGGCGTCGCGCCCGGCGAACGCCAGCGTCTCGGCCAGCCCGAAGTGGGCCTCGGCGTCGTTCGGTCGCGCGCGGAGCCGCTGCTTGAAGGCCAGGAGCGCGTCGTGGACCTCGCCGCGCGCGCGCAGCACCCGCGCCAGCTCGCCGTACGCGTCCGCGGGATCGCGCGCCGTGCGCGTCGCTTCTTCGAGGTGCTTCGACGCCGGCTCGAGCTCGCCGGCCTTCGCCAGGAGCACGCCGAGCTCGAAATGGGCGTCGGCGAGGCCCGGATCCAGCGCCAGCGCGGCCAGCAGCTCGCGTCGCGCCTCGGTCGCGCGGTTCAGCGCGATCAGCGCGCGCGCGTGGTGAAAATGCGTCGGCGCGACCGGCGGTCCGATCGCGAGCGCCTTCTCCAGCGACCGCTGCGCCTCGCGCGGCGAGTCCGAGAACAGGTACGCGAGCCCCAGCGCCCGCAGCGTCTCGACGTTGCCACCGCTCAGATGATCGGCGCGCTCCAGCACCTCGACGGCCTCTTCGTAGCGCCCGAGCTCGAGGTAGAGGCGACCGACCGCCGCGCGATACCGCGCCTCCTTCGGCAGCAGCGCGGCGGCCTGCAAATAGGCCTGCTCCGCGAGATCGAGCTTGCCCACGGTCTGCCGGCAGGTGCCGAGCATGAACTGCGTCTCGGGGGCCTCGGGCGCGCGCGGCGCGAGCCGCAGCGACTCTTCCAGCTCCTCGATCGCCTCGGGATGGCGGTTCTGCTGCGCGAGCAAGACGCCTTGCAGGCTGTGCGCGGGCGCGTCGTCGGGGCGGAGCCGGATCGCCTGGCGCACGTCGGACATGGCGTCGTCGCTCTGGCCGAGCTTGAAGCGGCTGTCGGCGAGCCAGAAGAAGCCCTCGCCGTCGGTCGCCGCGAGCCGCGTCGCGGACACCAGCGCGGTCGCGGCCGCGGCGTGATCGCCGGTGCGCCGATGGAGCGCGCCGAGCCGACGGTGGGCCTCGGCCTGCCCGGCGTCCGCCGCGATCGCCGCCTCGTACTCCTTCACCGCGTCCTTGAGCTGCTCGAGATCGCTCGCGGCGATCGCCGCGCCGAGGTGGGCCTCGTAGAAGCCCGCGCGCTTCGCCGCGGCGTCGCGAAACGACGCCAGCGCCTGCGGGATTTGCCCCTGGGCGCGCAGGTGCGTCGCCAGCTCGAAGTGCAGCGACGCGTCGTCGGGCCGCACCGCGATCGCTCGCCGCAGCGCCCCGGTCGCGTCCGGCGCGCGCTCCAGCCGTTTGTACGCGTCGGCGAGGAGCAGCAGCGCGGCGGTGTCGCTCCCGTCGAGGCGCACCGCCTGCTCCAGCGCCTCGGTCGCGCCTTGCAAATTCCCGAGGCCGATCTTCGCGTGGCCGAGCGCCGAATGGTGACGGGCCTGCTCCGGCGCGAGCTTCACGGCGCGCGCGAACGACGCCGACGCCGGCTCGAAGCGCTTGAGCGCGAGGCGGCTCGCGCCGAGCGCGGCGTGGACCTCGGCGCGATCCGGGAGCAGGTTCGACGCGCGCTCCAGCGCCGGGACGGCCTTCTCGTGCTCGCCCACCGCGGCGAGCGCGCGCCCGCCCGCGAGCTGCAGCTCCGCGTCTTCGGGCAGCACCACCACCACGCGCGCGTACGCCGTCGCCGCGCCGGGCGCGTCCGAGAGGGCCTCGCAGGCCCGCGCGAGCACCACCCAGGCCTCGTTCGGCTTGTCGCGCAGCGCCACGTAGGCCTGGAGCGCGTCGCGCGCCTCGGGGTAGCGACGCAGCTCGGAGGTCGTCTGCCCGAGGCTAAGCAGCACCGCGGGATCGTCCGGCGTCTGCGCGCGCGCCAGCGTCAGGAACTCCGCCGCGTCTTCCATTCGCCGCGATTTCAAGGCGACGTCGGCGGCCCCGCGCAGGAGCGAGACCATGTCCGGCCGCAGGCGCAGCGCGTTCGAATAGGCGCCGGACGCGTCGGCGAACGCGCCTCGCTTCGAGTACTCCTCGGCGAGCGTGACGTACGGCGCCACCAGATCGCGGTTGAGCCGGATCGCCTCGAGCAAACACGGCTCGGCCTCGGCCCACTCGCCCTGCTCGACCAGGAACGCGCCCAGCGCCGCGCGCGCCGTCGCGTACTCCGGATCGTCTTTCACGGCGCGTCGGAAGGCGACCAGCGCGTCGTTCTTCCTGCCGAGCTGCTGGTAGAGCTCGCCGAGCCGCGTCCGCTGCCGCGCGTCCTTTGGCCGCATGGCCAAGGTGTCCTGCACGACGCCGATCATCCGCTCGAGATTGGGGTCGCTCATGGCCTCGTCACGCCGCGCCGATCACTCGCGGGCCTCTCCCGCCACCGAGCGGGGGAGCCGAGCGTACCCGATGTCGTTCGTGGCTCCGGACGAAAGCGACTGTCCCTCGCCGCCTCCGCGTCGCCGCGGACGCGATCGCCCGCGAGGTGAGGTAGAGTGCGGCCCGAGCCCGCGCTGTGAGCAAACCCCTCGAATCCAGGGCGCGACGCGGGTTGCGCGGCCTCGCCCTCGGCGCCTTCGCCGCGCAGTTCCTGATCCTCGATCTCGGGTTTCGCGGGCCCGGCGCGTACGCGTTCGCGCCGCGGATCGCGCTCGACGCGGCGGCGAGCGTCGGGCTCTGGGCGCTGCTCGCGAGCGCCCGCGGCGGCAGCGCGGCGCGGGGCGTCGTCGCCACGATCGCGGCCGCGGCGCTGGCGATCCAGATCGTCGCCTTTCGCTACTACCACCTGCCGGTCGACGGCCAGGTCCTCGCCAGCGCCGCGCACTGCTGGAGCGACATGCGGCCCATGGCGACGCGCCTCTTGCCGAGCATGATCGCCCTCGTCGCGGCGCTGGCGCTCGTCGAGTACGCGCTCCTCGCGGCGGCGCCGAAGATCCGGATCCCCCGCCTTCCTGCGGCCTTGGCGCTCCTCCTCGCGCTCGCGCTCGGCGCGCCGCTCGACGACGCCACGCCCGATCTGCGCCTCGCGTCCTCGCTGCGCGCGCTCTGGGCGCCGGCGAGCGCGGCGGCCGCGACGTCGGTCCACGTGCCGATCCTCCCGTCGTCCCGCGCCGCGTTGCCGAGCGTGCTCTTCCTGGTCACCGAGAGCGTCCGCGCCGCCGACTACTGCTCGGGTCCGTCGCCGGAGTGCCGTGTTTCCCCGGAGATCGATCGCCTGCTCCCCGATCGCGTCCCGCTCCGCCAGCTCCGATCGATCGCCAGCTACACCGCGATCTCGATCTCGGCGCTGCTCACCGGCCGCACCCAGGAGGGCACCGCCGCCGAGATCGCCGCCGCGCCGAACGCCTTCGATTTCGCCCGCGCCGCGCGCGCTCGGGGCCCGGGCCCGCGGGTCGCATACTGGTCGGCGCAGCTCGAGTCGCTCTTCGAGCGCAAGGACATCCGGAGCTCGACCGACTCGTTCGTGACGCTCCCGGACTTGATCGGCCGGCCGATCGACGACGAGGACTCGGTCATCGATCAGGGCGTCGATCGTCTGCTCGCCACGCGGGTCGAGCGCGAACTCGGGCTCGATGCGGCGCCTGGCCCGCTCTTCGCGATGGTCCACTTTGCCGGCACCCACGCGCCCTATTTCGTCGATCCCGCCGACACGCCCTTCGAGCCGTGGGAGCGCGTCGTCACCTGGGCCAAGATGCCGCGGCTGCTCAACGCCTACCGCAACGCGATCCACACCCAGGATCGCAGCGTGGCGCGCGTGGTCCGGGCGTTCCTTTCGCGTCAGGGGGAGCTGCCGTGGATCATCGTCTTCACCAGCGATCACGGCGAGGCCTTCGGCGAGCACGGCGCCATCCACCACGGGCAGAGCCTCTACGACGAGCAGATCCACGTTCCGGGCTGGATCGCCTCGGGCAACGGCGCGCTCACCGACGACGAGCGCGCGAACCTGCGCGGCTGGGAGAACCGGTACGCCACCCACCTCGATCTGCTCCCGACCCTGCTCGACGCGCTCGGCGTGCTCGACGGGATCGCCATGGATCCCTACCGCCGCGAGCTCGCCGGGAGGAGCCTCTTGCGGCCGTATTCGCCGATGGCGCGCGCGATCCCGATCTCCAACTGCACGGCGATCTTCCCCTGCGCGCTCAACGTGTGGGGCATGCTCCGCGACGATCACGCGGTGGTCGGCCAGCCCTGGGACTACGGCTTTCGCTGCGTGAATTTCGCCACCGGGGACGACGCGGCGCCGATGGCCGACGCCTGCTTGCAGCTCCGCGAAGACTCGAAGGCCTTCTTCCCGACGCTGCCCAACCGGCGCCCCAACCGCTGATCGAGCGGCTCAGTCGTCGAGCGCGCCCTCGCAGATCCATCGGCGGATCGTGGTGATCTCGCTGATCGAGAGCGGTGGCCGCGAGAGCGGCATCGGATCGCCGCTGCAGAGGCTCACGCCGGTGACCTTGTCGACGAGGTAGCTGTGCGTCGGATCGCCCGGCGTCACCAGCAGGCGATCGCAGCACTCCGACGAGGGCCGGCTCACCAGCCCTTTCCACGTCGGGATCGCGTGGCACTGCTCGCCGTTGCAGCCGAGGTTGAAGATCGGCGCGACGTCGTGCTGGAACGTCACGCCGCCGTCGAGGCCTTCGCAGCCGGTCGCCGCGTCCGCGGGCGGCTCCGGCGCGGCGTCGCTGCACCCGGTGCTCATCGCGCCGTCGCCGTCGCCCGCGTCGATGAAGCTCACGTCGCCGCCCGCGCTCCCCGACGTCGCGCTCGACGCACCGCCCGCGCCGGATCCGCCGCTGCCGCCGGCCGATCCATGGCAGCTCGCGCCGAGGGGCGCGAGCGTCGCGAGAGCGAGACCGATCACGACGTGGTGGCGCATCAGCAGCGCGCAGCATGCGCCTCGCGAGCGCTCGCCGAAAGCCCGCGCGCGCGATAGCGTGATCGCCACGTGAAAGGCTTTTTCAGCGTCTTCTTGCGGCTCGCGCTCCCCGGGCTCGCTGCCGTCGCGGGCTGCGACACCCGCGCCACGCCCGCGCGGCCCGCATCGAACGCCGTCGCCACGGCCGTCGCGAGCGTCGCGCCCCGCTTTCTCAAGGGGCAGCTCCACGCGCACACCGATGGCTCCGGCGACAGCGACACGCCCGCCGCCGAGGCCGCCGCCTGGTACGCGGATCATGGATTCGACTTCGTGGTCTTCACCGATCACAACCGGATCACCGAGACCCGCGCGCCCGGCGGGATGCTCACGATCCGCGGCGTCGAGCTCACCCAGAACCTCCGCCGCTGCGAGCCCGCGCCCGGGCCCGGCGAGGCCTGCCTGCTCCACGTCAACGCGCTCTTCGTGGGCCCGTCGCCGGGCAGGATCACGCTGGAATCACCGATGATCCTCGCTCGAACCGAGCTCTACGGGCGCGCCGTCGATCGGGCGATCGCCCTCGGCGGCATCGCCCAGCTCAACCATCCGAACTTCCAGCACGGCGCCGATCTCGAGGTCCTGGTCGCGCTCGCGGCGCGCGGGCTCACGCTCGTCGAGATCGAGAATCGCGCTGTCGATTCGGGCAACGAGGGCGACGCGGAGCACGCGTCGACCGAGGCGCTCTGGGACGCGGCGCTGCTGCGCGGCGCGCATGTGCTCGGCACCGCCACCGACGACGCGCACCACTACGGCGACGCGGCGGCGGCGCGGGCCCGCGGCGAGACGGCGTACGTGGGCGATCGCGGCTTCGTGATGGTGCGCGCCGCGAAGAACGAGGCCGCGATCCGCGCGGCGATCGTCGCCGGCGACTTCTACGGATCGACGGGGATCGTGCTCGATCGGCTCGATCTCACGCCCGAGAGCGTGGCCGTCGACGCCCGCCCGAGCGACGCGGAGGCCACGATCGAGATCCTCGTCGACGGCCGGATCGTGGCCTCCGAGCACGGCCCCTCGCTCCGCTTCGATCCTCGCACGCAGCACGGCAAATACCTCCGCGTCCGCGTCACCGACACCGCGGGGCGCAAGGCCTTTTCCCAGCCGCTCTGGCTCGCGCCGAAGTGAACGATTAGGGTCCGCGCCGCGATGAAGAAGCCCCTGTTTTCCGAGCGCACATCGTGGGATCTCACCGAGAACGATCTCGCCCGCGATCTCGGCGCCGCGCGCGGCGAGGGGCGCGCGCTGGTCGATCTCACCGAGTCGAACCCCACGCGCGCCGGCCTCGCCGGCACCGAGGCCCTGGTCGCGCTCCTCGGGCACCCGCGCGGCGCGACGTACGCCCCGCTCGCGCTCGGCCATCCGACCGCGCGCGCGGCGGTCGCCGGCTACTACGCCGATCGCGGCCTCGATCTCCCGCTCGATCGGATCGCCCTGTCTGCAAGCACCAGCGAGGCCTACGGGTGGCTCTTCAAGCTGCTCACCGAGCGCGGCGACAAGGTCCTGGTCCCGGCGCCGTCGTACCCGCTCTTCGCCTTCCTCGCGCAGCTCGAGGACGTCGAGCTCGTGCCCTATCCGCTGATGCGCGAGGCAGGCTTTCGCCTCGATTTACACGCGCTCGAGGCCGCGATCGACGAGGACACCAGGGCCATTCTCCTGGTGCACCCCAACAACCCCACGGGCAGCTTCGTCCGTCGCGAAGAGGCCCTGGCGCTCGAAGAGATCGCCCTCCGCCACGGCCTCGCGATCATCGCCGACGAGGTCTTCGGCGACTACGCGTTCCCCGGCCTCCCGGCCGATCGCTTGCCGAGCTTCGTCGGTCCGCGGCGCGCGCTCACCTTCGTGCTCAGCGGGCTCTCGAAGGTCGTGGCGCTGCCCCAGCTCAAGCTCGGATGGATTGGCATCCTCGGCCCCGACGACGTCGCGACCGAGGCATTGCGTCGCCTCGAGGTCATCGCCGACACCTACCTCTCGGTCGGCACCCCGGTGCAGCTCGCGCTCCCGGAGATCCTCGCGGCGCGCGCGCCGATCCAGGCCGCGATCCGCGCGCGCACCGCGGAGAACCTGGCCGCGCTCGACGCGGCGATCGGCGCGGAGTCCTCGGTGCGAAGGCTCCCGGTCGACGGCGGCTGGTACGCGATCCTGGAGATCCCGCGGACGCGCGACGAGGACGCCTGGGTGCAGCTCTTCGTGCGCGAGGA
>JBDTXR010000273.1:0-11844 GCA_040006075.1 Byssovorax sp. | reverse complement strand
CAAGTCCTTCAAGCTCGCCCTCTCGGCCACGGCGTACCTGCCCACCGGCAACCGGCTCTCCTTCGCGGGCGACGGCGCCGCCGGCGCGGCCTTCGGCTTCGCCACCGAGTACAACAACAAGGCGTTCTACATCGACCTCAACGCCGCCTACCGACTCCGGCCCTCCGCGGCGCTCCACGAGCTCAACGTCGGGAGCGAGGTGCTCTATGGCCTCGGCGGCTACGTGCCTCTCCGCAAAGGCACCCTCCGCGTCGGCGCCGAGCTCTTCGGCGGCTTCGGCGCCTCGAGCGGCGGCAAGAAGAACATCGTCACCGGGAAGACGTCGAACGTCGGCGATCTCGACACCACCCCGCTCGAGTGGAACGTGAACGGGCGAATGTACTTCACCGCGCAGCGGCAGCTCTGGGCGGGCCTCAGCGCGGGCACGCGGCTCACCGGCGGCTACGCCCCCGATTTCCGCAGCGTCCTGGTCTTCGGCGGCGACTTTGGCATCAAGGACACCGATCCTTCGTCCCCGAGCCCGCGCTACTCGTTCAACGTGTCGGACGAGGCCGACGTCGACAAGGACGGCATCCCCGACGAGGTCGACGCCTGCCCGCACGAGCCGGGCGAGCTCAACAGCAACCCCGACATGAACGGGTGTCCGAAGTTCATCCGCCGGATCAGCGGCTCGGCCGAGATCGAGATCCTGAAGCAGGTGGAGTTCGAGTTCGACAAGTCCAACATCCTGCCTGTCAGCTATCCAATCCTCGACGAGGTGGTGCGGCTGCTCCAGGTCAGCCCCGAGATCAAGCTGGTGAGCATCGAGGGCCACACCGACAACCAGGGCAAGGTCGACTACAACCAGAAGCTGTCGGAGGACCGCGCCAACAGCGTCATGGCGTACATCGTGGGGAAGGGCATCGAGTCGAACCGGCTCACCGCCGCCGGCTTCGGGATGACGAAGCCGCTCGCCAGCAACGACACCGAGGCCGGGCAGCAGCGCAATCGACGGGTGGAGTTCAAGATCAAGCAGCAGGTGGCGCCGATCGAGGCCCCCGCGAAGCCTTGAACGAGGCTCAGGCGGACGCGGCGATGGGCAACGCGATCGCCACGCGGGCTCCGCCTTCGACGCGGTTCTCGGCGTAGGCCCGGCCGCCGTGGGCCTCGGCGATCCGCTTCACCAGCGAGAGGCCGAGGCCGAGCGAGCCCTGCTCGGATCGTCGGTAAAACGGCTCGAAAATGCGTGCCTCTTCGCCGTCGATGAAGCCCGCGCCGTGGTCCTCGACCTCGATCGCGACCTCGGCGCCGTCGCGCCGCACCCGGACGTTCTCGATCCCGCCGCCGTGCTTCCTGGCGTTGTCGACGAGGTTGGCGAGGGCCCGCGCCAGGAGCGTGGCGTCGGCCTCGACGCGCAGCGGCTCGATGTCGCCCTCGGCGCCCGCGGAGAGCACGCCCGCGTCGACGCCGGCGCGCTCGAGGGCGCGCGCGGTGGCCTCGACGGCGTTGATCGGCCGGCGCGAGAGCACCGCGAAATCGAGGCGCGAGCTCGCGAGCAAGTCGCCCACGAGCGCGTCCATCTCGACCACCTCGCGATCGAGATCGTCGAAGGTGGCGTTGGGGACGCCGTCGCCCTTGTCGCGGCCGAGCTCGGTGATCAGACGAATGCGCGCGAGCGGCGTGCGCAGCTCGTGCGAGACGGCGGCCAGGAGCTCGCGCTGCTCGGCGAGGTGGCGCTCGATCCGCGAGGCCATGTTGTTGATCGTGAGCGCGAGCGCGGCGGCCTCGCCGTGGTGGTGGTGGCGTCCGAGCCGCGCGCGCGCGGTGAAATTGCCCGAGCCGAGCTCGTGCGCGACGCGGGCCAGCTCGGCCATCGGCTGCGCGAGGCGGTGGGCGATCTTGCCCGACGCGGCCCAGAGGATCGCCAGCGTGACGAAGAGCGGGAGCGCGATCTGGAAGGGGCTGGTGCGGTAGCGATCGGCGCAGATCGACACGCGGCCCAGGATCTCCCCGCCGCGGGTGATCGGCAGCGTCATCGGCTTGCCTCCGCAGGCGCCGCCGTACGACGCCAGGGCCACGCCGCTCGCGCTCTCGAGGATCACCGTGGCGTCCAGATCCTGGCTCACGGTGCGCGCGAGCGCGTCGCGCTGCTGCGGCGAGTCCCAGGCGCCCGCGAAGACGTCGCCCACCAGGTTGTGGGCGCGCGCGGCCTCGCGCTTCCACCCGGTCGCGCCGCCGCCCGCCGCGCCCATCACGAACGCGACGGCCATGCCGGTGAAGAGGATCGTCGCGCCGAACCACAGGAACATGCGGCGGTGCAAACGAGCGCGGATGAAGCAGAGAACCGGGTTCACGAGGGCTCTTTCGTGAGCACGTAGCCGACCCCGCGGACGGTCTTGATCAGGCGCGGCGAGCGAGGATCGTCGCCGAGCTTCTGCCGCAGGTGCGAGACGTGGACGTCGACGGTCCGCTCGCCCACGTTGACGTCGCTGCGCCCCGCTTCGGAGAGCAGCGCGTCGCGCGCGACCACGCGGCCGGCGCGGCGGACCAGGGCCACGAGCACGTCGAACTCGATCCCGGTGAGCTCGACCAGCTTGCCGGCGACGGTGACGATCCGACCCGGTACGTCGACGGCGATCTCGCCGGCGACGAGGCGCTCGCCCGTGGCGTCGGGCCGCGCTCGTCGGAGCACGGCGCGGAGGCGGGCGAGCAGCTCGCGGGGGCTGAACGGTTTGGCGACATAGTCGTCTGCCCCGATTTCGAGGCCGACCACGCGGTCGGTCTCGTCGCCCTTCGCGGTGAGCATCACGATGGGGATGTTGCTCTTCGTCCGGATCCGCTTGCAGACCTCGATGCCGTCCATGCCCGGCATCATGACGTCGAGCAGCACCGCGTCGAACGTGCCGCCCTCGAGCGCTGCGAGCCCTTTCCGCCCGTCGGGGGCGACCGTCACGGTGAAGCCGTTCTGGTCGAGGTAGCTCTTCAGCAGCTCGAAGAGCCGCACGTCGTCGTCGATGAGCAGGATGCGAATGGCCATGTCAGCCATGAGAGCCTACCAGTCCCAGCGGTCTTCCTGTGAGGAAGGGGCGTCGCCGGCAGGGTTGCGCGCAGCTTCCACGCAAACGTGGGCCACGTGGCGCTCCATGGCGGCGCGGCGGGCGTGGGCGTGGCAGCGCATGCCGGCGAAGGCCGAGCCGTAGCCGCCGACAGTACCGAGAGCGAGCAGAGCGATGAGCAAGCGTCGTTTCATGATCGAGATCTCCTGAGAAAAAATCCGAACGGTGGCCCGGAGAAAGCGCTGCGGCGGGGCGGGGGACGGGCCGGGATCCGTCCCCCGTCGCAGGCCGCAGAGGTCACACGTCGTACGAAGGATCGAAGCCGCGGCGACGCGACGGGCCGCGACGGAAGAAGCCGGGGCCGTTCTCGATCAGGTCGGCGAGCTCGCCGCGCTGCTTCTCGTCGAGCACCACGTGGACCTTCGCGAGGGCTCCGGTGGCGGCCCGGCGCATCGCCTCGATCGCCGTGTCGTGGCGCGCGAACAGCTCGCCCAGGAGCACCTCGTCGAAGCCCGGGCTGCGCATCGCCTTGGCGATGTCTTCGCGGCTCTTGCGCGCCTCGCCCCGGTGCTTCGCGGCCTCTTCGCGGACCTCGCGGAAGGCCGCGACGATCACCTTCTCTTGCTCGGGCGTGGCGTCGAGCTGCTCGACGATCGCCCGGAGAATGAAGCCCGGACCGCCCCAACCGCCGCCCCAACCACCGCGCCGGAAGCCGCCCTCGTGGCCGCCCCATCCGCCCTCGTGACCGTGGTGGCCGCGGAACCGCCCGCCGCCGCCCCATCCGCCGCCGCAACCACCGCCGCCGCCGGTGCCGCAACCGCCGCCGTAGCCGTGACGACCGTAGCGGCCGCGACGAAGCACCTTGACCAGACCGATGAGGCAAACTGTCCCGATGATGATTCCCAGCATGATCCGTGATCCTCCGTGGATGGCGTGTCGTGGTGTCCGACGAGGGAGAGATTGCTGTCCGGTTGTGAAGCATCTGCACGGACTCGTGTGAAGTTCGGTTAACGTGGGCCGCCGTGTCGACCCCCCTCTTTTCCCTTGCGCGCCCCCCGTCGGCCCCCATCCCCGAAACAGGCGTCCTCCGCGCCGGCGGGGCGACTCACGACATCACGCCCGCGCTCGGCGGCCACCTCGCCGGGTTCGGATCGATTCGATCCGAGGTCTCGCGGCGCGTCTGGGGGCGCCTGTTCGCGACCGCGCTGGTGATCGACGACGGGGTGGGCGGGCGCGTGGCGCTCGTGGCCATCGATTTTCACGCGGGCACGCGCTACCTCGCCGAGCTCGTGGCGGCCGAGACGGCGGGCGAGCTCGGGATCGGGATCGATCGGCTCTTCCTCGCCGGTAGCCACACCCACTCGGGCCCTGGGCACGTCTACGGCAACACGCTTTACGACAAGATGGCCGCCGGAGGCCACGGCCTCGACCGCGCCGGCGCCGAGCGGATCGCGCATGGAATCGCGGCGGCGGTGCGCGAAGCGACGCTGGGGCTCCAGCCCGCGAACGTGGGCCATGGCCTCGCCCGGCGCTGGGGCTACTCGCAGAACCGCAGCTTGCGCGCCTTCACCAACGACGGCGCGCGACCCGAGCAGTTCGCCCGCCACCACGTGCGCCTGGACGATCTGCCGTCGGGGATCCCCCCGGAGGGCCTGGCCGTCGATCCGCGCGTGCAGGTGATCTGGGCCGAAGATCTGCAAGGCGCGCCCATCGGCGCGTTTGCCACCTTCGCGGCACACGGGACGGCGATCCCCGCGGCGCAAGCGACGCTGTCGGCCGACTGGTGCGGGTGCGCCGTGCGCGCGGCCCAGGATCGCCTGGCGCGCGGTCCGGCCTACTGGCTCGGCGGAGCGACGCCTCGCCGCGTGCCGATCGGCCTCGCCGCAGGGGCCATGGGCGACGTCGACGTGGACTTGCCGGGGGTCGATCTCGCCGGCATCGTCGCGCTCCAGGGAACGGCGCTGGCGGCCAAGGTGGGTGAGGCCCTGGGCGAGACGATCGAGCGCGCCATCGCCGACGCCCGCACCGCGCTGCAAAGCACGCTGACCATCACCACCCGCTTTGCCGAGCCCGAGCCCGCGGGAGCGTGGCTGGAAGACGGCCGGAAGCTGGCCTCCTATCCTGCGTTTGGAATTCCGGCGCTGGGCGGCTCCGAGCTGGGCCGCAATTTCGCGCTCGACGCCGACGTCCTCTCCTCGTCGCTCGATCTCGAGAGCCGCCGCGGCGACTACCGCCCCGAGGATCCCCACGCCCCCAAGCTCACCTTCGAGAGCGCCATCGTCGAGGTGTTCACCGGGCGTCCCGCGGCGGTGCTGCCGGTTCGCCTCGTGACCTTCGCGTGGAAGCGCCGCGTGGTGCAGCTCGCGGGCTTGCCCGGGGAGCCCACCACGCTCTTCGCCGGCCGGATGGAGCGCATGCTCCGCGATCGCGGCGCGACGTCGGTGATGGTCGTCGGCGTGACCGGCGACTACGCCGGATACTTCACCACCGGCCGCGAGTACGACCGCCAGCACTACGAGGGTGCTTCCACGATCTGGGGCCGATGCACCGGGGACTGGCTCATCGAAGAGCTCCGCGATCTCGACGCGGGACGGGTGGCCCCGCCGGGCGAAGAGGCCTTCTTCGAGGCCGAGAAAGACTATGTGGTCGCCGCGTCCGTTCCCGGCGCGGCCACCCGCCCCACGCTGACGCTCGCCGACGGCGAGCTCCGCGGCGGATGGAGCGCGCCGCGCGAGGTACTGCCACCCTTCGGCCCCGATCCGTGGATCGTGATCGAGCAGCTCGACGGCGATCACTGGGTGCCAGCGATGCTCGACGCCGCCCAGGTGTCGGATCAATCGCGGGCGATGTTCGTGGAGCGCGGCGTGGAAGGCCCCGCTGCGATCTGGACCTTTCGCTACGTCCTGCCGCCGGCCTTCGCCGGCTTCACGCTCCGCTTTCGCCTGGTCGCAAAGGACTTCGCGCTCGCCGGCCAGGCTCTTTCGTCGGGCCCGGTGCGGGTGCCCTGAGCGGGTGGCCGTTCAAACGCATCTCCAGAGAGCCAGTCGCCTGAGCCCGGGCTCCCGCTCTCCGGCCGGACGCCGCGGCGCGGGGGGTGAGCGAGCGCGCCCTTGCCGCCGCTCCCCGCTGGCCGCGCGCATCGCGGCGTGCTTTAACGCGCGCCGCCGTGCCCTTCACCTTGCAACAGCTCCACGCCGCGCTCGCGGCCCGACCGGTGATCCTCGCCCCGATGGAAGACGTGTCCGACGCCGTCTTTCGCCGGCTCTGCCGCGATCACGGGGCCGACCTCTGCGTCACCGAGTTCGTCAACGTCGAGGGCCTCCTCCGCGGCTGCCAGAAGGCCCGCCGCAAGCTCACGCTCGAGGCCGACGACACGCCGACGGCGATCCAGATCTACGGCTCGGATCCCGCGCGCCTCGCCGAGGCCGCGCAGGTCGCCGAGGCCGCGCAGCCCGCGTGGATCGACATCAACTGCGGCTGCTGGGTGCCGAAGATCGCCGGCCGCGGCGCCGGCGCCGGCTGGCTCCGCAACCCCGAGGCCATGGTGGCGATGGCCAAGCTCGTGGTCGATCAGTGCGCGATCCCGATCACCGTGAAGACCCGGATCGGCCTCGGCCCCGAGTCGCACATGCCCATCGTCGATCTCGCGCGTCGCCTCGAAGACGTCGGCGTCGCCGCGCTCACGATCCACTGCCGCACGGCCGCCATGGGCCACTCCGGCAACGCCGACTGGACCTGGGCCGCCAAGGCGCGCGAGGTGGTGTCGATCCCGGTGATCGTCAACGGCGACATCCGCTCGGCCGAGAACGCCGACCGCGCCCTGCGCGAGACGGGCTGCGCCGGCGTCATGGTCGGCCGCATGGCCATCGATCACCCGTGGGTCTTCCGCGAAGCGCGCGCGCTCCTCGATCACGGCGTCGAGCTGCCCGGCCCCACGCCGGAAGAGCGCATTGCCCTCTGCCAGACCCACCTCATCGCCAACGTCGCGGCCCGGGGCGAGCCTCATGGTGTCCGCGTGACACGAAGGCACCTCACCGGGTACCTCACGGGGCTGCGCCACGCGGCGTCGCTCCGCAAGAAGCTGCTCTTCTGCGACTCGCTCGCGGGCTGCCTCGACATCCTCTCCGGCTACGGCCAGGAAATGGCCGCCTGACCTCCGACAATCTCCGCGGCGGCGACCCCGTCGCGTCGCCAAAATCCTCCGAAGAGCCCGCTCAAGAATGAAGAAAAACTACGTCCTCGATGCCAACGTTCTTCTTCACGATCCCCACGCGATCTTCAAATTCGAGGACAACGATCTGATCATCCCGATCTTCGCGATCGAGGAGATCGATCAGTTCAAGCGCGAGGGCTCGGAGCGCGGCCGCAACGCGCGGACCATCGCGCGGCTGCTCGACGATCAACGCCGCGAAGAGGGCAGCACGCTCTCGAAGGGCGTCCCGCTCGAGAGCGGCGGGACGCTGCGGATCGCCATCCCCGAGCAGCGCCCCTCGGTGCTGGTCGGGCTCGAGTCCCACTCGCAAGATCTGGCGATCCTCCAGACGGCGATCGAGGTGCGCGATCGCGATCCGTCCCGACCGACGATCTTCGTCACCATGGACACCAACCTCCGGATCCGCGCCGACGCGCTCGGCGTGAAGTCGGAGAACTACGAGAACCAGCGGGTGCAGGACCCCGACGTCGAGCACTCGGTGATCGAGCTCGAGGTCCCCGGCCCCGACGTCGACGCCTTCTTCCAGCACGGCCACGTCACCGCGCCCACGCTCGCCGATCTGCTTCCCAACACCGCCGTGATGCTCCGCGACGCCGGCGCCAAGGCCCACACCGCGCTCGGCCGCTACGACGCGGCCCGCAACGAGATCGTCGCGCTCCGCGTCGGCCGCGAGGGCGTGATGGGCGTGCGCCCGCGCAACCGCGAGCAGGCCTTCGCCCTCGATCTGCTCCTCGACGACTCGATCCGTTTGATCACCCTGATCGGCAAGGCCGGCACCGGAAAGACGCTGCTCGCGCTCGCCGCCGGCCTCAAGCGCACGACGGAGGACAACGCCTACTCGCGCCTCCTGGTGAGCCGCCCGATCATGCCCCTCGGCCGCGATCTCGGCTTCTTGCCCGGCGACGTCGACGAGAAGCTCAACCCCTGGATGCAGCCGATCTTCGACAACCTGGAGTTCCTGTTCTCGAACGGCGGCGTCAAGGGCGGCGGCCGCGAGTCGCGCGGCTTCCTCGAGCTGCTCGAGAACGGCACCGTGCAGGTCGAGCCCCTCACGTACATCCGCGGCCGCAGCCTGCCGCACCAGTACCTGATCGTCGACGAGGCCCAGAACCTCACGCCCCACGAGGTGAAGACGATCATCACCCGCTGCGGCGAGGGCACGAAGATCATCCTCACGGGCGATCCGCAGCAGATCGACAACCCCTATGTCGACCACGCCTCGAACGGCCTCAGCGTCGCCGCCGACCGCTTCAAGCGCGAGAAGATCGCGGGGCACGTGGTGCTGTCGAAGGGCGAGCGCAGCGAGCTGGCGGAGCTCGCGGCGAACCTGCTGTAGGGAATCGAAGGCGTGGAGTCGTCAGCGTCAGCGTCAGCGTCAGCGTCAGCGTTCACGTCCACGTCCACGTCCACGTCCACGTTCACGTCCACGTCCACGTCCACGTCCACGTCCACGTCCACGTAGACGTAGACGTAGACGTTTACGTGGACGTAGACGTTTACGTGGACGCTGACGCTGACGCTGACGAACCGCTGCTCACGAAGCGGTTCTGATCTAGCATCGCTCTCGTGAAGCGATCCGCCGCGCGTCAGGATCCGCAGGAGCGTACGCAGCGCGCTCCGCGATGGACTGCGCGCGCGACGCAAGCGCTCACGGATGCGTCGTCGCAGATCCGCGTCATCGCTTCGAACACACCGACCAACCTCCGCGAGGAGCTCGATCGGCTCCACGCCTCGTGGCGATGTGCGCCTGAAATACCGAGGTTTTCGTACTCGGCGGCGCCCGATCACACCACGCTCCGCTCGGCGCTGCTCGGGCTCGCGGACGAGCTCGATGGGCTGGGGGAGCTCGGATCGATCTACGCGGGGCGCGCGCGCGAGCTGGAGATCGAGGCCGCGATCTGCGAGCACGCGGGGGGCCCCGGGCTCTGGGCGGCGGCGCGGATCCGCTATGCGCTGCGCGATGGATTCGAGGCCGTGGCAGACGCCACTGCCACGAAATGGCTCGACGAGGCCGGGCCCCGCGCGACGCGGGGCGCGATGAGCCGCAGCGACGACGAGCACGATCCCACGTCGCTGGTGAGCCGCCTGCGGCAAGAGCTCGGCCGGCGGCGGCTGCCGCTCCGCGTGCTCGTCAGCAAGAACCTCGCCTCGCTCGCGGCGACGGGCGAAGGCTTCGTGCAGGTCGTGGCCGAGCGCGCGCTCTCGAAGAGCGACGTCGAGCGCACCGTGCTCCACGAAATCGAGGGCCACGTGCTCCCGCGCCACGCCTCGAGCTCCGCGGCGATCGGCATCTTCACGCTCGGCACCGCGCGCGGCTCCGACGATCAAGAGGGCCGCGCCCTCTCGCGCGAGCGGGCCGCCGGGTTCCTCGATCACGGCCGCCGCCGCGAGATCGCGCTCCGTCATCAGGCGGCGCGATCGGTCGGCGCCGGCGCCGATTTCGTCGCCACCGCGCGGCTGCTCCTCGATCACGGCGCCGCGCTGGTGGACGCGCTCCGCATCGCCGCGCGCGACGACCGCGGCGGCGGGCTGGCGCGCGAGGCCGTGTACCTGCCCGCGCTCCTCCGCGTCGAGGCGGCGCTCGCGGTCGAGTCCGCGCTCGACGACGTCCTCGGCGCGGGCCGCGTCTCGGTCGACGCGGCCTCGGCGCTGCGCGGCTGGGTCGCGCGCCCGAGCGACGAAAGGGCATGACGCGTCGCGCCGGCAAGCGAAGCCGAGCCGGCCGTAACTCCTGCGTTTTATTCGGTCCAAAGCCCCGGATCCTGCGGTAGCTTGTGGCCGCTTCGCTCCGCCGATCTCTCGGCGGGCCGACCTCGCCCGCTCCCCTTCGTGGAGGCTCTTTCCAATGCGCGTGCTCGAAAACTACATCAATGGTGCCTGGGTCAAGTCCTCCGGGACGACCCTCCTCGACGTCAAGAACCCCGCCACCGGCGAGGTCCTCGCCAAGGTCCCGCTCTCGACCGAGGGCGACGTCGAGGCCGCCGTCAAGGCCGCCCAGGCCGCGTTCCCCGGCTGGGCCGCCACGCCCGTGCCCGCGCGCGCGCGCTTCCTCTTCAAGCTCAAGGCCCTCTTCGACCAGCACAAGGAAGAGATCGCCGCCATCTGCACCTCCGAGCACGGCAAGACGCTGAGCGAGTCGCGCAACGACTTCGGCCGCGGGATCGAGAACGTGGAGCACGCCGCGGGCATGCCCTCGCTCCAGATGGGCCAGTGCCTGAACGACATCGCCACCGGCATCGATTCGAACACCATCCGTCAGCCGATGGGCGTCTTCGCGGCGATTACCCCCTTCAATTTCCCTCCGATGGTGCCGCTCTGGTTCATCCCCTACGCCATCGCCACCGGGAACACCTTCGTTCTCAAGCCCTCCGAGCAGGTCCCGCTGACGCAGCGCCGGATCTTCGAGCTGATTGACCAGGTAGGGTTGCCCCCGGGGGTCATCAACCTCGTCAACGGCGGCCGGGACGTGGTCAATGCCTTCTGCTCGAACCCGGGCATTCAAGGCGTCTCGTTCGTGGGCTCGTCGGCGATCGCCCGGCACGTCTACAAGGCCTGCGGCGAGAGCGGCAAGCGCGTCCAGGCCCTCGGCGGCGCCAAGAATTTCATGCTGGTCATGCCTGACGCGGAAATGGAGAAGTCGGTCGCCAACATCTCCGAGTCCATCTACGGGTGCAGCGGCCAGCGCTGCCTCGCGGGCAGCGTGGTCCTCGCCGTGGGCGACGCCTACGAGAAGGTCAAAGAGGCTCTCCTCGCGTCGGCCAGGGCCATCGTGGTGGGCGACGGCTCGAAGCCCGGAGTCACCATGGGTCCGGTGATCTCGGCCGCCCACAAGGACAAGGTCCTCGGCTACATCGAGAAGGGCCTGCACGAGGGCGCCAAGCTGCTGCTCGACGGCCGCCACTGCAAGGTGGAGGGCCTGCCCCACGGCAACTGGGTTGGGCCGACGATCTTCGAGAACGTCAAGCCCGGGATGATCATCGCCACCGAAGAGATCTTCGGGCCGGTGGTGTGCCTCATGAAGGCCGACACCCTGGAGGAGGCCATCGAGATCGCCAATCGGAGCGAGTACGGCAACGCCTCGTCGATCTACACCACCAGCGGCAAATCGGCGCGCACCTTCGCCAGCCGCAGCGGCGCGGGCATGGTCGGCGTCAACATCGGCGTCGCGGCGCCCATGGCCTTCTTCCCCTTCGGCGGAGCCAAGCAGAGCTTCTTCGGCGACGCCAAGGCCCACGGCGTCACCGCCGTCGATTTCTACACCGAGCGCAAAGTCGTCATCACTCGTTGGTTTTGAGAGGATCAGAGAAAACCCATGGCACGCAACGTCCTCGGCGGTCTCATCCAGTGCAGCAATGCGCTCAACGATCCGAACGCTTCCGTCGCCCAGATCCGCGACGCGATGTTCGACAAGCACCTGCCCTTCATCGACGAGGCAGGGAAGAAGGGCGTGCAGATCCTCTGCTTGCAAGAGGTCTTCAACGGGCCGTACTTCTGTCCTTCGCAGGATCCGAAGTGGTGTGACATCGCCGAGGCCATCGACGGACCCACGGTGAAGCGCCTCGCCGAGTACGCGAAGAAGTACCAGATGGCGATGGT